>CALKXT010000192.1 GCA_938003685.1 uncultured Sulfitobacter sp. | reverse complement strand
ATGGCCCTTAGCGGCAAGGTCGCGCCCTACAAAAAGGCTTTTGGCGCGATGCCGCCTGAAATCTATCACGCTGCTTTCCCAAACGCATACCACGGCGTGACCCCTGAGATGAGCCTTGCGCAGCTTGATATGTTGTTTAAGTCCAGTGTCGATCCTGATCGTGTTGCCGCTATTATTATTGAACCTGTTCAAGGGGAGGGCGGCTTTAACATTGCTGACTTTGAGTTTTTGAAAAAGCTGCGCCAGGTCGCGGATGATCATGGTATTTTGCTGATCGCAGATGAAGTCCAGGCGGGCATGGCGCGTACGGGCAAGATGTTTGCATTTGAGCATTCTGGCGTTGCTGCGGATTTGGTCACGATGGCCAAGGGCCTTGCTGGTGGTTTTCCGCTTTCTGCGGTGACAGGGCGTGCTGAGGTTGTTGACGCAGCCCCTGTTGGCGGGATTGGCGGCACCTATGCCGGTAACCCACTGGCGGTTGCGGCGGCAAACGCGATGCTGGATATTATCGAGGACGAAGGTCTTTGTGCCAGTGCGACGAAAATTGGCAATACGTTGATGACACGGTTGAAAACAATTTCCGAACGGCAGGGAATGGAGCCGATTGGCGACGTGCGTGGCCTTGGTGCGATGGTCGCTTTTGAACTGGTTACGGATCGTGAAACACGCGCGCCTGATGCCGCTCTTACCATGGCTGTTGTTGCACAAGCAGAGGAGCGCGGTTTGATCATTCTACCGTGCGGGACAGCAGGCAATGTCATTCGATTGCTGCCCCCTTTGACTACACCAAATGAGCAAGTGGAGGAAGCGTTGACGCTTCTTGAAGCCTCAATTGAAGCCGCAATCACGCAGGTACACGGCTAAGTTGATATTGGTGAAAGCAGACACGCCGGGCGCTGTTATGCGGTGTCCGGACTGCAAGTAACACAAGAGTTTGTGCGTTTTTTGCCAAGGCCGATGTGAGGAATGATGCTAAGCTGATTCTAAGAGAAGAAATATATGCATGGGGGTGCAGGATGAAAAACAAAGTCAAATCTGCATCGACTGAGCTGAACAGCACGCAGTGGCGGTCGCTTGTTTCAGAGACCTATTTCCCTCTTGATGCCTCTTTCACGCAGGAACAAACCTTTCGCGGTGCGTTGGATACATGGAGTCTCGGTGTCGTCGGCCTGTCGCAAATGCGCTGTGATGGTGTACTGTATAAGCGGCACAAGCGGCACTTTTTGGATGAAAAAGACAGTAGCCTGCTGATCACGATTCCCAAGTTGGGTGAGGTCGGTTTCAGTCAAAATACACGTAAAACCACCTGTTCACCCGGTGGCTTTTTGGTGGAACGTGGCGATTCACCTTATGAGTTTTGGCACGAGCAAACAAACGAACTACTTGTTCTTAAAGTACCGTCTGAAAGTGTACGCGCGCGCATTGGACCAACAGACCGATTGGGTGCGTTAAGTTTTGATGGCACCCAAGGGGTCGCCAGTTTCTTTCTTGATGTGGTGAAATCAACCGCTGCGCATGTTGCGGTTCTGGACGAGGCCGCGCGCACGGCGGCGGGGATGCACATCCTTGATTTGCTGTGTTTGTCGATCCGATCCGATGATCGCGTGTTGGACAGCAACATGTCCTCCATTCGCGCCGCACATCTGCACCGTGCCGAGCAGTTCATCCGCAACAATCTTGCTAACAACGATCTTTCATCCAGTGATGTTGCCGAAGCCTGCAATGTTTCCTTGCGCTATCTTCAACAGCTATTTCTGGATGCTGATAAATCTATTTCCGGTTTTATCCGTGAAAAGCGTCTGGTGCGGTCTTTTGAGGACCTAAGCGCAGGTGGCACAACTACTGTGAGCGAGATTGCCCAAAAGTGGGGCTTTTCGGATCAACCACAATTCAACAAGGCCTACCGTGCGCATTTTGGCTGCACACCAACAGACACGCGCAAAGGTGCCTTGAAAGGCCAACGGCCAGCACCGCCGTAAACAGACCAAAAATGAGTGAATTCGAAAATTGGGTTGGCGTTTAGCTGGCACCATCGTGATGACCTATTGTCTTTAGAAGGATGAAAGAATGAAGAATATCAGAGTAGCCGTGGATGTAGGCGGGACGTTTACAGATGTCGTTATTATGGACGAGACCACAGGTGCGATCCGGATTGAAAAGACATCATCGACCCCCGATGATCCGATGGTCGCCATTCTGAATGGCATCGAACAGGGCGGTATCGACCTTAGCAAAGTATCGATGTTTTCGCATGGGACTACAGTTGCCACGAATGCGTTGATCCAGCGTAATTTACCCCGGACCGCGATGATCTGTACCGAAGGTTTCCGTGACGTTGTCGAAATTCGCCGCGCCAACAAAGAGGATCTTTGGGACACCTACAAGGACGTAGCTAAGCCTTATGTCGCGCGCCGTGATCGTCTGGTGGTCAAGGAATGTGTGAACGCGGATGGTCAAGTCCTTGAGGCGCTTGACGAGGATGAAGCGCTGCGGGTCGCCAATGTGCTTAAGAAACGTGATGTGAAGTCGGTCGCGATCTGTTTCATGAACTCCTACACCAATGGTGCCAACGAAGAGCGGATGCGCGAAATTTTACAAAGCGTGATGCCGGACATTCCGATTTCGATCTCATCGCAGGTTTTGCCAGAAATTTTCGAACACGAGCGTTTTTCAACGACAATGGCAAACGCGGCTGTTTCCCCCGTGGTCGTCGATTATGTTGAGCGCCTTGAAGGCAAGCTGGCAGATGGCGGCTATGAACGTGATCTGTTGTTGTTGCACACTGGCGGTGGTGTGATGACGCCCGCAAGTGTGAAGGATTTTGCCGCGCGTCTGGCCGGTTCGGGCATTGCGGCGGGTGCCATTGCCAGCCGTTTCATTGGTAACTTGTGTGGTTTTGACAATTCCATCGGTTTTGACATGGGGGGCACCAGTACCGACGTTTCATTGGTTTATGAAGGCAAGTCTCGTGTCACCAAGGATTGGTACATTGAATACGGCTATCCCATTCGTTTTCCATCCATCGAAGTTCTGACAATTGGCGCGGGTGGTGGATCACTTGCGTGGCAAGACGAGGGTGGCTCTCTGCGCAATGGTCCACAATCTGCGGGCGCGTTTCCAGGACCTGCGTGTTACAAGAATGGCAATGAGGTTGCGACCAACACGGACGCGAATGTTGTGTTGGGCCGACTTGGCACGTCACTGGCTGGTGGTAAAATTCAGCTTGATGCGCGCCTTGCCACTGCGGCTGTGCAGGATACTGTTGCAACGCCATTCGGCATGGAACTGCATGAAGCAGCTGAATCTATCGTTGCTGTAGCCAATGCCAACATGGCCAACGCTGTACGGCTTTTGTCGATCAGCCGCGGCTATGATCCGCGTGATTTTGCACTCGTGGCCTTTGGTGGGGCGGGCGCGCTGCATGGTGCGGCGATTGCCAAAGAACTGTCGATCCCGACGGTTATTATCCCACCGAACCCCGGCGTGACGTCTGCACTGGGCTGTTTGCTGGTCGATATCCAGCATGATTTCTCTGAAAGCTTTATGGCGTCTGCTGCGGACACAAAACCAGCAGATATCGAAGCCGCCTTTGCTCGACTTGAGGCGATGGCAGCCGAGCGTTTAACCCATGAAGGTGTTGCTGCAAAAGACATCGTGATCCAGCGCAATGTTGAGATGATGTATCAGGGGCAGTGGCGGTCACTGGCGGTGCCCGCACCCTCAAAAATCAGCGATATTGAGGCACTGATTGATGGTTTCCACAATGAGCATCAGCGCGAATTCAATTATCGCCGCGATGATGCGCCGGTCTCCATCTTCCGTGTTGCACTGACTGCAACGGGTATGGTGCCAAAGGCAGAGCTGCAAACACAAACCCCGAACGCCAATACACCCACAACCGATGCCACACGTGAGGTCTGGTTTGAGGGTAAGGCCCACACAGCGATGGTGTTTGAACGCACTGATTTGACTGCAGGTGCTACATTCGATGGCCCCGCAATTGTCGAACAGTTCGACAGCACCGTGGTGATCCCACCAAATACGACTGCTGAAGTCGACACCTATATGAACATTATCATTCGAGTTCAGGAGTGAAATTATGACTGACAAGAAAGCCTTAGACCCCGTCACCTTCGAAGTTCTTAAGAACTCTTTTATTACCTCTGTGGATCAGATGGCCGAGCAGATGCTGCGCACCTGTTACTCTTTTGTGATCTACAATCGCGACTTTTCGAACGCGCTGCATGACGCCGAAGGCAATTCGGTTGCGCAAGGCAATGATGACATCGCGGTGCATGTTGGCACGCTGCACTTTACCTGCAAAGATGTCATTCGCGCGTTCAAGGGCGATATGATGCCGGGTGACGTTTATGCGATCAACGATCCCTATGCGGGGGGGACGCATTTTAGTGATGTGCGTCTGGTGCGCCCAATCTTTGACGAAGATGTATTAATCGGGTTCTCGCAATCCAACGGCCATTGGTCTGATTTGGGCGGCTCTGTTCCCGGCTCTTTTGACGTAACGGCCAAGGATATGTTCCGCGAAGCGGTGCGTATCACGCCAGTTCGTTTGTTCCGTGCGGGCGACTTCTGCGAAGACGTAGCGAACTTGATTGCGAACAACACCCGCGATCCTGCGTCGATTATTGGTGACATCCACTCCCAAGCCCAAGCCACACAGGTGTCTGAACGCGAAATCCTACGTCTTGTACGTAAGTATGGTCGTGATCAAGTGACCCAGGGCATGGATGAAGTTCAGGACTATGTTGAACGTGCCGTACGCCAGCGTATTGCGGCCCTGCCGGATGGCACATGGGAATCCGTCGACTATATCGACCGCGATCCGTCGGCTGGCGAAGGGATGATCCCGATCCACATCAAGATGACGATCAAAGGCGATCAAATTCATTACGACTTTGAAGGCAGTCACCCGACAATTGGTTCGATGTATAACTCTGCACCGGGCGCGACCTTCTCGGCTGTGGTGGCAGGGATGAAGACCTTTTTCCCTGACCTCCCTTTGAACAGCGGTTTTTATCGTATGATTTCGGTTGAAGCACCGGAAAACTCGGTGGTCAGTGCGCAGTGGCCCGTCGCGGTGACGGGTTTCTTGATGCCCTTTGAAAAGATCATGAACTCGGTCTTTGAAATGTGGTCTCAGATCATTCCAGAACGCGCCATCGCGTGTGCCTTCAACTTAGAATACCTGCTTGCGGGTGGCACGGACAAACGTCGTGACGAAGATTCAACCTTCATGTTCTACGAATGGCTTCCCGGTGGGTGGGGTGGTCGTCGCGGCAAGGACGGCAGTGATGTGACCACGGCGTGTTTTGGCACGGGCCTGATGTCACAACCCAACGAGGGCAACGAACGGGTCAATCCGACACGCACTTTGGAATTCCAGATCAAGCAAGATAGCGCAGGACCGGGTAAATGGCGTGGCGGGGCAGGGGTGCAGAAAACCTCTGTGCTGTTGGAAAGCGAAAAGTCTGTCATGTCCTATGTTTGCGACCGGGAACGGGCTGTTGTCTGGGGCGTCGATGGGGGGCTGCCATCCATGCCGCATGGTCTGACGATCAAGCGTGCGGATTCTGATACCTCTGAATGGCTTGGCTCCGTCTTCTCTGACTTCCCGATGTATTCTGGCGATGAATTCGCACGCCCAACGGCGGGTGGCGGTGGCTTTGGTGATCCGCTTGAACGGACCACCGATATGGTGCTGACGGATGTTGTCGACGAATATGTGTCCATCGAAAGGGCCGCACTGGATTACGGTGTGGTGATTACCGAGGTGGACGCTGATTTGTGCGAGTACAAGGTGGACGAGGCCGAGACTGACAAACTGCGTGCGCATATCCGTGCTAACCGTGTGGCATGGGCGCGATCTGATCCAGAGGAAGTCGCGGAAAAGTACCGCAACGGCGAAATCAACTCGATGGATGCGGTGCGCCGCTACGCGGTGATCTTGGATTGGGAAACCGGTGATCCGTTGCCAAAGACCATCGCGCAATTCCGTGAAAGCTTTGAACGGCGCAGCGTCGCGCATTGGTCATAAGGTTTCCTGAAACACTGCGGTCGCCAAACACATGGCGGCCGCGGGCACCATTTTCTGAGTGTGATGGATCCAACCTGTTTTGGCTGGATCCAAGAACAAAAGGGTAAGGTTTTTGTCACTAGAGTTAAGGTCAATCAGTGTTGCATTTGGGGGCTTCAAGGCACTTGATGATGTGACCATATCGCTGAAAAAAGGCGAGATTGTCGGTCTTATTGGCCCCAATGGTGCCGGAAAAACAACCTGCGTTAACGTGATAACTGGTTTTCAGGTGCCAAGTTCCGGCACAGTTACGTTGGACGGCGAAATCATCAATATAAAAGCGCCCCACAACATACGGCGGCGCGGATTGGCGCGCACCTTTCAGGCCGGGCGGTTGTTTACTGGCCTTGATGTGTTGGACAATCTTGCCGTGACGGGTGTTGGCCTAGGCCATTCACGCCGTACGTCAGAAGAGGAAGCTATGCGCCTGCTGACTTGGATGGGCGCGCCGCATCTGGCTGAACTACAAGCGGCGGGATTACCTTATACTGACGAGCGCCGGGTTGGCATCGCAAGGGCATTGATGTTTGCCCCTGACTTTTTGCTGTTGGATGAACCGGCCGCTGGCATGTCAGAAGCCGAGGCAAGTGATCTGGCGTCGATTATCAAACGCATCGCTGACGAGCTACAATGCGGTGTCCTGTTGATTGAACATAACGTCGGTCTGGTGCTGTCCTTGGCCAACCATGTCTATGTTCTAGACGCGGGCAAAACCATCGAAGAAGGCGACAAAGACGCGATCCTTGGCAGCCAAGCCGTTCGTGAGGCTTATCTTGGTGCTGAACATGTGCCTGACAAGATGGAGGACGCGTGATGTCAAAACTAGGCGTTTATGATGTCGCGGTCCGTTATGGTAAAGTTCCGGCGTTATCGGATGTTTCATTCAGCGTTGAAGAAGGTGAACGGGTGTTCATCTCAGGACCAAACGGCGCTGGAAAATCTTCCCTGCTCAAAGCAATTTGTGGCGCAGTGCCGACATCGCACGGGCGCATCGAAGTTGATGGCGATGTGCTGAATGGTCGATCCCCTGAAGCCATTGCACGCCTTGGTTTGACCATGGTGCCAGAGGGTCGTGAGATTTTTGGCACCCTCACAGTCGAAGAAAACCTGCGTGTGGGTACGGGAATTCGGCGGGATAAATCGGCCATCGAAACCGATATCGATGAGGTTTATCAAAACTTCTCGATTCTCGGTGAGCGGCGGCACGCAAACGCGGGTGCCTTGTCTGGGGGGCAGCAGCAGATGTTGGCAATCGGGCGGGGGTTGATGACAAATCCCAAACTGATGTTGGTGGATGAGCCGTCCTTGGGACTTGCGCCAAACATTGTCGATCAAGTCTATGAAACGCTGGTTAATCTGCAAAAAGATCGTGGTCTAACCTTGATCATTGTTGAACAAAGCTCAGCCCGCGCTGCCCGTGTGGGGGGGCGTATGGTGCTTTTGCGCGGAGGGAACGTCGTCGGGGATGGCGACGCTGCCAAATTTGCGGAAAGTGATTTGCTGAAAGAAGCCTATTTTGGGCAAGACAAGTCAGAGGTGCCGTCATGAACGCCATTCCACAGCTGTTCTTTGATGCCATGAGCCTTGGTGGCATTTACGCGATGGCCGCACTAGGAATCGCGCTGATCTTTGGTGTGATGAAGTTGGTGAATTTTGCCCATGGTGAATATATAGCCTTTTGCGTATTTGCCCTGATTGTTCCATCGACAGACGCGGTTGCGGTGATGTTTCTGGGCAAAGCGCCTGCGTTTGTACTTATTCCAACCCTGTTATGTGTTGGCGCGCTTGTTGCTGTGGGGTCGGAGTTTTTCGTCTTTCGCCACATGCGAAAAGCGACCCCTGTGGCGATGATGATTTCGTCCTTTGCCCTTGGTTTTGTGATCCAAAATACGCTTTTGTTGATCTACAGCAGCCGTCCCAAAGCAATCAGTCTTTGGCCGGAGTTGAACATGCCGATCGATCTTATTGGGGCTTCAATACCGCTGTTGCAGATCATTGTTATCCTCACAACGCTGATCGTCGTTGTGACGCTGGCCTTGTTGTTGAAAAAGACGCGGATTGGCCTTGAGATGCGCGCGGCGGCTGAAAACTTTACTATGGCGCGCCTTTTGGGGGTGCGTGCAAACGTGGTGATTACTGGGGCCTTTGCGCTGTCTGGCGCGTTGGCTGCTGCTGTGGCCTTGATCATGGTCACACAAACGGGGGTTGCTGATGTCCGTATGGGCGGCCAGATCATGCTTGTAGCATTCATTGCCACAGTAATTGGCGGCTTGGGCAGTTTGCCAGGTGCTGTCGCTGCTGGTTTCTTGATCGGTGCGGCATCCGTAATTTTACAAGGTTTCCTTCCCCTTGAGGCGCGGCCGTTTCGCGATGCGTTCCTCTACACGCTTGTGATCGTCAGCCTACTGCTGCGGCCAGATGGTCTGTTCGCGTCGAACTCAACAAAGCCGAGGGTGTAAGCAGATGGCACAAACGCATAAACAAAAGCGACTGAGCGCATGGTCAACGCCTGTTCTGTTAATTGCAATTTTACTGGTGTTCACCGTTTTGATCACGGTTTTTGGTGACAAATCACTGGCACGTATGGCTGCGCAAACTTTGATCCGGGTTACATTCGTTGTTGGGCTATGGATATTTGTAGGCAACTCTGGCGTCGTCAGCTTTGGTCACGCCGGTTATATGGCGATCGGCGCATATTGCTCTGCTTGGTTGACGCTCAAGCCGCAAATGAAAGGACTGTTTCTTCCTGATCTGTGGCCGTTTCTAGCTAATGCAGAGTGGCATGTGTTTCCGGCGGCTGTTGCTTCCGGTCTGTTGGCCGCTTTCGTTGCTCTATTATCAGGGGCGGCCATTTTGCGGCTGTCTGGCATCGCGGCCTCCATCGCAACATTCGCATTTTTAGCAATTATCTACACTGTCTATTCCAGCTGGGAAGGCGTCACAGGTGCCACATCATCCGTAGTGGGTTTGGCGCGATATTCAGATCAATGGGTCACATTCGGCTGGGCGTCGGTCACGGTTCTGGCGGCGGCGTGGTATGCCAATTCATCTTCAGGGTTGGCGTTGCGCGCCAGCCGCGAGGATGAAGTGGCGGCAGATGCCAGCGGCATCAACATGTACCGCCATCGGCTGATCTCATTGGTTGTGTCGGCGTTTTTCACAGGCGTGGCGGGGGCATTGTTTGGTCACTCATTGGGTGTGTTGAACCCCAGTAGTTTCTACCTTGGTGTGACGTTTATCACCCTCGCGATGTTGGTCGTGGGGGGCATCGGCAGCCTGACAGGGGCAGTCACAGGCGTCTTGGTTCTGTCGATCATCATCGAAGCACTTGTTCGGATGGAACGGGGGATGGAAATTGGTGAAACCACGCTGGCCCTGCCGACGGGCGCTCAGGAAATTATCATTGGGATCATTATGATCTTGGTTCTCATTCTACGACCTGCCGGATTGACCGGGGGGCGTGAACTTCGTCTGCGGATCGGCGGACGCTGACTAACAACAAAACAAAAAGGGAGAAGACGAATGAAACATTTAGTAACGGCAACTACACTTATGTTGGGTCTGGGCACATCTGCACTGGCCGAAGACATCACTATCGGCTTTGCGATCGCTAAGTCTGGCTGGGTAGAGGCGTATGACGCACCAGCCGTGGCAGCAGCGCGTATCCGTATTGACGAGATCAACGCAAATGGTGGCCTTTTGGGCAAGCAGTTGAAATGGATCGAAGCAGACACCAAAAGTGACCAAGCACAATCTGCCAGTGCGGGTCTACAGATGGTTGATGAAGGCGCTGATATGTTGATCGTGTCATGCGATTATGACTTTGGTGCGCCCGCGGCATTGGCTGCCGAAGGGGCAGGGCTCAATTCCTTTTTCCTGTGTGCGGAAGACATAAAAGCCGGTATTCAAGGCGTTGGTCCCAATAGCTTTTCCGCCTCTGTTCTTGCTGCTGTGCAAGGTGCAACTATGGCTGAATGGTCGATCAAAGAGCGTGAGGCCAAAACCGGGTACGTGTTACTGGACACCACGATTGAATACAACAAAGGTATTTGTACTGGATATGACTGGATGTTTCCCGCAGCAGGCGGCGAGATTGTAGGTCGCGATACCTTCCTGAATGGGGATGCGTCAATCGCAAGCCAGATTACACGCATTAAAAGCCTACCCGCTGAGCCAGACGTGATCATGCTGTGTTCCTACATTCCGGGTGCGGCATCTGCTGTACGCCAAATCCGTGCGGCTGGGATCACATCAACAATTCTAAACGGCTCTGCTGTGGATGGTTCGTATTGGTTGGACGCGGCACCTGATCTGTCAAACTTTATCGTTCCGGTTCAAGGGTCGATTTATGGTGATGATACACGCCCCGCAGTCAACGAATTCCGCGATGCCTATGAAGCAGCAACAGGTGCTGGCCCATCAAGCACATACGCCTATCCCGGTTACATCTTGATCGACCTTTGGGCAAAAGCTGTAGAACGTGCCGGAACCGTTGAAGGATCTGCCGTGACAGCCGAGCTTGAGAAGATGGACAACGAGCCGACAGCCTTTGGGCCGCGTAGCTTTTCAGACACAATCCACCACCAGAATACCGCTGAAATGCAGATCGTTGAGATCACGAACGGTAAACCGGGTGTGATTGGTAGCTTTACCATCAGCGAGCCTGTTCCGTTGGATGTTCTGTTGAAGTAAATCGACGTTCTTCGCACACATAACTTCAAGGTGTCCCGGCAACGGGGCACCTTTCTTTTTGCTCTTAACAATCAGGCTTGGTCATAGTGGGCTACAGCGGAAGTTGCGTTGTCTCTTTTATCTCTTCCATTACAAAGCTGGCAGAGACATCAGAAATCGGTACCTTACGGATCAAGCTTTGATACAGACGATCATAATCCGCCATGTCCGAGACACGTGCGCGGATCAAGTAATCTAGATCACCCGTCATCCGGTACACGCCAAGGATTTCGGGCATGGCCTGTGTCGCCTTTGAAAACTTCGACAGCCAGTCAGGTGCATGGGCATTGGTGCGGATCAGCATAAAGACAGTTAGATTAAGGCCCAGTTTTGCCGGGTCCAGCAATGTCACACGATTCTTGATGACGCCTGATGCCTCAAGAGCGCGAATACGTCGCCAGCAGGCGTTGCGCGACAGGTTCACAGCCTCACCCAAGGCATCCAACGATTGTGCCGCATCGCGTTGAAGTTCTACCAATATACGGCGATCGATGTCATCAATTTTCAACATGATTGGTATTATTGCGAGATAATTTCACAATATCAAGCTGAATTACCTGATCATTGGGATGAATTCACAGCGTGATTGGCATAGATTATCCCTAACACACAACGCCAACAAGGAACGCCATCATGATCTCACGTGTATTTCTGGACCACCCAGCAAAAGTCGACGAAACCTTCTTTGAGCATATGGCTTTTGCACTGAAATTTTCGGGGCTCTTGTTTATGGCGGCAGGGGCCGCGCTCGTGCATGCTTTTGTTCCATGTCTGTGCGAAAAAACCGCAAGCGGGATCATCGCAAAACTTTATGCGCGCACCCATAACCGGGGCCAGTAAACATGTGTCGTTGGGCGGCATGGCAGGGGCAACCTCTATATCTGAGTGAAATCCTGACAGCCCCCGATCATTCACTGATCCATCAGTCGCGTGAAGCGTCCAAATGCAAAACGGCGATCAACGCGGATGGTTTTGGATTGGCGTGGTACGGGGATCGGCCAAACCCCGGCCAATACCGTGATGTCTATCCAGCGTGGTCTGACCCAAACCTTAAATCGCTGGCCGAACAGGTGCAGGCGCGCCTGTTTCTGGCGCATGTGCGTGCCTCCACTGGTACTGCTACCAGCCGCAACAATTGCCATCCTTTTGTGCAGGGCAATTGGTCTTTCATGCACAACGGACAGGTCGGTGGTTTTGACGGACTTAGACGTCAAGCCGAAGCTTTGATCAGCGACGATCTATATCCACATCGCAAGGGGGCCACCGACAGTGAGGCACTGTTTCTTGTGGCCTGTGGGATAGGCTTGGATGCAGACCCCAAGCTGGCGGTGGAAACCGCTGTGGCCCAGTTCGAAGCGCTTTCGCGTGCATCGGGTATTGGCCCACATATGCGCCTTGCCGCTGCCGTGTCGGATGGTGAAACGCTTTATGCAGTGCGCTATGCGTCAGATCATCTGGCCCCGTCTTTGTTCTATCAGTGGAACGCCAAATGGCAGGGGTGGGCCGTGGTGTCAGAACCCTATGACACCGCGTTTGGGGATTGGATAGAAGTGCCAAAGGGCAGCTTTTGTACGTTTACCCAAACAGACTGCAAGATTGTGCCGTTTCAGCCAATGTCGGTTTCGATCGCGGCTTGATCCGCGTGCGCCTAGCCGAACAAAGCAATATTGCGTGTATGGCGTGGTCAAAATATTCAGCTTAAATCCAAGCAAGGGAGGATCAAGTTCTTCCCAATGCAGCCCCGCTTGATCCCGATTGTTTTATCACCGTCGCGTTCGACGATTGGGTTCACGACCTTAATCTTGAACATGTGCTCTTGATTGGAAGGGTGTTGAGTAGGCAATTTGATATTTGAATTCCAATAAACGGGGATGTTGGATGGCTATAGCGTATCAAAGACAGCTAGAGATAGCGATATTTCCATCCAAAAATTACAGTTACTAAATTGATTTTATTTCTAATTTACATATATCTTGACGATTTTCGGACAGAGGAACACATGAAGAACAAAGCGAGACCACAACATCTAGTGTTGCAGATGTCGTTGGCGATTTTAGAATGGGATAATATCCCCAACAAAGCATGTCAGACATCACATCACAAAGAAGCGAGTCGTTAAAAAAGATAGAGATGCTGCCATGCTTGATGATCCTGAATTCCAGTTCAAAATTAACAAAACACGTATAATGATTGTGTCGTCATTTCGGACGCTCATGCTCACATGTTTAATGTGTTTTATGGCGTGGACTGCGTATATCAGTTGGGTGGTGGTATATTGTCAAACTACCGAGAATTGTGCGCGCCACCAAGGGGACGACGACGGTGGTCCGTACGAGATACCCGATCTTCAAGGTCAATTGGATGGTCCCGTAGATCAAGCGAAGCCGATCCTATTCCCCTAAGCGCGATCCGAAAAGAAAACAGATATCCGTGCCTTGGCAAACTCCCAAAGGCGCGGGGCACCGATGGCTATTTTGCTACCGACCTTTTGGGCGATCTGGTCTTGGGTGACGTTATAGTCTGTCCAACTGCCACCACCTGATTGCAGATTTTGCATTGGCGGCTGAAAGCGATCCAGCGATTTTGCGAATTGTGCAGAGGGGCTTTTGGCGGCCTCAAATTCTTCCCAGATTGCGCGCAGGTCATCGCGCAGGTCGGTGGGAAGAAGGCCAAATATGCGGTTCGCCGCACTTTGTTCCTGTGCTTCTACTGCGGCCACATCATATTCACCAAAGATGGGGTTATCGCCCGCGTCAATTTCAACCAGATCATGCAGGATCAGCATTTTGATCACCAAATTGATGTCGACACCTGGCCCAGCCTGATCAGCCAAAACCAGCGCATAGAGCGTAAGGTGCCAAGAATGTTCTGCCGAATTTTCATACCGTGAATTGTCGCACAGTTCTGTGGCGCGGATTGTCGACTTGAGCTTGTCCGCCTCGTTCAAAAAGGCGATCTGCTGGTCAAGCCGCGCTGTCATTAGGGTTTGGCCTGACGTGCTTGAAAGTCCAATAGCGTTTTCTTGAGGAATGCGCGCCCTTGAAGTTCGGCCATGCGCGTCCGGATCGCCGTCAAAAACGCTTCTTCTAGAGTTTGTGATGAGGCACCAAGCACCTCACCAACTTTCATAAACAAACGATCATCACCCGTCTTTGTCTGCACGGCCAGACAATCTTCGGCCAATTTGTTGGCCATTTGCAGGACTGCGGGATCAGCCATTAGCGGGTTGTCTCTGTCAAACGGCGCTTGACGTAATCGGTTGTTGACCCGATCAGCGTGTCCATATGCGGTTCTTCAAAGAAGTGGCCGGCACCTTCGACTTCTTGGTGTGTGATGGTGATGCCCTTTTGCTCGTGCAATTTGTTCACCAAATTCACGGTATCTGCGGGCGGTGCAACACGGTCTGCGGTGCCGTTGATCATCAGACCAGAGGCCGGGCAGGGCGCAAGGAAGCTAAAGTCATACATGTTTGCAGGGGGTGCGACCGAGATGAAACCAGTGATTTCAGGGCGA
>CALKXT010000191.1 GCA_938003685.1 uncultured Sulfitobacter sp. | reverse complement strand
TTGCTCACCGCCCGAAAGCTGATGTGGATAACCGTCGATAAATCGCTTTAGGTCTACCCGTTCCAACAGTTCTTCAATCCGCGCACGGCGTTCGGCCTTGGTGCCCGTTTTTAGACCAAAGCCCACGTTATCGGCCACGCTAAGATGCGGAAACAGCGCAAAATCCTGAAACATCAGGCCAATTTCGCGCCGCTCTGGTGGCACACGAAACACGGTATCGCAAATCAACTTACCATCCACATGGATGGTGCCGCTGTCTTGCATCTCGACACCCGCAATCATCCGCAAGGTCGTGGACTTGCCGCAGCCCGATGGCCCCAATAGACACGTCACCTGCCCCGGCATGATCTGCAAGGACACGTCATCGACCACCGCACGGCCCTGATAGCTGCGGCGCAGGTTCTTTATTTCAAGGCGTGGTATAAGGCGGGGGATGGGGGGCAAACTGCGTATCCGATAAAATCACTCGGATAACCAGCTATCAGCCACGGCGCGCGCCGACAAGCACTGCGGTGAAGCCTGCGAGTAAAACAATCACACAGATCACCAAAAGCTGTTCGTATTTGTGTCCTTCAGGCAGAATTGCGGCGAACATTGCCCAGCCCCTTCCGAAATAGGCAACCGCGCCCAGAATCGCTGCCGCGAATGCAGTGAAATAAGCCCAAGGCGCAACCGAACGCCCCATCACCAGCGCCACGATCAAGACAGGTGTTAGAAACATCGACGCTGTGCCGGATACCGCAACCGCATCAAACAAAGTCGCATTACCCCAGAGGGTCAGCAACGCACCGGCGACCATAAATGAAACCATGACAACACGCCCCCCGTTCAAGGTACGCGGGGCCAAGCCCAATTCCTCAACCACCAGCCGCGCGGCGGATGCGAGCGCGGAATCAAGTGTGCTAAGCGCCGACACCAGCAAAGAAATCATCAGCGCCATGAATATCCAGCCGGGAAACATCACGCCCCATGTGCCGATCAACTGGCCCTCATAGGCCGCCCCTGTCAGGCTGGCTTGGATGCCGAAAAACCCAAAACCGATGATGCAGAGCGTCGAAATCCAGAACGCATGCAGGAAAGAAGCGCGTGTCGTGGCCTCATCCGCCAGAAACCCACGATCCATCATCACCGGGTCATGCGCGGGGTACGAAAACACCTGCAACAGTGCGACCACAAGCAGCACCCAACCGTTGTAAGGCCCTGATGCGCCGGGGGCCGTTAAAACCGCGCCGATGTCAAAGCCGGGGCTGACGATCAGCGCAACAAACGCTGCGCCAAAGACCACCAAAAACACCCCCATTTGCATCACATCCGTGCGCAGCGCAGCAGACAATCCGCCCCATGCGGAATAGGCTAAACCCAGTACTGCAACAATCACAATCGCAGTTGTACCACTGCCCGCCAGCACCGCGTTAAAGATCAATCCGACCACCAGCAGGTTGGCAAAAACTTCGGACAACAACCGCAGCGCAATCACCAGATTGTAACACCCATTTCCTGCACTCCCGAACTGTCCGCCCAGCCAATCTTGCATTGAACGCGCCCCGTTCGCCCGCAGTCGGCCCACGATAAATCCACCTGTCAGGAATGACCCGTAATAGGCCGCATAGGCCAACGTGCCTGCAATACCGTAGTAATAACCAAGGATCGCAGCATTCATCAACGAGCGTGCGAATATCCATGTGGTGACTTGGCTTAACACCAAAACCCACAACCCCGGTGCCTGCCCCGTCAAACCTGCACCGCCAAAGAACCCTTCGACCGACGCACGGCGCGGGGCGGCCAACAGGCTGGCCAATATGATAGCCCCAAACAGAACAATCAGAACAGTGACTTGCATGGGGCTCGGCCTTTCGACTTTGAATTGCTCAAAGCCTTAAACCAGCCCCCATACAGCCGCTAGCGCAGACATCGCTACTGTCACAAACGTGAACGACTGCCCCTAGGTCAAATCAAACCCGACCTGCGCCACATCAACACCATTCACTTGCAAAATGATCTGATGCGCACCGGGATAAAGCTTGAACGTAGTCGCATCCCCTTTGAGGCGGTGTTTTTTGGAAAGGCGCAATGGCTTGCCGGCTGCAATCTGTCCCACTTTCAACTTAAACACCTTTTCCCCAGATTTACCGCCGGGACGGGCAAAGATGATGCGGTAATCAATGAGAACAGGCAGTGTGTTGGGGGCCTGCAACGTGCATCCCATCTCTAAGACATCGCCAATAGCATAGGCATCTTGAGACAAAGCCAAGGTTGCCTCAACTGCCACATCACCGCGATATCCCAACAACGCAAGCGCACCACTGTGTCCCTGCTTCACCAGTGTGCGCAGCCCATGACGGGTCATCCATTCCAGTTCTTTGCTGTCTTGGTCTTTTGCGTTTGCCCAACCTTCCAACAGATCAATCACCAGATCCGGCTGCTTCTTTGCGATGTCATTCAGATGGTTGCAAACAGATCGTGTGACATAGCGGGTCGGGTCGCTGTGCAACTTTTTCAACAATGGCACAGTTTGATCGCTGGTCAGTGTCACCGCCTTGGCCCACGGCAGTTTTGGGCGTGTCCCTTCGCTCACCAATCGGCGCACGTGGTAGTTTTCATCCCCTGCCCATGCCGCCATCCGCGCCAAGGTTTCATCGGGCCAGCGGTTCAGGAAAGGACGGATATAAAACTCCATCGAGAACCTTTGCGTTGCTTCATAAAGCAGATCAAGCGCCCGTTCGCGGTGGTCCTCAAGGCCATGACGCACAGCCAGAATACCGGGCAGCGCATGGATGAAGTGACCAAAATCATCATCGGTCAACGCCGGGTCCAGCCGTGCGGGCAATGCGGCTTCCAACTGATTTGCCATGGTTGGAAAATCATCCGCCAATTGCCCCTCAAGGCAATCAGCCATCCATTCCATCCGCGCCATCAACTCGCGTTCCGCGAAACCGGACAACGCCTCCGCCTGAAAGCGCACCGCATCAAAATCGGGCAGCCCAGCGGCATATTCTCCCGCCAACCGCCCAATGGTTTCAGCGTTAAATAGATGATCTTTGAGAGAAAATTTATCAGCCATTCAGTCACTTTCGATTTACAAAAATATCGTTTTGAAATGCTCGCTCAACTGCAAGCAGAGACAGGGAATTTCGGTGCAATCCAATCGGAAGTGCCCTACATTGTGATATTGGTGGCACCACCATCCAGCAAAATATTCTGCCCCACAATGAACCCAGCGTGCTGCGAACATAAGAATGCACAAGCCGCCCCAAATTCGGATCGTGTGCCATAGCGACCAGCCGGGATCGTGGCCGCCCGTTCGGAACGCGCCTCATCCAGCGTGATACCCTTGGCATTGACCACGCCCCCATCCAACGCATCCGCGCGGTCGGTGGCATGAATACCCGGCAACAAATTGTTGATCGTCACGCCCTTGCCCGCGACCTGGCGCGATGTACCTGCAACATATCCAGTCAGCCCGGTACGCGCAGAGTTCGACAAGCCCAAGACCCCAATCGGCGCGCGCACTGATTGCGAGGTAATGTTGACCACACGACCCCAACCGCGATCCATCATGCCCGGCACCAGCGCTTTGATCAGCGCAATGGGGGCCAGCATATTGGCGTCCAACGCCTTGATGAAATCGTCACGATCCCAATCGGACCACATCCCGGGGGGTGGTCCACCTGCATTGTTGACCAGAATATCCACCTCACCCGCAGCTTCAATAACCTGCACTTGGCCTTCAGCCGTCGCCACATCCGCCGCAATCACGGTGACGTTAACGCCGTATTCTTGCCTGATCCGTTCGGCAGAAGCCTCTAACGCCTCAACCCCGCGCGCGTTCATCACCAAATTGACACCCGCCGCCGCCAGATTTTCGGCGCAGCCAAGGCCAAGACCCTTTGATGACGCACACACCAGCGCCGTTTTCCCTGCGATCCCTAAATCCATTGTCTCGATTCCTTTGTTGGTTAACCAATTCCTAACACGCCTATCCGATGATGCCAGCAAAACACCCCATACCTGACCCAAGACCGACACATTCCTAGACTAGCACTTAAGAATATTTTTAATTCAATTGAGGTTTCCATGGCTCGCGCCCGCACCGCCCCCGCCCAAAGCGTGCCCGTTTATCGGGCCGAAGATTTCTTGGCGACCGACGGTGCAAACATGGGTGATCCCCTGTCCTTTGCCGCTGAGTTGATCTTAGACGATGTCTATGAAATTCCGTTCGGAACAGAACCACAACGCCTTTCCCTTCTTTCAATGGACGCCACACGTTTTCGTTTGGACAGCGACACCAAGATCGGTACAGCAGGCGCGGAAATACACCTTGATTGCGCCTTAACCTTTATGTCGCCTGATGGGCAAATCAGCGAAGCATTGCTGTTGGTCGAAGTGGACAAAGATGGCGATGCAGAAGCGATTTATTTGCTGCCGCTGACGGCACTATCGTCGAAAACTGAATACCGACTGGTTGGCATCGACACCCAAACCGCACGTCAGAAATACGCGCAAGTTGCTTGCGTGTCCTTTACCCGCGGCACCCACATCACGCTGGCAACGGGTGAACAACGGCTGATTGAAGAATTGAATGTGGGCGACCGCGTCTTGACCCGCGACGATGGTGTGCAAGACATCCGCTGGATCGGTCAAAGCACCGTCCGCGCGGTTGGCGAATTTGCCCCGATCTGCGTGCGTGCCGGGACGTTGAACAACGAAAGCGACCTGATTGTCAGCCCCGATCACCGCCTCTTCATCTATCAACGCACAGATGAAGTCGGCGCAGGCCGGTCCGAACTGCTTGTCAAAGCCCGGCATTTGGTCAACGGTGAAACCGTGGTGGTCCAAGACGGCGGTTTTGTCGATTATTTCCAACTGCTGTTTGACAGTCACCAGATCATCTATGCCGAAGGCATCGCCGCCGAAAGCATGCTGATCGACATGCGCACCAAACCTGTGTTGCCAGATGATTTGGCCGAGGCGATGGGCGAGGTGATCCCGGGACATTCCGATTTGCCGCATGCCGGGTTGGATGTGAATGAGAACTTGCTGAACAGGCCGGATGCGGCGGAGTTGTTGCGGAAGTCGAGTTCGCGGTAAAGCGCAACAGGCCTTGCAACCCCAATGCGTTCCACTACCGTTAGATTCGGTAAATAGGGGCGCTTAGGTTGGCAAACGAACAACACGTAAATTGGTTACTGGAAGGCGTAAACAGCTGGAACGCCCGGCGCAAGAGCGATCCTTTCCATCCTGACTTGCGAGGGCTGGATCTCCACAAAACCTTGTTCGGTGAGCCCAAGCCGTTTCGATACGATACGATACTCATTTAGCGCGAATGCATGGTCAACAGTTTTCCGGGATAAACCTCAGCGAAGCAAATTTGTCTGGGACAGATATTTCTGGGTTTTCCTTCGAAGGTGCCGATTTCACAAAATCTAACTTAACAGATGCGTTTTGTTACTTTGCAAATTTTAGACACGCCGATTTTAGAAAGGCCAAACTGAGCCAAACTAATTTCGATTCGGCTACCTTGAGTTACGCCGATTTTAGAGGAGCAGAATTCAAGCACACATATGTGCGCGGTGCTCGGCTATTCCACGCAAATGTTAAAATAGAGCCAGAAATGCGGATGCCCACCAATATCCTTGGCATGAAATCTCTTTACCCAAATCAATTCGAAACACTGAAAGGAGACCAGTTCACGGTCATTCACCCTCGCTTCAAACGTCCAATACACTGGAATGACCTGAGCTCACTTGAAGAAACTGACCCACTAGTGGCCCCAATTATCAAAGCCGCTCCAGTTGACATCACTTTTTCTCAGGCAGGTATTGGAGCTACGCCACACGATGACCAGGCAATATTACGTGCAGCGTTTTCTCTTGACTGTAATGATCGACTTTCAGCCCTAATCGAAAACGCCCTGAGTATCGCCAATTCTAAATCCAATCTTGGTCAGGATACACGAGATGATTTAAGCGCATATGCTGATCACGCGATCAAGAACGACCCTGTAAATCCACATCGCTTAGCCTTTCTAGCAGGAGCTGTTCTTGCCGAAGCAACAGACCCCTTTGAAGCTGACCAATACAGTAAAAGACTAAAATTCCAGCTTAGCCAATTCCACTTACAGCACATGGATTTTCTGGAACATTGCGTTCCGTCCGTCGCAGAAGCGGTCAAAACCAAGGAAGATGCCCAGTTATCTCGTGCTGTCTCCAAGGAGGAAGCAACCCGAATTCTAGATACGCTCGAAACCTCAATTCTTGAAACCGAAGCCGCTATGGCATCGATGCGCGAAGTGCTGCGCGACCTACGTCAAGTCGACGATAAGTTAAATGAATTTGCAATTAAGGTATTCACGGACCGCGAAAAAGCCAAGCTGGACCGTGCCGTTGCAGCGGAAACAAAAGAACTGGCCAGCATCGGGGCCGTTGTTTATTTCCGAGCGAAGCAGGTGGTTCAAGCAGCGCGCCAGCACGGTGGTGATTTGGCGATAATGGCTACCGTTACAGGCAAAACTGTACCTGAGATTGCCCAAACCGTCATGAATGCTCTACGCCCGTTGATGGAGAAACTAGCAGAACTACTGACCGTTTTACCACCACTGTAACGCTTCACTATTCCACTAACTCCTCAAACGCTTGCACCACCTCCCACCCCAATCTATAGCGGTTCTCATGTTAGACACCCCATCAAACCGCCCCGAATTGCCGCCTGAAATCGCGCGGCGCCGCACGTTTGCGATCATCTCTCACCCGGATGCGGGCAAGACGACGTTGACGGAAAAATTCCTGTTGTTTGGGGGCGCGATCCAGATGGCGGGTCAAGTGCGCGCCAAGGGTGAGGCGCGGCGCACGCGCTCTGACTTTATGGCGATGGAAAAGGACCGGGGCATTTCGGTGTCGGCCTCTGCCATGTCGTTCGATTTTCTGACCAAGGAAATGAACTATCGCTTCAATCTCGTCGACACCCCCGGCCACTCGGACTTTTCCGAAGATACCTATCGCACGCTGACGGCAGTTGATGCTGCCGTGATGGTGATCGACGGTGCCAAGGGCGTGGAAAGCCAGACGCAGAAGCTGTTCGAAGTCTGCCGGATGCGCGACCTGCCGATCCTGACATTTTGTAACAAGATGGACCGCGAAAGCCGTGATCCGTTCGAAATTGTGGACGAAATTCAGGAAATGTTGGCGCTGGATGTTGCGCCCGTTACATGGCCCATC
>CALKXT010000190.1 GCA_938003685.1 uncultured Sulfitobacter sp. | reverse complement strand
TCACCTTGCCAGACAGATCATCTGCGTCCACAATCAATCGTGCGCCGCCTAATGCTTCGATCTCTGCAAAGGGTGCTGCAAAATTTGCGACATGGATGCCCGACAGAACGGCCGCTTCAGATTGCGCAACCTCAAACGGATTATGCCCGCCGATAGGGCGCAGTGATCCGCCCAGAAACACGATGTCGCTCAAGGCATACCATGTGCCAATCTCACCCGGCGTATCGGCCAAGAACACCTGTTCACCGGGCGTATCCCCGCGTGTGCGACGGGTCAGGCTTAATCCCGCGCCTGCAATCAATCCGGTGACCTCATCGCCGCGCTTGGGGTCATTTGGGGACAAGATCAAACACAAATCAGGAAAGCGTTTTAGCAATGCTTTATGTGCCTTTAGCACAGTTTCTTCTTCGCCGGGATGGGTTGATGATGCGATCCAGACGGGGCGATGGCCCAAGGCCGCGCGCGCCTCAAAAAGGGCATCCTCATCTACAGGCAAAGGTCCAAGCATAAAGCCTAGGTCTATGCCGCGCGCCACGCGATCGGCAGGGGCGTTCAGTGATACAAGTACCTCTGCCATCGCGTCGTTTTGCGCCAAGATCAGGTTAAACACAGCGTATGTATAAGCACTTAGTTTGGGCAATTTACGCCATCGCGTGATGGATTTTTCGGATAGCTGTGCGCTGACCATTGCCATATGGGCACCGCTGGCATGGGTGCGGCGCAGTGTTTGAGGTCGCAGCTCATTTTGCACAAGGACAGCAGCATCAGGTCGCCAATGTTTGAGAAATCTCTTGAGCGGGCCTGCGGCATCAAGTGGGGCAAACTGCTGCAATGTGCGCGGTGGCAAGCGGCGGGCCATCAGGTGCGCTGATATTGCTGTGTTGGACGTAATCAGGAAATGCGCCTGTGGCAGTGCAGTGCCCATACGCGTGATAAGGGCCAGTGCAGATAGGCTGTCGGAATGAACCCAAATCAGTGGCCCGCTGCCATGACGGTCTTGGGTGGCATGTCCAAGTGTCTCATGGGCATTGATGATTGGCACGCCTGCGTTACGCAGTTTTCGCGTGGTATTGTGTGCAGTGAAAGGAACGATAAGACTGCTAAGTGCCACCCAAGCAGTGTAGATAAAGGGCGCGCCCATGACGCGTTAGCCGCCTGTGTGGCTCATGTGGCGGGGCATTTGCCCATCGGTACGCTGGCGCGAATAGTCAAAATCATGCCCCTTTGGCTTGCGCTCAATCGCTGCGCGAATAGCGTCCTGCAAAGGTGCATTGTCATCAGGGTGATTGCGCAACGGCGCGCGCAGATCTGCCACGTCTTCTTGACCGAGGCACATAAAAATTTCACCAGTGCAAGTGATGCGCACGCGGTTACAGCTTTCGCAGAAATTATGCGACAGCGGGGTAATAAACCCGATCTTTTGGCCCGTTTCCTCAAGCCGTACATAACGGGCAGGTCCGCCAGAGTTTTCGGCTAAATCAGTGACCGAATAATGATCCCCGTAGCGTGCGCGCACGTCCTTGAGTGACCAATATTGGCCCAAACGATCCTCATTGCCGAGATCCCCCATCGGCATGACTTCGATCCATGTCAGGTCCATGTCACGATCTGCACACCATGCCGTGATGCTGGGCAGTTCGTCTTCGTTAAAGCCTTTAAGCGCCACGGCGTTGATCTTAACCCGCAGCCCAGCTTTTTGTGCGGCATCCACACCACGCAAAACTTGGGGCAGGCGGCCCCAACGGGTGATGTCAGCAAATTTCTGATCATCCAGTGTGTCGAGTGAGATGTTCACCCGGCGCACACCGGCTGCATACAGATCGTCGGCAAAGCGTTCCAACTGGCTGCCATTGGTGGTGAGGGTCAATTCCTTGAGGGTTCCCGCCTCAAGATGGCGCGACATGCCATCAAAAAACGTCATAATTCCGCGCCGGACCAGTGGTTCACCACCGGTAATACGTAGTTTTTGAACACCCAGATCGACAAAGTTACTGCACAAGCGGTCCAACTCTTCGAGGGTCAATAATTCTTTCTTTGGCAGAAAGGTCATGTTTTCTGACATGCAATAGACACAGCGAAAATCACAGCGATCCGTAACGGATACCCGCAGATAAGTGATGGCGCGCGCGAATGGGTCGATCAATGGGGCATTCATACGTTATAGGTAATGGTCCGCCCAAGCCGGGGCAAGCGGCAATTGGGTGATTGATGCCGCGTCTGGGCGAGGATAGAGTTTGAAAATGAATAGAATATTGATCACAGGTTTTTTGGTTATCGGCGTCGCTGGTTGTGGCAACATTGCGCAGCGTTTGGGTATAGGGCGTGATGTGCCGCAAAGTGCATCAGCGGTTGTGCCTGCCGAACCTGACGTGACAGCGGCTGTTTTGGCCCCTGCAACGGCGGCACCGCCACCACCCGTTGCGGCAAAAACGGCAGAAACATTGGATACCACAACGCCAGAACAACGCGCAGCGGCGGCGGCCCCTGCAACGGCCCCGACCAAGGCGCTGGGCAAAACTGTGGCATCATTGGGCAGCCCAACAGAGCCGGGATTGTGGTTGAAAACCCCACTGGTCAAAACCGAAGTCCAGGGGCGTGTCACCAACCCTGCAAACGGCAAATCGTCCATCGTGACATTGATCCCGATTGATGGGCCCGCAACCGCAGGCAGCCGAATGTCATTGGCAGCCTTGCGTTTGATCGGTGCGTCACTCACGGATTTGACCGAAGTAGAGGTCGCGCTGGAAAGTTAATCTTTGTTCAGCAGACGCATGGCTTCTTTGGCGGCAAAGGGTTTCATCTGGTCACCATATTGGGCGATAAACGCCTTTGTGCGCTCTGCGTCATGCTTGCTCAGTTCACGCAGCCACCAACCGATTGCTTTTTGAATGAACCAATTGCGATCCGGCACGAGGGTCGCAGCCCAGCCCAGAACGCGGTCACGGATTATCAATTCATCAGCTTTGGGGTGGTTTTGTTTTGTCCAAGGCAGCGTACTGACCAAGGCGGCGCGGCGTGTCCAGATGTGATCTGAACCCACCCAATTTTCGACCTCATCAATGCGAGTCGGATCTGCCACCAGACGTTTTTGTCCCGCCATGCAGGCGTGATCCGCAATTGCCCAACTGTCAAAGCTGGGTGTCCAAGAGGAGATTAGGGTCCATGCAGGGGTGTCATCTGGTCGAATACGGGCTTGGGTCAGCAGCTTTGCTGCAGCAAGACGGGCCTCGTAGACATTGGTCTGCCACAGTGCATCGGACAAGGCGACGCGGGCCGGAGCATCCAGTTCGGCGCGCCAAGCGGCACTCAGATCGTTGATCTGTGCGTTGCTGAGGCCCAGATAAAAGCGGTCCGCTTTGTGATAGCTGCGCATTTCAAGGGCGCGGGCCGGATCAGCAAGAGCGACCAATTGGTCAACATAAGGTTCAATCATTTGGGTCCGTGACATCGTTGCTTGGGCCTGTTGGGTCGCGGGGATCGCGACCCATTTGGCGAATACATTTTCGGCTTCTGTGCGGTGCTTACTCTACCGTTACCGATTTGGCGAGGTTGCGGGGCTGATCCACATCTGTGCCTTTTGCAACTGCGGTGTGATAGGCCAGCAATTGCGCCGGGATGGCATAGAGGATCGGGGCAAGCGCATCTGCAATGGCAGGCATTTCGATACTGGCCCAAACGCCTTCGCTGGCCTCGGCCAATCCTTTGGCATCGGAGATCAGGATGACCTTGCCCTTGCGCGCCATGACTTCTTGCATGTTGCTGACGGTTTTATCAAACAGGGCGTCACGCGGGGCCATGACCACCACGGGTACGTTTTCGTCAACCAATGCGATGGGCCCATGCTTGAGTTCACCTGATGCATAAGCTTCGGCGTGTATATAGCTGATTTCTTTTAGTTTTAGCGCACCTTCATGGGCGAGCGGGTACATCTGTCCGCGGCCCAGAAACAGGACGTCTCGCGCAGAGGCGAGCTTGCGGGCTGCGGCGCGCATTGTGTCGTTTTGCTCAAGGCTGGCGTTGATAATTGAGGGCAACCCGCGCAGCGCGCTGATGTGATCCGCAATTTGTTCTTCATTCAATACGCCGCGATCACGGGCGGCTTTCAGGACCAACATGAACAAAACGGTAAGCTGGCAAGTGAACGCTTTGGTTGAGGCCACACCAACCTCGACACCTGCATAGATCGGCAACGCCAGATCGCTTTCGCGCGCGATTGAGGATTCAGGCACGTTGATCACAGATGTGATGGTGCTGGCTTTGCCCTCGCAATAACGCAGGGCCGCAAGAGTGTCAGCGGTTTCGCCAGACTGGCTGACGAACAGCGCCATGGTGCGGGCTGGGATCGGTGGTTCGCGGTAACGGAATTCGGATGCCACATCTACCTCAACGGGCAGGCGGGCGATTTGTTCGAACCAATATTTTGCAGTCAGACAGGCATAAGACGCCGTGCCACAAGCGACCATGGTGATCCGGTCGATGGTGGAAAAATCAAACCCCTTGCCGGGTAGTGTGATCTCACCGTCTGCGGTGAGGTAATGCGATAAGGCCGCACTGATCACGGCTGGCTGTTCAGCAATTTCCTTGGCCATGAAGTGCTTGTGGCCCGCCTTGTCGATACGGGTCGCATCAATCTGAATTGTCTTGATCGCACGGTTGGCAATCGATCCGTTGGCATCGGTGATCTCAACCGAAGTGCGGGTGATGACGGCGCGGTCGCCTTCCTCAAGATAGCTGATACGGTCGGTCATTGGGGACAGCGCAATTGCATCGCTGCCGACAAACATCTCGCCGTGACCATAGCCAATGGCAAGGGGTGACCCCTTGCGCGCCGCGATCATCAGGTCGTCATGACCATCAAACAAGAATGCCAAAGCAAATGCACCTTCGAGCCGTTCAAGGGTCTTGGTTGCCGCCTCAACAGGGTCGCTCCCACCAGCCATATAATGCTGGGTCAGCAGCGCCACGGTTTCAGTATCGGTTTCAGTGACAAATTTCACGCCATGTTCGGCAAGTTCCGCGCGCAACTCGCGAAAATTCTCGATGATACCGTTGTGTACAACCGCCACGCCACCGGCCTGATGGGGGTGGGCGTTGGTCACTGTTGGGGCGCCGTGAGTGGCCCAGCGGGTGTGACCAATGCCAGATTTACCAGCAAGCGGTTCGTGTACCAATAGATCGCTAAGGTTGACCAGTTTTCCAACCGCCCGGCGGCGGGCCAATGTGCCAGCGTTCACAGTGGCAATACCGGCGCTGTCATAGCCGCGATATTCGAGACGTTTGAGCGCCTCAACCAGTATAGGCGCTGCTTCGTGGTTGCCTAAGACCCCTACAATTCCACACATTTTTAACTGCCTCTCTGGGCTTTGGCCTTTTTGGCCTTTAACATTTGCAACAATTTTCGCGCCATGCCCGCTTTTTCGATTTGCGGTGCGCGCGACAGGGCCAAGGCCCCCGGTTCAACGTCTGAGGTGATGACAGAACCCGATCCGGTCATGGCTTCATCCCCGATTGAAACAGGCGCGACCAGCATGGTGTTGGACCCAATAAAGACCCGCTCACCGATGTGGGTGTGATGTTTGAGAACGCCGTCGTAGTTACAGGTGATTGTACCCGCGCCGATGTTGGATTTACTCCCAATCGTCGCATCACCGATGTAGCTTAGGTGATTGACCTTGGCACCCTCCGCGATTTGGGCATTCTTGATTTCAACAAAATTGCCAACGCGCACATCTTCGGCCAATTCAGCACCGGGACGTAGGCGCGCGTAAGGGCCAATGATACCGCCGCGCGACACGTGGCATCCTTCAAGGTGTGAAAACGCGCGGATGGTGGCACCGGATTCAACCGTGACGCCGGGGCCAAAGACCACGTTCGGTTCAATCACCGTATCGCGGCCAATATAGGTATCGCGCGCCAAATAAACCGTTTCAGGTGCCATCAGGGTCACGCCGTCGTCCATCAACGCCGCCCGCGCACGTTTTTGAAAGGCAGCGTCGGCCAAGGCCAGATCAGAGCGTGAATTCACGCCCATGGTCTCGGCTTCATCACAGGTCACAGCCGTTGCTGACAAACCACGCGCATGTGCGATACCGATAATATCGGTAAGATAGTATTCTTCTGAGGCGTTGTCGTTGCCTACATCTTTGATCAGATCAAACAAAAGCTCTGATTTACAGGCTATGACGCCACTGTTGCACAGGGTGATGGCGCGCTCTTCTTCTGAGGCATCCTTGAATTCTACGATCCGCTGCAATGTTTCGCCTTGCAGGATCAGGCGGCCATAGCGGGCCGGGTCAGCGGCCTCAAATCCCAGCACAACCACATCGTGGCTGGCCAAGGCGCTGTGCATTTTTTCGAGTGTTTCGGGTTGTACGAATGGCGTGTCACCAAACAGGACCACAGCCATGCCGTCAAAACCCGCCAGCGCATCTTTGGCCTGATCAACTGCGTGGGCTGTGCCAAGCTGTTCTGTTTGTTCAACAACTTCCGAGCCTTCATGAAATGCCAAGGCCGCAGCGCGTACCTGATCAATGCCGTGACCCGCCACAACGACAATGCGGGCGGGATCCAATGCCGCACCGGATGCCATGGCATGTTCCAACAGCGGCGCGTGGGCGATAGGGTGCAGAACCTTTGGCAGGTCCGAGTTCATCCGCGTGCCTTTGCCTGCGGCAAGGATGATCAGTGCAGTTTTCATGTTTGGTCTCTTTATGCTCACTCTTGCATTCTCTTTACGCGCTTCGCACAAAGGCGCAAGGGCGCGGCAATCAAACTAGGTTGCGGGTTGCAACATCGCACAGTGTGTGGGCGGCGGGGAACCGCCAATGGGAGAATATCGTGAAGACAGTTGTTTTTGATTTGGATGGGACATTGGCGGACACCAGCGGTGATCTGATTTCTGCTGCGAACGCTTGTTTTCGCGATATGGGTGAGAGCGATATGTTGGATGCCGCCAACGATGCGGCTACGGCGTTACGGGGGGGGCGTGCGATGCTTAGTCTCGGATTACAGCGGTTGGGGCGCGACAATGATGCCGCGATATTAGACCAATATTACCCGATGCTGCTTGAGGCTTATGCGCGCGACATCGACAGTCACACGGTGTTGTATCCCGGCGCGATGGATTCCGTTGAGTTGCTCAAGTCGTCCGGTTACGGCGTCGCGATTTGCACCAACAAACCCGAAGGCTTGGCAGATCTGTTGCTGACGCGCTTGGGCGTGCGGGATGTGTTCGGATCGATGCTGGGGGCGGATACGTTGGCTGTGCGTAAACCCGATCCAGAACATTTGTTTGAAACCGCGCGGCGTGCGGGTGGTGATCCGGCGCAATGCATTTTGATTGGTGACACGGATACAGATCGTAAAACTGCACGCGCAGCGGGGGTGCCCTGTGTCTTGGTGACATTTGGTCCGGCGGGCGGTGACATGGCCGCCCTAGAACCTGAGGCATTGTTGGATGATTATGTCGACCTGCATGGCATTGTTGAGCGCCTGATCGGAAAGGTCGCGGCATGAGTGAGGTTTTCAAAGGCAGTTTTACGCAGCAAGAGCCAATCCCAGAGGACGGGATTGAGGCCGCAGTTGCGGTGATGCGCCATGGGCGGCTGCACCGATATAATACGGTGGCGGGTGAGGTCGCGGAAACGGCGCTCTTGGAACAAGAGTTTGCCGCGCAGGTTGGTGCGAAATATTGCCTTGCTGTTGCGTCGGGTGGTTACGCGATGGCGACGGCGCTTCGTGCGGTTGGCGTCAAACCGGGTGACAAGGTGCTGACCAATACGTTTACGCTGGCCCCAGTGCCAGGGGCCATTGCCGCTGTGGGCGCGATCCCGATCTTTGTCGGGGTGACGGACCAATTGGTCATTGATCTGGGTGATCTCGCCGCCAAGGTGGGACAAGCGGACGTCCTGTTGCTCAGCCATATGCGCGGGCATTTGGCAGATATGGATGCCTTGATGGCGATCTGTGATGGTGCGGGTGTCACAGTGATCGAGGATTGCGCGCATACGATGGGGGCGTCTTGGAGGGGCGTTGCGTCTGGAACCCAAGGCAAGGTTGGGTGCTATTCCTGCCAGACCTATAAGCACGTGAATTCAGGCGAGGGTGGGTTGTTTGTGACCGATGACGCAGAGGTCGCGGCGCGCGCGATTATGCTGTCGGGGTCTTATATGTTGTATGAACGCCACGCAGCGGGCCCGCCGAAAGAGGCGTTTGCGCAAATCCGTTATGAAACGCCCAATATCTCGGGGCGCATGGATAACCTGCGTGCGGCGATTTTGCGGCCACAGTTGCGCAAGCTAGATGCGCAACGCGACCGCTGGAATGAACGGTATTACGCGGTTGAAAAGGGCTTGCGCGATACGCCGGGCCTGACAGTCATTGATCGTCCCGCACAAGAGGTGATTGTCGGATCCTCCATTCAGTTCTTGCTAAAGGACTGGTCAGAGGAGGCCGTTACAGAAGCCTTGAAACGCTGCGCTGCGCGCGGGGTCGAGTTGAAATGGTTTGGCGGCGCGGAGCCTGTGGGTTTTACCAGCCGCTATGATTCATGGCGCTATGTCGATGCACCCCGGATGCCGGCGAGTGACGCGATTTTGGCCGGGATCGTCGATATGCGGGTGCCATTGACCTTTAGCGTTGAGGATTGCGCATCAATTGCGCGGATCATCAAAGGCGAGGTCAGCGCAGTATATCAAGCAGGCGACTGACCCATTGATCTGACTTTCTGCGCACTGAAGTGGCTGGAGGGTTTATGCAGGGCTCTGCAAAACTGTTGACGGAATCAGGGCGCGCTTGTAAGTAATGAACAAGTGTTCAATAAATTCGGGGAAAGATAATGTTCAACGCCAGCATGCAATTTGATCTAGGTGAAGATGTGAATGCCCTGCGCGATATGGTGCATCGTTGGTCGCAGGAACGGGTCAAGCCTATGGCCGCTAGTGTTGATAAGAACAACGAGTTTCCATCTGAACTTTGGACTGAAATGGGCGAGCTTGGCTTGCTGGGGATGACCGTGGACGAAGAATTTGGCGGCACCGGGATGAGCTATCTTGCCCATACGGTTGCTGTGGAGGAAGTCGCGCGTGCGTCAGCTTCTGTATCACTATCCTATGGGGCGCATTCAAACCTATGTGTGAACCAGATCAAATTGAACGGCACGGATGAGCAAAAGGCAAAATACCTGCCCAAGCTGTGTTCTGGTGAACATGTTGGGGCCTTGGCGATGTCCGAAACCAGCGCGGGCAGTGACGTTGTCAGCATGAAGTTGCGCGCGGAAAAGCGGAACGATCATTATCGTCTGTCAGGCAATAAATACTGGATCACCAATGGCCCAGATGCGGAAACTTTGGTGGTTTATGCAAAGACAGACCCAGAGGCGGGGTCAAAGGGCATCACCGCGTTCCTGATCGAAAAGTCGATGAAGGGATTTAGCACCTCACCGCATTTCGACAAATTGGGGATGCGCGGGTCAAACACGGCTGAATTGATCTTTGACGATTGTGAAGTGCCGTTTGAGAATGTGCTGGGCGAAGAGGGACGCGGTGTGCGTGTTCTGATGTCCGGGCTTGATTATGAACGCGTGGTGTTGGCGGGTATTGGCCTTGGGATCATGGCGTCCTGTTTGGACGAAATCATGCCCTACATGGCCGAGCGTAAACAGTTTGGGCAACCGATTGGATCGTTCCAACTGATGCAGGGTAAAATGGCGGATATGTACACCGCGATGAATTCCGCGCGCGCCTATGTGTATGAGGTCGCCAAAGCCTGCGATCGCGGTGACGTCACCCGTCAGGATGCGGCGGCGTGTTGTCTATATGCCTCTGAGCAGGCGATGGTGCAGGCGCACCAAGCGGTTCAAGCGATGGGCGGGGCCGGATATCTATCTGACAATCCTGTGGGCCGCATTTTCCGTGATGCCAAGCTGATGGAGATTGGTGCAGGCACATCAGAAATCCGCCGCATGTTGATTGGTCGCGAGATGATGGGGGCGATGGGGTGAAAACTCTCTCTGTTATGGTTATGCTCTGGTCTTCACCGGTATCTGCACAAGAATATGGTACGCCATCCGACCACCAACATATTGAGGTTTTTCTGAGCACTCAATTGACTACGTGTTTACGTAAAAACCATGGTTTCGAAAGCGACAGTATGTGCGCTTCTTCTCTGTTTGATACATGTACGGATATATCTCCTCACGGAGAAACAACGGCTGGATTTTCGATTTGTGGTGGGGTCGTTTCGAATGTGCTGGACCGGGAAATGAATGTAATTTGGTCGATGATCAAACAAAAAGCATCACCAACCGAATATGCCGAAACTCTGGCCTCCCAACGCAATTGGTTAGGATTTAGAAAAACTGAATCGGCGGCTGCAACGCGGCGATATGCGGGTGGATCAATGAGCGCATATTCAGGCTGGATACGTTATAATCAGCTTTCTTCAAATAGAGTAGCGCGCCTTAGAGAGCTACATAGGGAACTAGAATGATTGATATTTTGATATTCGGTTTAGAAAACCCTTTGTGCTGCAACTGAGATGCGCTTGCCGGGGCTTCATAAAGATCAAAGTTGGGACATTCCCACGCGTTTGAACATGGCCGCGCAGTGTTTGGCGCATCCTTCTCATGCGCTGGCGATTGTTGATGTGACGCGTGATGCACGCCGCGACATCAGTTTTGGTGATCTGGGGTTGATGGTTGATGGTTTGGCGCGCACCTTGCTGAACCGCGTTGCGCCGGGTGATCGAGTTGGCGTGTTACTGTCGCAATCACCATGGTG
>CALKXT010000189.1 GCA_938003685.1 uncultured Sulfitobacter sp. | reverse complement strand
AGATGAGCCATAGACCCAAAGCGCAAGGATCATCAGCGCATTATTAATGTGGGTCATGAACGTGGGTGGCGACCACACAACGATAAAGTCCGCAGCGCGATACCCAAAGATGATCAAGAGCAACGCAGCAACGACGCCAATTGCGACCAAGCCTTTGCCTTTGTCACCCATGCTTGCGCGCTGTTCTGGCAGCACCCGTTTGAAGAAATGCGCAGCCACCCAAAGGATAAGGCCGATGATCAATAATAGCATGAAGTTACTCCGCGTTCAGGGCTGCAATTGCATCTAGTTTTGCCAGTGTTTCACGGGCAGTTGCAACATGCAGATTTTCAACAATGCGGCCATCGACCACGGCAACACCTTGGCCTGCGGCGTGTGCTTCGTCAAAGGCTGCGATTTGGCGGCGGGCCAGGTCGGCCTCTTCCTCGGATGGGGAAAAGGCGGCATTGGCGATATCAAGCTGTGCAGGGTGGATCAGGGTTTTGCCGTCAAACCCCATGTCGCGTCCTTGGTCACATTCAACACGCAGACCCTCGTCGTCCTTGAACGCATTATAAACGCCATCAATGATTGCACAGTCATGCGCCTTGGCGGCCAGCAGGCAAAGACCTAGTGAAGTCATCAATGGCAGACGGTCCGCGCGGAACCGGGTTTGCAGGTCTTTTGCCAGATCATTTGTACCCATGACCATGGCTTGCAACTGGCGGTGCGCCGCAATCGCAGCGGCGTTCAACATCGCGCCGGGGGTTTCCATCATTGCCCAAAGCGGGATGTCACCGACGATGTCTGCAAGCGCTTCAAGGTCAGCCGGGTTGCCAACCTTGGGCAGTAAAATCGCGTCTGGTTTCATTTTTGCAGCGGCGCGGGCATCATCAGCGCCCCATTCAGTATCCAAACCATTAATGCGGATCACCTTAAGGCGCGCACCATAGCCGCCTTCTGCCAAAGCATCTGCCAGCGTGGTGCGTGCGCTGATCTTTTCATCCGGGCTCACGGCGTCTTCGAGATCAAAGATGATTGCATCGCAGCCCAAGGTGCGTGCCTTTTCCAAGGCGCGGGATTTTGAGCCGGGGATATACAGGACAGAGCGCAAGGGGCGGGTGAGTTTGGACATGGGTAGGCTCCGATATGGTCGATGGCTAAGATTGTTGCGCGCAAAGGGGCATTTTTAGCCGAATAGTTCAAGTGTATTCGCGCCGCAGCGCAGCAAATATCAAATGCAACGGGCATTAGAGCGCTTCGTTAACCAATATTTCAGGTCTTAGCCGCAGGTTTGACGTGTCGCATCCAACAAGAAAGGCCGCTGTATGAAGGCCTCAAAATTCTTTGAAAAAGGGGATGCAGACAATTGGATAAACCGGGGCTGCCCCGGCCATGCCGGTAAAATGCCGGTTCGGCCATCAAAACAGGGCTGCGCCTTTCGAATGAAGGCAAAGAGCAATGAACCGTACGCTAAAGATATTTCACCTTGCCGCTTTGACTGCTGCCGCGGCCCTATTGTTGGCCACAACAACGGATGTGGCTGCACAAGGCCGGAGTTGTGGCCCGCGAGAGGCCGTCGTGACACGGTTGGCCGAAGGATACGGCGAGGTCCGCCAATCGGTTGGGATCGGCTCTAACAACGCGGTGGTCGAAGTGTTTGCTTCTGTGGAAACGGGCAGTTGGACGATCACAGTTACAGCGCCGGGCGGAATGACCTGTTTGGTTGCCTCTGGTCAAGCCTTTGAGGAATTGGCTGAAGCCCTGCCTGCCAACGACAGTGATGCATAACGTCTCAACATGACCGAAAATATGTAAACATTGAGGTGGGCAATTGCCCACCTTTTTTACATCAAGCCATCCCAGATTAATTTGGTCCCCGTCAGGCTCAGCAAGACATATGTAAGGGCAAAGAACGCTCGCTCTGGCACGAGGTGATGCGCACGCACACCCAGCCATGTCCCCAGCAGCGCAAATGGCGCAAGTACAAGGTTTGCCAGAAAAGTTTGGGCCGTGAACATGCCCAAGGCGGCATAGGGGAAGAATTTGATGATGTTCAGGATCCAAAATAACAACACTGTTGTGGCTTGGAACTGCGTCTTGCTTAGGCCACGTGACAGCAAAAACATGGACGCAGGTGGTCCACCTGCGTGACTGACAAAAGTTGTGAACCCGGCAATGGCACCCCAGAACAATCCCGCCCAATCTGGCATCCGGGAATTGGCAAAGCCTATAAGACCGGACCCCAACGCCAAACGCCAAAGGACGAACCCAAGAGATACGCCGCCGATCAGCAAGCGAAACAAATCAGCAGATGCCACTTGATACAGCAGCGCCCCGGCCACGACCCCCGGTAGGCCGCCAATCAATAATAACTTGGTGTCTGGTAAACTCCATTGGCGCCAATAGGGCCGCAGAGAACTGGCATCTATCAGCATCAAAAGCGGCAGCATCACCCCCAAAGCCATGCCCGGTTCGATCACCAATGCGAGAATCGAGGCCGCAGCGAATGCAGCCCCAGAGCCAAAGCCGCCCTTTGAGATGCCTGCAAACAGCACGGCAGGTGCGGCCACACAAAAGAACCATAAATCAAGGGTCAGGATCTGCGGATGAATGGCGGCACCTACTTTGAATTGTGTCTCTACATCACCCGCCATCTTATAGTGGGTGCGCAAAATGCCGCTCGTTTACGGTTCTTTTAATAAGTTAATGCGAGTTTATGCCACACACAACGCCCAGGATACTTCACGATTTATAACCAATTGGTGGCGCAACTTGCACGGCCCTTCGCATTTCGTTATCCCGCCCTCAACGTAACCCAGTCGGAGACTCTACCATGGCAAGAGCCAAAATCGCACTTATCGGTGCCGGAAATATCGGTGGCACGCTCGCACACCTCGCAGCAGTTAAAGAACTGGGCGATGTGATCATGTTCGACATCGCTGATGGTCTGCCACAAGGCAAAGCCCTCGACATCGCAGAATCAGGCCCGTCCGAAGGTTTTGATGCGGCTATGTCAGGCACGTCCGATTACGCAGACATTGCGGGCGCAGACGTTTGTATCGTTACCGCCGGCGTTGCACGCAAGCCGGGCATGTCACGTGACGATCTTTTGGGCATTAACCTTAAGGTGATGAAATCTGTTGGCGAAGGCATCGCCAAGCATGCGCCAAACGCATTCGTGATCTGTATCACCAACCCGCTTGATGCGATGGTTTGGGCGTTGCGCGAATTTTCTGGTTTGCCCCATGAAAAAGTCTGCGGCATGGCCGGTGTTCTTGATTCTGCACGCTTCCGTCACTTCCTTGCCTCTGAGTTCAACGTATCCATGCGCGATGTGACTGCGTTTGTTTTGGGTGGCCACGGCGACACAATGGTACCGCTGGTGCGCTATTCAACTGTTGGCGGCATCCCATTGCCTGATCTGGTGAAAATGGGTTGGACAACACAGGACAAACTGGACGCAATTGTACAGCGTACCCGTGATGGGGGTGCCGAGATTGTTGGCCTGCTGAAAACGGGTTCTGCGTTTTATGCGCCTGCAACCTCTGCGATTGAGATGGCTGAAAGCTATCTCAAGGATCAAAAGCGCGTGTTGCCTTGTGCGGCGTATGTAGACGGTGCTTATGGCTTGGATGGTTTCTATGTTGGTGTGCCAACAGTAATCGGCGCGGGCGGTGTTGAGCGTGTCGTCGAGATTGCAATGAACAAAGACGAGCAGGCGATGTTTGATAACTCTGTCAATGCCGTCAAAGGCTTGGTTGATGCGTGTAAAGGCATCGATGACAGCCTGAAGTAAGCAATTTGTCCAAGTCACTGATTAAAGCGCGCCGTTAGGGCGCGCTTTTTTTGTGACGACTGCGAAAGTTGCTGATCATCCCTATCACGGTGTAATCGCTATTCGCGTAAATCAGGTGATCAGCCAGTATGCCATGGCCCGTGTACATCACCGACCAAACACTCGGTGGGGCACACTGGGGTCGACCACACACCAAAAGGCCGTTTCCAAAGAGGGGCACGCGAGAAGTTCCATGACGTTTGCAAGAACTTCTTTTGGGTGAACTTTGGACCTCGCCACTGCGGTGTAAGGGCTTGAATGCGCGACTTTTCATCGGTGTATTCAATGTGAGACCGCCCAAGGTGTGCCACGATACCGCGATTGAAGACTGAAATGCCAAACCGCTGCTCTACATCAAATCGAACAAGGATTTCTGCAACGTCAGCCAAAAGCGGCTTATGTTGTTCCAATTCAGCAGGTTCTAACCCAAGCGAGCCATGGGTAAGCGCGCAGAATTGCCCGTTGGTGAAGCGCCAAGATATTGCAGGCAGTTCTGCCATGTCAGGCCCGCCATTTACAACTTTGACATCAAGGCTGTTACGCTGTGCGTCGAAGGTTTCCCAAACCACCTCCTCAGCGGCCACCTCGAAATGGCTATGAAGTAGGCAGATACCAAAAACATTTAAGGCGTCGTGCTGGTGAAGGGCCTCTGCAATGGCGTCGAAAAGGGGTCGATCTGCCTTGGGGTCATAGGGTGTAACGTGATCGACATAGTTTAATCCATCATAAGCTGAATGGGGGGATGTGTTGTGTAATGCGACATTCATTTCATCATTTCCTTGACCTAAAAATACAGTTTAATGGGGGTAAGCCTAAGTCTGAGATTAAATTGTGGCAACGAATTTATGATGATCCTCAGAAAGTGAGATGCATAAGATACCCTTTCAGGTTAGGTATTTCTTATGCGTTTTGTATTGATCTTCATGGCCCTTCTGTCGCCAGTAAAGGCCATGGCCTGTGGCCTTGCGTTGATCCTTGCGGTGGATGTGTCCGGCTCTGTTGATCGGACGGAATACCGGGTTCAAATGGACGGTCTTGCGACTGCGTTGCGGGATGGCATTGTCGCTGATGCGCTGGTTGATCAAAACGCTGCGATTGCTTTGGTGCAATGGTCCGGGTCGTCGCGGCAGGAACTTACCGTACCTTGGACAAGGATCACCTCGCATGGCGATGTTGCCAAACTGGCCGATGCCATTGCAACAGATCCAAGGTTGTGGCGCAATTACTCGACAGCAATTGGTGAGGCGCTGTCATTGGCGATGCAGGCCTTTGACGCTGTTCCGCTCTGTCGGCGCAAAGTGATTGATGTGTCTGGTGACGGGATATCTAACGAAGGGGTGGAACCGATGTCTTTGCGCACCGCGTTGCGCGCACGCGGTATATTGGTGAATGCCTTGGCTATTGAAACAGATGATACTGACTTAACAGCCTATTTTTACGAAAACCTGATCGTGGGCGAGGGCGCGTTTGTGGTCACAGCAAATGGATTTGAAGAGTATCCCGAACAGATCAGGCGTAAACTGCAACGTGAAACCACCAAACAGTTCAGTTTGCACCTCCCACCGAGATAGCTTGTGATCACAGGGTAAAACTGTGTGATCACATATTTGCCATTCAAGCGAATTTTCAAGATAAATTTACCCTGCAAGGGTGGAAATCCTTGCTCTAATTGCCTCAGCCCACGTGACAGTCGCGTAAAAAACGCTATCACATAGACAACGCTAGCCGACAAAGGACCTGAATCATGGCCGATGTGAACCGGGGCAATCGCCCCTTAAGCCCGCATTTGACGATATACCGCCCGCAACTGACTTCGATGTCGTCAATTTTGACGCGGATCACAGGCAACGCGATGCTGGTCGCGGCACTTATGATTGTATGGTGGTTTTTGGCCGCAGCAACAGGGCCGGGATACTTTGACTTCGTGAACGGGTTTGTCACCAGCTGGTTCGGTGATCTTGTCATGTTCTTCTCAGTGCTGGGGCTTTGGTATCACACGCTTGCAGGTGTACGGCATCTGATCTGGGATAATGGCTATGCGCTTGATATCCCAACGGCCGAAAAGCTGGGCTGGGCTTGTATTGTGGGGTCAGTTGTTCTTACCCTTCTCACTGTCGTCATCGTTTAAGGGGCGCACACATGGCATATCTTACTGATCGCAAACGCGCTGCTGGCCTTGGTTCGGCAAAATCTGGCACTGCACATGCATGGTCGATGAAAGTCAGCTCGGTTGCGCTGCTGATCTTGATCCCGTTCTTTGTCTTTACCTTTGGGTCTGCACTTGGCGGGACCTATGAGGAAATTCTCGCCTATTACAGCCGTCCGTTCCCCGCGATCATCGCGGCGTTGACGTTGTTTGTCGGTTTCAAGCATTTCAACGATGGTGTGCAAACCTTGATCGAAGACTATGTGCATGGGTTGAGCCAAAAGATCGCACTGATCGTGATGACATGCCTTTCTTATGGTGCCGCAGCGGTTGGTGTTTTCGCCATCGCCAAACTGGCCCTTTAAACAAAATACTGCCCCACGGGAGACCGCCAAGATGGCCGCATATGAATATGAAACGCACGAATACGATGTTGTTGTTGTGGGAGCTGGCGGCGCTGGCCTGCGCGCGACCCTTGGCATGGCAGAGCAGGGGCTGAAAACTGCCTGTATCTCCAAAGTATTCCCGACACGTTCACACACGGTAGCTGCGCAAGGTGGCATTGCCGCGTCGCTGTCCAACATGGGCCCCGACAATTGGCAGTGGCATATGTATGACACGGTTAAGGGGTCAGATTGGTTGGGCGACACCGACGCGATGGAATACCTCGCGCGCGAAGCGCCCAAGGCGGTATACGAGCTGGAACACTACGGCGTGCCGTTTTCGCGCACAGAAGAGGGCAAGATTTATCAGCGCCCCTTTGGTGGTCACACAACCGAATTTGGCGAAGGCCCCCCCGTACAGCGGACCTGTGCAGCGGCTGACCGCACAGGCCACGCGATCTTGCATACGCTCTATGGGCAGTCGCTCAAGCACAACGCAGAATTCTACATCGAATATTTCGCCATTGATTTGATCATGTCCGATGATGGCGTGTGCCAAGGCGTGCTGTGTTGGAAACTTGATGATGGCACGATGCACCTATTCTCGGCCAAAATGGTTGTACTGGCGACGGGTGGTTATGGCCGCGCCTATTTCTCGGCCACATCTGCACACACTTGCACAGGCGACGGTGGCGGCATGGTCGCACGTCAGGGTTTGCCATTGCAGGATATGGAATTTGTGCAGTTCCACCCCACAGGCATCTACGGTGCTGGGTGTTTGATCACTGAAGGCGCACGCGGCGAAGGTGGATACCTGACCAACTCTGAGGGCGAGCGTTTCATGGAGCGGTATGCGCCGACCTACAAAGACCTCGCATCACGCGATGTGGTTAGCCGCTGTATGACGATGGAAATACGCGAAGGTCGCGGTGTGGGCGAGAACAAAGACCACATTCATTTGCACCTGAACCACTTGCCACCTGAAACACTAGACCTGCGCTTGCCGGGTATTTCCGAAAGCGCACGTATCTTTGCGGGCGTCGACCTGACGAAAGAGCCGATCCCGGTTTTGCCAACCGTACACTACAACATGGGCGGCATCCCGACGAACTATTGGGGTGAGGTGTTGAACCCAACGGCGGACAAACCTGACGCGATTTCACCGGGCCTGATGGCTGTAGGTGAGGCCGGTTGTGCCTCGGTGCACGGTGCCAACCGTTTGGGGTCAAATTCACTGATCGACCTTGTGGTCTTTGGGCGCGCCGCTGCAATTCGTGCAGCAGAGATTGTTGATCCAAAAACTGCGGTCCCAACGCCAAACCAGAAATCCGTTGATGCGGCTTTTGATCGCTTTGATGGACTGCGCAACGCCAAGGGTGGCGTTTCAACCGCTGATCTACGTCTGGAAATGCAAAAAACCATGCAGGCAGACGCGGCTGTGTTCCGCACGGACAAGACATTGGAAGAGGGCCGCCTCAAGATGATCGAAGTTGCGGACAAGATGGATGATGTAAGCGTTACGGACCGTTCATTGGTCTGGAACTCTGATCTGATGGAAACGCTGGAATTGGCAAACCTGATGCCAAACGCCACAGCAACGATCACTGCGGCTGCGGCGCGCAAGGAAAGCCGTGGTGCCCACGCGCACGAGGATTATCCAGATCGTGATGATAAAGAATGGCGGGTTCATAGCCTTGCCACATTTGATGGCAACAAAGCGACGCTAAGTTATCGTGGTGTGCATTTAGATCCGCTGACCACTCACAAAGAAGGCGGTATCGACCTCAAGAAAATCGCACCAAAAGCGCGG
>CALKXT010000188.1 GCA_938003685.1 uncultured Sulfitobacter sp. | reverse complement strand
TTGCTGGACCGTGGTGAAGCAGGCGACAACATCGGCGCATTGCTGCGCGGTGTGGACCGTGAAGGTGTTGAGCGTGGTCAGGTTCTTTGTAAGCCGTCCTCCGTTATGCCGCACACCAAGTTCGAAGCTGAGGCGTATATCTTGACCAAAGAAGAAGGTGGCCGTCACACGCCATTCTTCGCCAACTACCGTCCACAGTTTTACTTCCGTACCACGGACGTGACGGGCACGGTTCAGCTGGCTGAAGGCACAGAAATGGTCATGCCAGGCGACAACGTGTCCTTCGGCGTTGAGCTGATCGCGCCAATCGCCATGGAAAACGGCCTGCGCTTCGCCATCCGCGAAGGTGGCCGGACTGTGGGTGCGGGGGTCGTATCTAAAATTACTGAGTAATTTTAGATCGAACCCGGTGGGTGCCCTGTGGCAGTCGCTCCCCTTGAGGAGCGATGAGAGCAGGGCGGACACACCCATCGTGACCGGGTGCTGATGTTAGAATAAAGAATGGCCGTAGCGGTGAACGCTGCGGCCTTTTGCATGCCTCCCAACGCCTTGTGGCAGTGCCTTTTTGAACTCTTCTCAAAAAGGGTCACGAGAACAAGGTGTCGGCACACAGGTGTTATGACAAACAAAAGGCCGCTCCACACGGGGCGGCCTTTTTGAATTCCTGATCGGACAACTTAGCTAATTATTGATTGGCAGCTTTGCGGACGAAGCCGACCTTGACTAGTTCTGATCGAACTGCTGGTTTCGGCGCATCGCTACATTGACAGACGTGAAATAATAATGCGTAGACGTAGCGGTCAGCTGCAACGCCGTGGAAAGAGCGCTCCTTCTGTTAGTGGTGCCCAGAACCATTCTTCCGACTGCGCTAGCCCTACATCGCTCCTTGGAGTTGAGCGATAATTCGCCTATATCTTGTGCCAAGTGCGTGAATTGAAGGAATTTGTAGTGTCCCGTTGGTCTGACGAATTTGATAAACACCCCATCCACCAGCTATTAAATCAGGCTGACGAATACTTGGAAGCAAAAGCCGAAGACACGGACGCGGCGTTTGAGGATGAACGGCGACGATTAAAGAATGTGTTGGGCAATTTGCGCGAAGTTGTCGCCGGGTTGGACCCAGAGTTTTATCCCAAACAGTTTCTGGACCAAATTCACCAGCATTTCACCCCCCATGTGCTTGGGCAGCTTAAAGCCTATTCAGCCAACCCAGCTATTGCCCAACTACGCGCTGCGAACGACCAAGCGACAGCGCAGGTGGCGAACACCTATTATCTTGCGGCAATGTCCCGCCCGCAGGAATCCAAAGAGGCAATTCAGATCGCTCAAGCGGCTTTTGGCTCCTTTGCCTCTTCAATGGAAGCCACCGCAAACGACACAGACAAACGCTTTACAAAGCATGAGGCAGAATTGACGGGGGTTAGCGAGAAAGCGGCGGCATTGAAGCAAGCACTCGACGGGCTGGATGCGTCTGCAAACGACAAACTGACAGAATGGCAAGACGACTTTACTGAAAAGCAAACGACACGCGCAGAAGAATATTCTACGGCACAAATTGAACGCGAGAAGAAGTTTGCAACAAACCTTAAGGAACAACAGGAAAAGTTTGACCAAGAGCGAACCGATACCCTCGCCAAACAACAAACGCTCTTTGACACCGCATTTGAGGCTTTCAAGCAATCGGCAGGAAGCGCCAACAAGGACATGCACGAAAAGCAGGAAACTATTCGAAAATTGCATGATTTGGTGACTGATGAAACGGTCACGGGTGGATACCATAAGAGCGCAAAGGACGAAGGAAAGGCCGCAAATTTTTGGCGGTTCACTTCCATCGGATGCCTTATGATTACGGCGGTATGGCTTGGCATTAAGATTCAGTCTGGATTTGCTCCTCTAGAGGATGGAGGGGTAAATTGGCCTGACGTAATCACTGCGTCGTCACTCACAGCCATCTTTCTCTACGCAGCGGGATACACGTCCCGCCAATCGAAGATGCATCGCGACAACGAGACGTTGCTGCGCTCTTACGCACTTGAAACGCAAGCCTTGGACCCGTTCATTGCAAGCTTGGCTTCAAAAGAACAGCAGGCGATCAAAGCAGAACTGGTGCGGCGCATGTTTGGACAACAAAACGCGAACGGAACTACAGAACCAACGAAGCTAGACGATGGGACAGTAAAGACATTGGTGGATAAGGTTTCGGATACCGTCAGTGATGTAGTGGGCAAGGTCGCGGATAGAGGCTGATTTATGAGGATATTACGTTAACTACACCCCTCATTTCTCTTAGGAACAACCTTCTAGCCAAGAAAGGGGATTAAGTGAATTGTTTGGAGGTCGCCGGTTGGATCGCAAAGACCGTATCACGCGCAATGCTGACATCCGATCAGCTGGCTGCAATCATCTTTCATCCATCAAACTCCCCCCTTGCCACCCCCACCATCCTCCCCTATAGCCCACCTACTGACTCGGGGTGCATCCATTGCGCCCCGTTTCACTTGAAAACGAAGACGCGATGAGGTGGGGCGATGAGCGCTCCCCCTCCAATCCGTTGAAATCCCAAATGTAAGGGATATGCACATGGCTGCTAGCCAGAACATCCGCATCCGCCTGAAGGCGTTTGACTACCGGGTGCTTGATGCCTCCACTCAGGAAATCGTCAACACTGCCAAACGCACAGGCGCATCTGTTCGCGGTCCAATTCCGCTGCCGAACAAGATCGAAAAATTCACCGTTTTGCGTGGACCCCACGTAGACAAGAAATCCCGTGACCAGTTCGAGATCCGCACGCACAAGCGCTTGCTGGATATCGTTGATCCGACCCCCCAGACCGTTGACGCGCTGATGAAGCTCGACTTGGCCGCTGGTGTGGACGTCGAGATCAAGCTGCAGTCATAAGCGTAGGAGGGTAATATTATGTTGCGCTCAGGCGTTATTGCAAAAAAGATGGGCATGACCCGTCTGTTCATGGAAGACGGCAAGCAGATTCCTGTAACCGTTCTTCAGCTCGATAACCTTCAGGTTGTTGCACAGCGTACCCTCGAAAAGGACGGCTATTTGGCTGTTCAGCTCGGTGCAGGTACAGCAAAAGTTAAGCGTACATCGCAAGCGATGCGCGGCCACTTTGCAGCGGCAAAGGTTGAACCAAAGCGTAAAGTTGCAGAATTCCGTATTGATGCGGATGCGATGCTGGACGTTGGCGAAGAGATCATTGCTGATCACTATTTCGCTGGTCAGTATGTCGACGTTGCAGGCACTTCCATCGGTAAGGGCTTTCAGGGCGCGATGAAGCGTCACAACTTTGGCGGTTTGCGTGCGACACACGGTGTTTCGATTTCACACCGTTCGCATGGTTCCACAGGTCAGTGTCAGGATCCCGGTAAGGTTTTCAAAGGCAAGAAAATGGCTGGTCACATGGGCGCTGCCCGCGTGACAACGCAGAACCTCGAAGTTGTGAAGACTGACACAGCACGTGGTTTGATCATGGTCAAAGGCGCGGTTCCCGGCTCCAAAGGTGGTTGGGTGACTGTTAAGGATGCGGTGAAGAAGCCGTTCCCTGAGAATGCTATTGTTCCTGCCGCATTGGCATCCGCCGCGAAAGAAGCCGCGAAAGCAGCAGAAGCCGCAGCCGCCGCCGCAGAAGCCGAAGCAGAAGCAGCCGCAGCCGCCGCAGCAGCCGAAGAACAGGCCGCTATGGAAGCCGCAGAAGCAGCCGACAACAAGCCGGATGCTGTAGCCGAAGCAGAAAAGAAAGAGGGTGACGCATGAAACTAGATGTCATCAAACTCGACGGCGGCAAGGCCGGTTCGGTTGATTTGGACGAGGCCCTGTTTGGTCTTGAGCCACGCGCCGATATCCTGCACCGCGTCGTCCGCTGGCAGCGCAACAATGCGCAAGCTGGTACGCACAAGGTAAAGACGCGTCGTGAAGTGTCTTACTCTACCAAGAAGATCTATCGCCAGAAGGGCACCGGCGGCGCACGCCACGGCGCACGTTCTGCACCGATCTTCCGCGGTGGTGGTATCTACAAGGGTCCAACCCCACGTAGCCACGGCCACGAGTTGACTAAGAAGTTCCGTAAACTTGGCCTGCGTCATGCGCTGTCTGCTAAGTTGAAGTCGGGATCATTGGTCATCATTGACGATGCAGCATCTGATGGGAAAACTGCCGCTTTGGCCAAACAGGTGAAGAGCCTGGGTTGGAAGCGCGCGTTGATCATTGATGGCGCGACCGTGAATGAAGCGTTTTTGCAAGCCGCACGTAACATCGAAGGTCTGGATATCCTGCCAACGATGGGTGCAAACGTCTATGATATCCTGAAACGTGATACACTTGTGATCACCAAAGCAGGTATCGAAGCACTGGAGGCCCGTTTGAAATGACCGCCAAGCACAACCACTATGACGTGATCCGCAAGCCGATCATCACTGAAAAAGCCACGATGGCATCAGAGCACAACGCAGTTGTTTTTGAAGTCGATATCGAGAGCAACAAGCCAATGATCAAAGAGGCCGTTGAGGCGCTCTTTGGTGTCAAGGTGAAGGCCGTTAATACGACTATCACCAAAGGCAAGGTCAAGCGTTTCCGCGGCCAGATGGGCCGTCGTAAAGACGTGAAAAAGGCTTATGTGACGCTCGAAGAGGGCAACACAATTGACGTGAGCACAGGTCTGTAAAGGCTACGTGTCGTAAGAATTGAAAGGCCCTCGGTGAGAACCGGGGGCCTTTTTTATTTGTTGCTGGACTGTGTGTGAATTTGCCCCGCTAATATGTCTGAAGGCGATAACATTGGCTAAGTCTGATTGTGTTGGTTTGGGCATTTCGATAGCGATGTGATGTCTCGTGTACATATTGCGCTATTATGAGGTGAATTTTAGTGAGTAAGATATTTGACAATCTATTCCTCAACATCGGTGCGATGAAAGCGGGGACGACGTGGTTATCTGCCATTCTGTCGCGTCACCCCGAACTGCACTTTTGTGCGGAAAAGGAGTTACATTATTTCCACCATCGCCACGTAATGCCTGGGGCTTTATCGAAAAGTGTAAGGCATGCCAGAGCGCGAGAGAAATACATTCCCATCTTGCGTGGCGAACCGGGGCAAAAAGAACTGCCAACATCGCGTGTGCAGCGCATCATTCAAAACCGGGTCAGGCGTTTCTTGCCGCGTCATAAACTTGACGTTGAGGGGTTATCTACGTCTGACGCGCTATGGATTCAGAATTACCTAAGCGATCCTGTAGATGACACATGGTTCAAACGTCTATTCCCTCTATCCGAGAGCGAAACATACGCTTGCGAATTCTCTAACCTTTCAGCGCAACTTCCAAGTGATGTCTGGCGCGATATTTCAGCCAAGACTGAAAAACTCAGGGTGTTGTACACGTTGAGAGACCCGATAAAGCGGCTATGGAGCCATACTAAATTCCACCTTGATATGACCCGATCACTGCATCTACTCGACACCTGGAAACCAAAGGATTTTGAGGCTTTTGCGCGCAGAAAGCATGTTTGGAGCCAAGCTGAGTATGGTCAAACCTGCGATGTATTGCGCAGATCCTTGCCGGAAGGTACGTGGCGCGTTCAATCATCTGAGGATATGAACGCGGACCCCATGGGCAGCCTGCGCGCGATTGAACAGTTTCTTGAAATTGCCCCTTTCAACTATCCGCGCTGGTTGTTGGAGCGGCGGTTGGTGAAATCTGTTTCTGTCCCAATGCCGGATTTCTACCCGAACCTGTTTCGCAAGGATGTCACCCGTATCAAAGGCGAGCTATCTGACCTTGGCATCCCTGTGCCGGAAAAATGGATGTAGGTGATTGGTACGTCCCGCGTGTCAGTCACCTGTGTTGGTAAAGCATCAACACGTGGTTAATTGAACGCTGGATTTCTACACAATCTCGCGACCTGTCAGTTGATTTGTTAACCGTCCTTCATAACGGGGTTAACGAGTGTAATAGTAGGTTTAGTGGTTTTGGATCAGGTCTATGTTGATATCCTGCGCGCGGCGCATCTAGTGTGCTTTTCTGCGGGAATGGGAACGGCGTTGTACCATGAGTATCGCACCATGCGCACCATCAGCGACCCGATATCTGTCAGAGAGATAGACGCTGTTAAGCGTCTTCATCATTGGATTTCGATTGCGTTTGCAGGGCTCTGGATCACCGGACTTGCCCTGATCTATGTCCGTACCGCTTTCGACCTCGCTGCATTTTCGCCCAAGCTTTGGGTCAAGGTGGGGTTGATGGTCCTGATGTCGTTCAACGCGTTGTTGGTTGGGACATTCATCATACCACTATTGAAAAAGAACATCGGGCGTCCGGTCGTAGACTTACCTTGTCGTGCGCTCGTTTTGTCTTCGCAAGTGGCGATCATTTCGATGTTCTGTTGGACGTCTGGTTTGGCCTTGGGATCTAGTCTCTACCTTAAAACCGCACCGTGGGACGTTCTGTTGCCTTTGTTTGCTGCGTGGTTTGCCGTGTGTACGATAGGGGGGCAAATACTGATCGGCTTGGTGCGCCTGCGGGCTCGTACGCCTTCAAATATGGAGCTTCGCTAGCTTGAATCCGGTATAGGGCAATCGCATTGGCCGTACTGCGCGTATAAAGTGAAAATCCGCCGATAAAGCCACTCTGATCTAAATCACTTGCTTTTGCCCGGCCAAAGGCGCAGATGGGCAGTGCGACGTTACTATATCTATCGGCATTACTGCTCCTTACGGCTCAGTCATACGATCTATCACTGACTTAGCCGACCTGCCGCATCCTGCGGGCAGCACATCTTAAGGAATACTCTAATGGCCACTGGTACAGTAAAATGGTTCAACACAACTAAAGGTTTCGGTTTTATCGCTCCCGATGGCGGCAGCAAAGACGTGTTTGTACACATCTCTGCGGTTGAGCAAGCAGGCCTCACAGGTCTGTCCGATGATCAGAAAGTGACTTTCGACATCGAAGCCGGCCGCGACGGTCGTGAATCAGCGACAAACATCTCACTGGCGTAAGCTGGTTTGGCTCCGTAAGGGGGCGAAGTTTGAGAGAATTGAAGGGGCGTGGCTGTAGTGGCTGCGCCTTTTTCTTGTTTAGGTTGGCCTTTCAACAATCCAATATCTTGAGTATTGATTGGAGTACTTATTCTCCGGGGATTAAAAATGGCCAAAGAGATTGAATTTAACAGGCCTGCAAAATACACCTTTGTAAATGAGTTGGGCTCCGGGGCTTGTGGAGCTACCGTTCTTTTGCGGGACGAAGATATGGGTACTTATCTGGTCGCCAAGAAGTACAGCCCATTCTTCAAAGAAGATGATAACGATACCCTTTATGCAGAACTGCTTGACCGATTTAGGGATGAAGCCAGAATACTCTTTCGCTTAAATCATCAAAATATTGTTCGAGTTTTCAACTACTATGACTACCGTGAAATTAAGACGGCATACATCGTGATGGAATACATCAAGGGCATCGAGTTGCTCGATTTCCTCACAGATGACCCCTTTGCTGCAGAGCGAGTGTTTGAGGGTATCGTAGACGGATTTTCC
>CALKXT010000187.1 GCA_938003685.1 uncultured Sulfitobacter sp. | reverse complement strand
GACGTCGAAATACCAACACATTGCGCCATTCGGTCGTGGACCCGGTCAGACCCGCGCGCTCAATCGATGGCAAGGTCTCGGCCCGCTGATATTCCCAGCCGTATCCCGCCAACCCGTTCATCAATTCCTGAAGCCCATGCGAAAACCGCGCCTCAGCACCTTTGACACCTTTGCCCTTCAACCCCTTGGCGGGGGCGGGCACAACTTTGTATTCATAACGCGGCATGGACGGCCTCTGTACTGATTAGAGGTTTGCTATAGCAAGGGGCGGCGGATTGGGGAAGGGATTAGTCGAGCGCGTCGAGGCGGGCGAGGATGTGGTCTCGGAGACGGATATCGGAATACTGTTGGTCAAAGCAATCCGTGCAACTGTCCCTCTACATAAATTCGAGGTGCAGAGCCGTTCGCCCGCATTTTAAGCGCTTTCGCTAGCTTTCCACCATGATGCTTGTGAGTATAAAAAGGTGACCCTTCCGTTCCAATAATGATAATTTCTGTAGCTTTGGTTGGATTCGCTTGAACCGTAGCACCGAATTCCGACAACCTATCTGCAACTTGCTTTCGAGTTCCAAAATGAAAAGCACCTGTTAATACGACGTTTGTCCCCTCAAGAACCTTCTCCTCAATTTCGTCAAGGTCTTGTATCACAGGAACAGCGTCACTGCTGGGGATGCCCGTATCTGCAAAACTATCGCCAACCAATGCCGTGATCAGTAAGCTTATTTCATCAGATTCAAGAGGATCAATTTCATCATCGCGCAATGACTCGAATAGCGAATGTTTCAAGGCTTCAATTCTAGGATCGTCCTCAAGATCGTTTGCCTCACATACTTTCTCTAGAAGAAGTCTCGCCTCCTGTGTTGTGATGATGGCATCACAATTTATCCCAGCACAAAACCCGAGGAGCTGATTGGCAGAAGATCGTCGACAATCGGGCTCTATCCTAGCGCTGCGGATTTCCGAAATCTGAGTAAGTAAATCAAGCAACTCAGATACTGTATCCGCATGCCCCGCAGATGCTTCCATGATGATTTCTGCCGCATCTTCATCTCTTACCAAGCGGCAAATTGCTTCACATTCAGCTAGAAGCGGCTCCACTTCTGTTTCGTCAATTCTATTGTTTGCTAGGACACCATCTATAAAGCCTACGAAAAAGCATTCGTTTTTCGCAATGATCGCCTTATCGTGAATTTTTAATAGAGCATCAGATTCATAGTCCATGCCGTTTGTCACCTTCAAGTGCGGAAATCTCTTTAAATATTATCCACATAAAGTGATCTGGAAATACGAATTTGTCTATTATTATTTGTTATCCGCTGGTCGCGATACAGAACCCTGCAGCTGCGCGCATGTGAAGGACATGCGCTGCCTTGCGCCGATTGTTGCTTAAAAGCGGGGGCCTAGGCCCCGAGCTTTTTCGCAACAATCTGATTTACAGCCTTCGGATTGGCCTTGCCCCCCGTCGCTTTCATCACCTGACCCACAAACCAGCCCGCGAGTTTTGGGTTCGCCTGTGCTTTGGCGACCTGATCGGGGTTGTCGGCGATGATCTGGTCCACGGCGGCTTCGATTGCGCCGGTGTCCGTGACCTGTTTCATGCCTTCGGTTTCCACGATTTCCGCCGGGTCGCGGCCTGTGGTATATGTGATTTCAAACACGTCTTTGGCAATCTTGCCAGAGATTGCGTCAGAAGCGATCAAATCGACGATGCCGCCCAGATGTGCTGGCGAAACGGGGCTGTCGGCGATGTCTTTTTCGTCTTTCTTGAGACGGCCAAAGAGCTCGTTGATCACCCAGTTCGCGGCCATCTTACCATCGCGGCCTTGCGCGACGGCCTCAAAATAACCAGCAGAGTCCAAATCAGCGGTCAGGACAGAGGCGTCATAATCACTCAGCCCGAAGTCACTGATAAAACGCGCTTTCTTGGCGTCGGGCAGCTCTGGTAAGGTGGCCGCAATTTCGTCCACCCATGCCTGTTCAATCTCCAACGGAAGCAAGTCAGGATCCGGAAAATAGCGATAGTCATGTGCTTCTTCTTTGGAACGCATTGACCGGGTTTCTTGTTTGTCCGGATCAAATAGGCGGGTTTCCTGCGTGACCTCACCACCACCTTCGACAATGGCGATTTGGCGGCGCGCCTCAACCTCAATCGCCTGCTGGATAAAGCGCATGGAGTTCATGTTCTTGATTTCGCAGCGGGTGCCAAGGTGGCTGAAATCCTGCGTCTCTACGTATTTCTCGTACTGCCCAACCCTGCAGATCGACACGTTCACATCGGCGCGCATCGCACCGGATTGCATATCCCCATTACAGGTGCCCAAGTAGCGCAGGATTTGGCGCAGTTTAGCAAGGAATGCAGCGGCTTCTTCGGGGCCGCGAATGTCGGGTTTGCTGACGATTTCCATCAGACACACGCCAACGCGGTTGAGGTCGACAAAGGACATATTGGGGTCCATGTCGTGGATCGATTTACCGGCGTCCTGTTCCATGTGGATACGCTCGACCCGGACCAAACGCGCGGTGCCGTCACCCAGTTCAACCAACACTTCGCCTTCACCCACAATTGGATGATAGAGTTGCGAAATCTGATAGCCTTGGGGCAGATCGGGGTAAAAATAGTTTTTGCGATCAAAGGCAGATTTAAGGTTGATTTCAGCCTTCAATCCGAGCCCGGTACGCACAGCCTGTTCGACGCAATATTCATTGATCACTGGCAGCATGCCGGGCATTGCCGCATCGACAAAGGCCACGTTGGAATTGGGTTCAGCGCCAAACTTGGTTGAGGCACCGGAAAATAGTTTGGAATTAGATGATACCTGCGCATGCACTTCCATGCCAATCACCAGTTCCCAATCGTGCTGGGCACCCGCGATCACACGTGGTTTTGGGGTGTCGTAGGTCAGGTCAAGCATGGGGGCCTCGTGCGCAATATGTCCGCTGACGGTCTTAGGCCAGCGGACGGTTTGCCGCAAGAGGGTCTCGCAGTATTAGAGTTTAGCTGGCCATCGCAACGGGGCCGGTATCGGTGAATACGATCTGTTTGCCTGCCTCAATTTCGCGCTGAAAAAGGCCTGTGATAATCCGCATAGCGTCATCGCGACCAGATGCAGCAAAGCGGCTGGGGGATTGGATGCGCAGATTGTTGTCAAAACCACGTGCGGCGTGCGCCCAGATCATGGGGTGCAGTTCGGTCAGGTGTTCGCGCACGATCCAGCGGGCGCAATCAGCGATTTGGGTGCGGATTTGATCCGCTTCATCATTACCCGAAAACGCTTGTCCGATGGCATTTGCACAATAGGCGGCCAGCAAATTGGCGGTGTAAGGGTCAGGACGGCGCACCAATATATCGCGCAAGCCTTCGATGAAAAAATCCAGATCAAGGTTGGCACAAGCCTGATCATCGCAGGCAATTGCGTCAAACATGACCCAAGTATAGCCACCTGCGCCCCATATCGCTTGCGTGCGGGACGCGGTGCGGCGTGCTTCAAGTTCAAGTTCACGGTAACTGCCGTACCAACGCGGCAATAGATAATTTCCCATCGCGCGCATTGTACGCGGGTTCGCGGGATTGAGGTCAATGAGGGCCTCATAGCGATCCGCTACACGGCGGCGGCCATGGTCTGTTCCGCCGAGCAGAGCGCAACACGTTGTGGCCAAAAGAGGAGAGTTCAACATCTGACTGCAAAACGGTTTTAGAATATCGCTGGCGCGGTCAAAATGGGCTGCAAAAGCTGCACGGTTACGGCGTGGCACTTCGACGTCCCAACCTGTGCCGCGCCATGCCCAACCGATGTCCATGTGGGCCTGTGCGACGATGGTGGCGACCACGTAATCATCTGGAAACTCTGCCAATATGTGTTCCAAGGCTTCGATACCTGCCAGCAAGGGTGCGTCTTGTGGTGGTTTGCCGTCAAGCAAGGCGTGTTCGACTGCCAAAATTACATCAGCCCGTGCGCCGTAGGCCATCAGATCGGCAATAGGCATGGACCCGGGGGTCATTTCGCGTAGCTGATCAGCATTTCGGATATTCTCTGCCAATTCGCTCCAACGCTCTTGACGGGCAAGGCGTTGGGCGGCGTTTTGATGCATATCTCGCAGAGCTTCTTCTGCTGTCGGATCAGGGCAAGTTATGCTGAGCATTGGTTGCTCAACAGTGACAGGTGCCTTTTTTGTCGGGGCGCGGCGACGCAATGGGATCGCCAAATGAGCGTCTTGGGTATGCGTATCTTGCACAGCTAAATTGCTGCTTGGGCTCTGGCCCAGATACTTTTTCTTAATAACATTTAACAGGTTCATATTTAATTCTCGGTCAGCATAATTATTTCGCTTGGTGACCAATATCCTATTCCTTTGGGGCGGAAGCGTGGCGCTGACACGGAGATAAAGCGATTTTTTCACACCTTAAACGTGCATTGCCTTATTCTTGCCTGCTGAAGTACCGCTATTGGTGCAGGGTTGCGAACGGTTCTAGGTCAAGAGGGCGGGTTGTTTCCTAGGTATTGGAAAATTAAGTGAAATACTTGCTAAAGTGTTATTCAACCCTTCATAGTAAGGACTATGAAAGTTCTGGTCTTAGGTATGGTGCTGGCAATTTTGTCTGCACCTTTGGTGGCGCAAACTGTGACGGTGACGCGTCCGCCCGAAAAGAATACAGCAGCGACACAACCTAAAGCAGATTTGATCTTGGAGTCTCGCGTCCAATCGACGGGGTTTGAGACTGATCAACGACCACCTGCACGCAACCCACATTTACCACGTACGCGGTGGCAGCATATGCAAGGCCATCAGATTTGGACGCGCTCAGCGCTTTCTGCGCTGAAATCACATGGGCAGCCTTTGGTTGATTTAGTGCCTGCGGATATTGATACTTGGTGTCCGGCCTATGCTAACGCATCTGATCGGGACAGGCGGGCCTTTTGGGTTGGCTTTATGTCCGCTTTGGCCAAATACGAAAGTACGTATAAACCTTGGGCTGTTGGTGGCGGTGGCAAGTGGTATGGCCTGCTGCAAATCCTGCCGGGTACAGCGCGCGGGTATAAATGTAACGTCGGCACGGGTGAGGCGCTCAAGAATGGGGCGGCGAACTTAAGCTGTGCGGTGCGTATCATGGCACATACAGTGCCGCGTGACGGGGTCATCCATGGCTATAAAGGGGGGCGTGGGCGCGGTGTGACAGCCGATTGGGGCCCAATGCACAGCCAAGTAAAACGTCGTGACATGGCGGGATGGCTGCGGCGGCAAAATTATTGCAAACCCGTTGGTATTACCCGGCCACAATCACGCCCCTAAGCCCAATTACTGAATCAGTTGGAAATGGTGTCGTTCCGTCTTGATGCCCTGTGCATTTAAGGTCTCTTCAAACGCGACATGGGGCGGCGTTGCCTCGAATGGTAATCTGATCTTGCGGCCAGACTTTAACACAGCCGTCACACGCACCGAAAAGTCCAACCGCGTATCAAGGCGGATACGATCAATCTCTGATATCTCCAGTTCTGCATGGCGGCGTCCCGAGAACCAGCTTAGCGTTTCAGCGTTTAATGACAGGCCGCTGGCAGGGTTTGCCACCAGATCATAGAGGGCGGGCAGGGTGAAAGCACCCAAGAACGCAATGATCCAAGGTGCAGCATCCAACCATAACCACGCGGCAAAGAGCGCGGCCCATACTGCACATACAGTAATTAGAGTTTTGCGATTGCGCGCTTGATATTCAAAGACAAAGGGCGCGTTCATTTCAGTCGGAATATCCGTGCGAGGTCGCTTAATGCTTCTGATTGGCGAATGCTGGGGCCGCCATCGCTGGATTGCGCAAGGTCGGTAAGCACGGCCATCAGATCGTTGAAATGCTCGGCTCCGTCAATTTTATACAACCGTTTTGCAAGTCTGGGAAAAGCTTGGCCCGCGCCGTTACATTCCTCAACAAACCACCGGCCCATGACGGTTATCTCTTGCGATTTCTCTGCATCAAGGCGCAGGTGTTTGCGCAGGGACACATCCATTTTTGCACGTGCCTCTGCCGTCGGCAGGTCATCCATTTCCAAAAATGCCACTGCCAAACCACCAAGCGCCAGTTCGGGTTCGTCGATACCATCAACAGGATGTTGGTTGGCGCGGCGGCGAAAACCGTATTTTCGGGGTGCGTTTTTCAACTCTGCTGCGACGCCGATCAGGTCATTCGCAATCTCTGCACCGCGTTTGGCACGGTTCATCCAAACATACGCGGTGATGGCAGCACCAATGAGTGCAATAAGAATTGGCATAAAAAGTCCCTCGTTATCTGCCGCCACTGACGGTCAATATTGTACCTGTAACGTAACTGGCCTGACCTGACATCAGCCAGGATACAGCATTTGCAATCTCTTGGGCAGTCCCGGCGCGCCCCATTGGGGCTGTCGCGCCAAGGCGGGCGGCGCGGCCCGGCTCACCACCTTTGGTGTGAATATCGGTTTCGATCAAGCCGGGGGCAACGCCCGCAACACGGATGCCCGATGTCGCGACCTCGTCCGCGAGGCCCTTGGTAAAGGTGTCAATCGCACCCTTTGTGGCTGCGTAATCAATATACATGTTCGCAGACCCCAAGCGCGCGGACACGGATGAGATGTTGATGATGACCCCTTGCTGTGCAGGTTCCATCCGCTCAACTGCGGCCTTGGCGACCAAAATGGCACCGATGACGTTAACATCGAACAAGCGGCGCAAACGATCGTGGGTCAGATCGGTGATGCGTGCCGTTTGTCCAACGATGCCCGCATTGTTGACCACTGCGTCAAGGTGGCCAAATTTACTGTCGATTTGATCAAACATGGCCGTGATTGCATCAGGATCCGCCACATCCGCTTGCACAATGAGGCAACGTGCGCCTGCGTCCGTGGCGGCTTGTGCAACGGCCTCAGCTCCGGCGTGATCGCTGTTATAGTTCACCACAACGTCATAGCCGTCACTGGCCGCACGCAAAGCGCACGCCGCACCGATCCCTGCTGAGGCACCGGTGATCAAACAAACTGGACGCATGACTTAAGACCCTCGAATACGGGTCAGCATTTCGGTGGTGTCTCGGCTGAGGCCGGGTGTAGCAAGGATGCGATCCAATTCTTTTGCGATCTTGTTCTGACGTTTTTCGTCATAACGCCGCCACGTCTGAAATGCCGAACACATGCGCGCCGTTGTTTGTGGGTTAAGTGGGTCCAGTTTGATCAACCAATCGGCCAGCAATGTGTAGCCCCGACCACTGACATGATGAAAACCTGCATGGTGCATGGCAAGTGATCCAAACACGGCGCGGAAACGGTTGGGGTTTTTCCAATTGAAGTCTGCGTGTTTGGTCAGTTTTTCCGCAACCTTGGCGGCCTCTTTTGGATCGGCCTTCATCACTTGCAGGCCAAACCACTTGTCCATCACCAGACGGTCATCTTTCCACTGCGCCTCAAAGGCTTTCAGCGCTTTGCCGCCTTTGCGCGCCTCAATCAGATTGGCCAAGCCGTTCAGTTGCAAAGTCATGTTGTCTGCGTTGTCGTATTGAATTTTAGCCTGCTTGCCGTTGTCATGTTTGGTCATCAGGAACAGCGCAGACATCAGCAACTCTCGTTTGCCGGCCTGTTCAGCATCGGGGCGATATGCCTCTGTCACGGTATTGTCTGCATAGATTCTGGCAAGATCATCTTTGAAAGTTTCAGCAAGCGCGTCTTGCATTGCTTTCTTGGCGTCATGAATCGCCGACGGGTCGGGCGTGTCGCCTGCATCATGCAGGGCTGTTGCCAGATCAGATTGGCTAGGCAAGCCCAGCATCAAGGCGCGGTAGCTTGGATCAAGCGTGCCATCCATCACAACCGCATGGATACCCTTGAGGTAATCGGCATCGGGCTCAATACCGTCGCGGATCATCGCGAGGAGGGACTTGCGCGCCAAGGTGCGGCCCGCTTCCCAACGGTTGAACGGATCGCTGTCATGGGCCAATAGATGCACGCGATCTGCGTCACTAATATCATGTGTCAGGACCACAGGTGCAGAGAACCCGCGCAAGATCGAGGCAACAGGGCGTTCTGCCAAACCTTCAAAGCTAAAACTCTGCGTGTTTTGTGTCATTTCAAGCACGCGGGTTGCGGCAACTTCAGTCCCATCCTGTCCGATCAGACCGACAGAGATCGGAATCAGCTTTGGCTCCGTTGTGGGCGTCGCGGTGCTGGCAGGCGTATGTTGCGTGAATGTCAGGGTTAACGTGCTGTCTAGCCAATCTTCAACCACTGAAAGGCGCGGTGTGCCCGCCTGTCCGTACCAGCGTTTGAATTGGGTGAGGTTGCGGCCTGTGGTGTCTTCAAACACCTTAAGCCAATCCTCAATCGTGGCCGCATCGCCGTCGTGGCGATCAAAATAAAGGTCCACGGCCTTGTAATAGGCTTCATCGCCCACCAGCAACTTGAGCATACCAATGACTTCGGCACCCTTTTCATAGACGGTGGCGGTGTAGAAATTGTTGATCTCTTGAAAGCTTTTGGGACGCACTGGATGCGCCAACGGTCCTTGGTCCTCAGCAAACTGACGCCCACGCAGGTCAATCACATCCGAGATGCGTTTGACGGGCGCAGACCGCATATCAGAGGTGAATTGACTGTCGCGATACACGGTCAGCCCTTCCTTGAGACACAGTTGGAACCAATCGCGACACGTGATGCGGTTGCCTGTCCAGTTGTGGAAATACTCATGTGCGATGATCGCCTCGATGCGTTCAAAATTCATATCAGTCGATGTTTCGGGAGAGGCGAGAACGGCAGAGGAGTTGAAGATATTCAGGCCCTTATTCTCCATCGCGCCCATGTTGAAATCGTCCACTGCGACGATGTTGAACAGCGAAAGATCGTATTCACGTCCATAAACCTCTTCATCCCACTTCATGGATGCCTTGAGCGCTTCCATCCCAAAGGCGCATTTGCCTTCATCACCGGGACGTACATAAAGGTTCAGATCAACCTCACGCCCGTTCATGGTGGTGAAATGATCGTTATGTGCGATCAATTCACCAGCAACCAGCGCAAATAAATACGCGGGTTTTGGCCATGGGTCATGCCATTCGGCGTGGTGTTCTGAGGTTTTCACCGGGTTACCGTTGGACAAAAGCACAGGGTGTGGGCCGTTGATGATGACAGTAAAAACCGACATCACATCTGGACGGTCCGGGTAGTATGTAATCTTGCGGAACCCTTCGGCCTCGCACTGCGTGCAATACATGCCGTTCGACATATAAAGCCCCTCAAGGGCTGTGTTGCCTTGGGGGTCAATCTCGACCTCTGCTTCCCAAATGAATGGGGCATTCGGCACGTCACAGGTCAACCCTTCGTCGGTGAGCGTAGGGGTGACAGCAGCACCATCAATCTTCGCGTTGATCAGGTTAAGCATCTCACCATGCAGGAAAAATGTGGTGTCTGACGCCTCAGGGTTGGGGCGAAATGCGATCTTGGATTTGACCCGTGTATGGTGCGGCACTAAGTCAAACTCTAACGTGACTTCATCCACGATAAATCCAAAAGGGGTGTAGTCGGCCAGATAGATCGTCTGGGGGGCAGCATCACGCATTGCGGAACCTCAAGTTGAAACGGTTTTCTGAGGATACGTTACGTTTGTAAGCCGTGGCCCACAAGCGGGTCATACCAGTACGAAGAAATTAGGAGAGCGCTATGTCAGCCCCCGATACCAACGTCGAAAAGCAAGAACGCCGCCACAAGACACCATTGACCGCGCTGAAAGGCTCAGTTGTTATTGCTGTCTTGTTGTTGGTTGGTTTCATGTTTTACACCGCCGCACAAAGTGGCGATGGCCAAGACGCCGCTATTACAGATACCGTACCTACAGTGGATACCACTGTGGACAATTAATGCTGCATTGAAATTGTAAGAATGGCGTGGGGCACTCTGCTCTGCGCCATTTTTTGTGAAATCCGCAAGGTAACGACAAAGGACATTCTCATCTTCTCGTCCACAGGTGGTGTGTTAACCTAATACTTGGTTGAGATGTCGGTGTTGCGTACATATGGTGACGCAACGTGTGATTGATAAGGTGTTCTATGGCCCGTCCTGTAATTGGAATTATCGGAAATTCGTATCTGTTGAACGACCAGTACCCCGTACATGCGGGCGGGCAAATGAATGCGGATGCATTGACCAAAGTGTCTGGGTGCTTGCCACTGATCATTCCTAGTGACCCGCGCCATGTGAGCGTCGATGAATTGCTTGATATTTGCGATGGGTTCTTGTTGACGGGTGGACGCCCCAACGTGCATCCCGAAGAATACGGCGAAGACGAAACAGAGGCGCACGGCGAATTTGACCGGGCGCGCGATGCTCTTGTCTTGCCACTGGTGCGCGCTTGTGTGGATCGGGGGCAGCCTTTCCTAGGTATTTGTCGTGGGTTCCAAGAGGTCAACGTGGCGATGGGTGGCACGCTTTATCCAGAAATTCGTGACCTGCCGGGGCGGATGAACCACCGTATGCCCCCAGACGGGACGTTGGAGGAAAAGTTTGAGCTGCGCCATGATGTGCGCTTTACACCAGGGGGTGTTTTTCACGCCGTTCTCGGCGCAGATCAGGTGCGCACCAACACATTACACGGGCAAGGTATTAAAGAGCCGGGACCGCGTGTGATGATCGATGGGTATGCAGATGATGGCACGCCCGAAGCGATCTATATCAAAGGGGCGGTTGGCTTTACGCTTGCGGTGCAATGGCACCCGGAATGGGACGCCGCCAATGATCCGGTATCGCGTCCGTTGTTTTCGCAGTTTGGCGATGCCGCGCGCCACTGGGCGGCTGGCAGCAAGACCCCTGCGCTTAAGGCAGTTTAGCCGTTTGAGTGGGAGGCGTGCCCACCTTACCTCTACATGACGCGTTGGATATCATCCCTGTAACGGTGCGTTGCAGGGGGGGGCATTTGCTGTCGCTCTGGTGTGTCATGGCCGATGGGGGCAGGTGTTGTACCGCCTTGGGCCAAATCGCGGTGCAGTGAGGTATGCGGCCAGTCTTGCGGGGTTGGGCAAAGGCCTGCATGCACCGGGCTTTGATAAATCAGGTTGCGGTGACGCGTAAAATCAGCCTCATCGTGAATTTGATGTTCCCAATAGCGCCGCTGCCAAATGCCTTTTTCACCGCGTTGGATTTGGGTCAGTGTCCGGTGTGGTGGCATAGGTTGGGTGCGTGAAAATCGAGATTTCAACATGCCGATGCGGTTAGGATAATTGGTATCACCAGCAGGCAAGGTCCAAATTGTGTGGATAACAGCGGGCAGGACCGCGATTGCGTCAATTTGAAAGGCATGTCGATGCTTGGTGTGCCGCATCGCACGGCGTAAATTAGCAATGTGGCGCACCAGCAGATCACTGTTGCGGTCCGCAAGACGGATTGTGAAAAAGAAGGTGTCGCCGGGGCTGCGTCTGCAAATGTAGTTTGACATACGATGAGGCTAGCGCAGGCTTGGTTAACATCGATTTAACGGTACAGGTGGGCGGTTATCTGTAAGCTGGGCGCACCGCCAAGCCGCAAATCACATTTGCCCGCCTGCAATTTCAACGCATTGTCCATTTATGCTGCCGGAACCTGGCCCTACAATCCATGCCGCCGCCGCTACAACTTCACTTGGTTCTATCAAGCGTTGGTGACGATTGGCTTGGGTCATCATTTCGCGCGCTTTGTCTTCTGTGATGCCAGCGCGCTGGGCAATCGACGTGGTGTTGCGCGTGACGATGGGCGTATCCACATAGCCCGGACACAGTGCGTTAAAGGTGAAGGGTGACCCCATGTAATCCTCGCTCAACGAGCGGATCAACCCAATCATTCCGTGCTTGGACGCAGAATAGCATGACGCACCGGGCAGTCCCCGCAGCCCCGCCATCGAGGATACCGCAATCACCCGGCCCCAATCGGTTTGGCGCATCGAATTCATACTTTCACGGATGGTCAAAAATGCCCCATCCAGATTGGTCGCCATCATGTTGCGCCAAAATGCCATGTCGGTTTTGTGCAGGGATTTACCTTCGGCAATACCTGCGTTTGCGATGCAAATCTGGATCGGACCATGTGCCGCAACGGCAGCTGCAATTTTCGCAACCACATCAGCCTCATCGCGCACATCCATCGCCATGCCCGTGATGCCCTTTGTGGCGACATCGTCCAACACCTCTTGGCGTCGTCCTGTGATCGTGACTTGCGCGCCCTTGGCGGCGAGATCTTGGGCAATGGCAAGGCCGATGCCTGTGCCGCCTCCGGTGACAAGTGCGTGTTTCCCGTCGAGTGTCATGGATAACCCTTTGTTGTGAGGTGGCGTGATGCTGACCTGTGTATCAATGCTATGCAAGGGGGGGGACGACATTGGTGCCACAGATCATGCATTTCTCGTGGGCGCACGCCTTTGCTATTTGTTCTGCGTGCGCGCACCGCTTAGCGTGAATATACGGTAACCTGAAAACAGGGCCGCATATTGAGCTTTGGGAGCAGTCCTATGAAATCCACGATTCTCGCCCTTGCTGGCGTGTTTCTGATGTGTGCGACGTCTGCACAGGCAATCGAAATCACTGGCGGGTCTGTTGGATTGTCTTATTCCGCCTTTACCAAGGACACGAGTGTGAGCCGCATGGGCATCGAAGGGTCGCTTGAGATTGGCTATACTCAACACTTCAGTAGCCAAATTGACCTGACCTATCACAAGCTTCACGACTCCGAGCAAGACAATGCGGCCCTTGTGCTGCACACGATTTATCATGCGAACGACAGCACATCACTTGGTCTGTTTTATGCCATAGAAGACACACCTAGTGGAACATTCGATTTTTATGGTGCCGAAGTTGGACATGAAGCGGGGCCATGGGCGTTTGAAGGGTATCTGGGGCGCGCTGAAACACGTGCAGTTGATGCCCATATCATAGGTGTTTCGGCGCGTTACGCTTTTGCAAATGAAGTTGGTCTTACAGGTGCATACGACACTATTGATATTATCGATACCGATCTGTCGAAAATGGCTCTGCGTGTTGATCGTGATGTAAAACCAGACGTGAACCTTTACCTAGAGGTAGGATCAGCAGGGACGCGGGGGGGCGGTTTTTCGGGTTTTGAACCCTTTGTCGGTCTTGGCGGGACATATGTGTTTGGGGCAAATCGGGGCGCGACCTTTGACGCGCGCGGCATTTCGCGGCTTTTGCCGGGACTTTGACGAAACGTCACTTGATCGTGATGGCCGAAACGGTCAACGCAGTGGATATGGCCAGTTCGCCAGTACGACATCGCCAGATCGCCCAAAATGGTTGGTTTTGCACGTTTACCCACGCAAATGCGACGTTTCGCTTCAGTCTTGCGTCTTGAAGAACAGTTTGATGCACGCTATCGCTGCATGTGAAAATCGTGCCACGGGGGACGCGGTTTAAATCAATGCGGGGAATTCTGAATTGAAGATCGGAACACCAAAAGAGATTTTTGACGGCGAAGCGCGCGTCGCGATGACGCCTGAATCAGCATTACAGTTACAAAAGCTGGGCCATGAATGTGTGATTGAAACTGGGGCAGGGGCTGCTGCTGGGTTCTCAGACAAGGTTTACAAAGACGCGGGCGTTGAGGTTGTCAAAACCACCGCCGCGCTTTGGAAAGCCGCGGATGTGGTTGCTAAGGTGCGCGCCCCTGCGGACGGCGAGGTCAAACGCTTGCGTGAAGGCCAAACGCTGATCTCGTTCTTTAACCCTGCGGGCAACGGCGATCTGATGGAAGCGGCGGCCAAGAAGGGGTCGACCGTTATCGCGATGGACATGGTGCCGCGTATTTCGCGTGCGCAAAAGATGGATGCGCTGTCCTCTATGGCCAATATCGCGGGCTACCGTGCGGTGATTGAGGCGGGTAATAACTTTGGCCGTTTCTTTACCGGACAAATCACCGCCGCTGGTAAAGTTCCACCAGCCAAGGTGTTGGTTGTTGGCGGTGGTGTGGCAGGTTTGGCCGCCATCGGTACATCGACATCGCTAGGGGCAATCACTCTGGCCTTTGACGTGCGCCCCGAAGTGGCCGAACAGGTCGAAAGCATGGGCGCAGAATTTGTCTATCTCGACTTTGATGAAGAACAAGCAGACGGGTCTGCGTCTGGCGGATATGCGTCGGTGTCTTCCCCAGAATTTCGTGAGGCACAACTTGCCAAATTCCGCGAATTGGCCCCTGAGGTTGATATCGTCATCACCACAGCATTGATCCCGAACCGCGAAGCGCCGGAACTATGGACTGAAGACATGGTTGCCTCGATGAAGCCGGGGTCGGTGATTGTTGATCTGGCGGCAGAAAAGGGTGGTAACTGTAAGCTGACCGTGATGGATGAAAAAATCATCACGGATAATGGTGTGACCATCATCGGCTACACCGATTTCCCCAGCCGCATGGCCGCGCAAGCCTCTACGCTGTACGCGACAAACATCCGTCACATGATGACCGATCTGACACCGGAAAAAGACGGTGTGATCAATCACAACATGGAAGATGACGTGATCCGTGGCGCGACGATTGCCCATGAAAAGATCGTGACCTTCCCGCCGCCGCCACCCAAAGTTGCGGCGATTGCCGCACAGCCGAAGAAGGCTGCGATCAAGGAGCTAACACCAGAAGAAAAACGCGCCGAAGAAGTGGCCGCGTTCAAAAAACAGACTAAAAATCAGGTAACATTGTTGGCCGTTGGTGGTGCATTGCTCTTGGCCGTTGGCCTTGTCGCGCCGGCCAGCTTTATGCAGCACTTTATCGTGTTTGTATTGTCGGTGTTTATCGGTTTCCAAGTCATTTGGGGCGTTGCGCACAGCTTGCACACACCACTGATGGCCGTGACCAACGCAATCTCATCCATCATCATTCTGGGCGCTCTGATGCAAATCGGATCGGGGTCAGCTCTGGTGGTTATCCTTGCTGCCTTGTCGGTCTTTATGGCTGGCATCAATATCTTTGGCGGCTTCCTCGTGACACGGCGCATGCTCGCCATGTTCCAGAAATCTTAAGGGGGCTGAGTACATGGATTTTGGTTTCACAACAGCAGCCTACGTGGTTGCAGCAATCCTGTTTATCCTCAGCCTTGGGGGCCTTTCGGGACAAGAAAGCGCCAAGCGCGCGGTATGGTATGGCATTGTCGGTATGGCACTGGCGGTGGCGGCGACGCTGATTGGGCCCGGATCAGGGTTTTGGCTTTTGTCGATCCTGTTGATCGCGGGTGGCGGTGCCATTGGCTATCAACTGGCCACAAAAGTGCAGATGACGCAGATGCCTGAACTGGTCGCTGCGATGCATTCGCTTGTCGGTCTCGCAGCGGTGTTTGTTGGTCTGATTGCGCACTTTGAAATTGGCCGCGTGACAGGCTTTTTGTCAGAAGGCGGCGACCCATATACGCTGGGAACATTCGCGCAGTTGATTGCCAAGAAAACAACGGTCGAAATTAACATTTTGCGCGTTGAACTATTCTTGGGTGTCTTTATCGGCGCCGTTACATTCACGGGGTCGGTTATTGCCTATGGCAAGCTGGCGGGACGTGTGTCTTCGGCGGCGGAAAAGCTGCCGGGTGGGCATTTGCTGAATATTGCAGCGGCGGCCGTCACTGTGACTACACTGATCTGGTACTTTAACACCGGTGGCTTCTTCCCGCTGTTCCTCATGACCTTGGCCGCACTTTTCATCGGCTATCACTTGATCATGGGTATTGGCGGCGCGGACATGCCTGTCGTTGTATCGATGCTCAATAGCTATTCAGGGTGGGCTGCCGCCGCGATTGGTTTCTCGCTTGGCAACGATCTGTTGATCGTGGTTGGTGCGCTGGTAGGGTCCTCTGGTGCAATCCTCAGCTACATCATGTGTAAGGCGATGAATCGCAGCTTCGTGTCTGTGATCTTGGGCGGCTTTGGTGGCCCTGCTGGTGAACAGATGGCCGTTGAAGGTGAACAGGTCGCGATTGACGCGGACGGTGTTGCAACGGCGCTGAATGAAGCTGACAGCGTCATCATCATCCCCGGGTATGGCATGGCGGTGGCGCAAGCACAGCAAGCCGTGTCTGAGCTGGTCAAAAAGCTGCGCGCCAAAGGCAAGAACGTACGTTTCGCCATTCACCCCGTTGCGGGGCGTTTGCCGGGTCATATGAACGTGCTGCTTGCAGAGGCGAAAGTACCCTATGACATCGTAATGGAAATGGACGAAATCAACGATGATTTCCCCTCCACGGACGTCGCGATTGTAATTGGCTCAAATGACATCGTGAACCCTGCGGCACAGGACGATCCCAACAGCCCCATCGCCGGTATGCCGGTACTTGAGTGTTGGAAGGCCAAGACAGTGTTCGTTTCCAAACGCGGGCAGGGAACGGGGTATTCGGGCATCGAAAACCCGCTGTTCTTTAAGGACAACACGCGGATGTTCTATGGCGATGCCAAGGAAAGCCTTGATAAGCTGTTGCCGTTGATCGACTAAACGCTAAGCGATTTAATTCAAACTCAAACGCCCTGCCAGAAATGGTGGGGCGTTTTGCTGTTAACTCGGTGACAAAGGGCTGCGTTGCGCAATTACCAGTGTACAATTGCGTACCGCTAAGACGCCGAGGCGATAATTTACAAATTGGCCTGTGGTGGGGATGGTAGCGGCAATATCTAGCACCTCTGGAAGAACCCATGGCCCCGATCAAAGACTACCCGCAACGATATGCCCTATCAGGCGAGTTACACGCCCGTCCGTTTCCTGCACTTATTGCACCTTCTACAGCCGTTTTTTTGGCGATCAAACAACCCAATGATGCGGCGGCACGCGACAAAGGGTTGGATCGGCTACATCTTATCAAGTTGCTTGAACACTATGGCGCACCGCTGCCTGATGCGTCTGCCACGCATTACTATGGTGAAATGGGTAAATATTGGTTGAAGTGGGAACAGCACACAGAATTTGTGACCTACACCGTGTTCTATGAAGGACTAAGCGATCGTCCCTTTGATCCTGCAGGTTTTGATGTCTTTCCCGACTATTGGTTGAACGCCGCACCCGGCGGGCGGATCACATCGGCTTTGATGCGGTTGATGCACATGCCGCAGGATCAGGCGACCATTGCCAATGATTTGCGTGATTGGTTTGTACCAGAAAGTCTTGCGGTGGCCTCGGTTCTGGACAGCGCTGCCGTTGTCGCAAGCGATTTTAGGATCGATTCCGCAGGTCACATGCGTATGGCACTTTTTGTTGACGCAAATACAGGTAAACGGCGGACGGGCCGCATCGTGCAGCGGCTCTGCGAAATTGAGACATACAAAGCCGCCTCAATGCTTGGTTTTAGCGTGGTGCGGGACATGGGGCCGCAGTTGAATGCTCTGGATAGTAAACTGACCGATCTTATGGCGCAAATGCGCGGGCCCTCTGCGGTGGCTGAGGATACGTTGCATGCCCTTTTGGATGTGTCTGTTGAGCTTGAAACATTGTCGGCCCAGACGGCATTTCGCTTTGGGGCTACAGGGGCGTATCAGGCCATCGTGAACCAACGCATATTGGCGCTGCGCGAGGAACGGTTCTTGGGGCGCCAAGGGTTTGGTGAATTCATGATGCGTCGCTATGAGCCTGCGATGCGCACAGTGGCCTCAACTGAAAGCCGTTTGCAAACCATGTCGGCCCGCGCGATCCGTGCCAGTGAATTGCTGCGCACGCGGGTGGACGTGGAACGATCAGCACAGAACCAAGCGATCCTCGCCAGTATGGACAAGCGCGCGGATTTACAACTGCGCTTGCAGCATACGGTTGAAGGTCTGTCGGTGGTTGCGATCAGTTATTACGCGGTCTCGCTTGTTGGATATCTAGTCTACCCTTTTGGGGCGACGGTTGGGGTCAGCAAGGGGATGCTGACCGCCGTGATTACACTGCCGGTTGTTCTGGGCGTGTGGTGG
>CALKXT010000186.1 GCA_938003685.1 uncultured Sulfitobacter sp. | reverse complement strand
GCGAGGCAGGGTTTACGCCGCCCGTTATTTTTATGGTGCTGGCGATTGCATTGTTGATACTGGCTTATGCTGCACGCGATGTCAGCCCGAACATTGACGACGAAGACAGCGACGAAGGCGCGGCGATCCCGCATCAATTGGTGATCATGGCCGGGTTGGTTGTTATGGTCGCATTTATGGCCGAAGCATCATCGGAAGGCTGGTCCGCGCTGCATCTGGAACGCACGTTGGGCGGCACACCGGGCGAGGGCGCGATGGGGCCGGCGTTGTTGGGATTGACCATGGGCATTGGCCGTTTGTCAGGACATGAGCTGGCCAAATACATGCGCGACACGACCCTGATGTTGATCGCAACATTGGTGTCTGCCTGCGGTTTGATTATTGCAGGGTTGGCCGCAAGTGTGTTTGTCGCGCTGGCAGGCTTTGCACTGGTTGGGTTGGGTATTTCTGTGGTTGCGCCATTGGCCCTTGCGCTGGTTGGGCGCATTGTTCCGCCCGCCGCGCGTTTGGCCGCCATCAGCCGCGCCTCTGTGCTTGGGTATGGTGCGTTCTTTTTTGGGCCGCCCTTGGTCGGATTGATCGCCCAAGGGTTTGGCCTACGCGCCGCCTTTGTGGTGATTGCATTTCTGCTCGCTGGGACCGCAATCATATTGATCCCGGCTTTGGCGCGCCGATCAAGTTAAGGCGTTACTTCTGCCAATCGCCCTCAAATCCTTTGGGCACCAATAGGTTGTGCCGCCCCAGATCTGTCACTGACGTTTCCCCACATAGTGCCATTGTGGTGTCCAACTCTTTGTGAATGACTTCCAGCGCCTTAGTCACACCTGCTTGACCCATCGCACCCAAACCATAAATAAACGCGCGCCCGATATAGGTGCCCTTGGCCCCCATCGCCATTGCTTTGAGAACGTCCTGACCAGAGCGGATACCGCTATCGAGATGTACTTCAATCTTGTCCCCAACAGCGTCGAGGATCGACGGCAACGCTTTGATCGAACTCAACGCGCCATCTAATTGACGGCCCCCATGGTTGCTTACGATGATTGCATCCGCGCCGACTTTCAGCGCCATTTTGGCATCCTCAGCGTCCAAGATACCCTTGATGATGACTTTGCCGCCCCACATCTTGCGAAACTGTGCGATGCGGTCCCAATCGAGGGCCTGATCAAAAGCTTCAGCGGTCCAAGATGACAGGGACGAAGGATCTTTTACGCCTTTGGCATGGCCAACAATATTGCCAAAGAACCGTCGCTTGGTCTGCAGCATCTCAAGGCCCCAAGGGACTTTGGTTGCTAAATTTGCCATAGATTTCAGCGTAAATTTTGGCGGGGCAGATAAACCGTTTTTCAAATCCTTGTGGCGCTGACCCATGATCTGCAAATCCACTGTGATCACAATGGCCGAACAATTTGCAGCCTTTGCGCGATCAAACAACCGCTGCATGAAATCATCGTCGCGCAGGGTGTAGACCTGAAACCAGAACGGTTTACTCGTCACACTTGCCACATCTTCAATCGAACAGATCGACATTGTCGATAGTGTGAACGGCACGCCAAAGGCTTCTGCCGCTTTGGCCGCTTTCATTTCTCCATCTGCGCTTTGCATCCCAGTTAACCCAACAGGGGCCAAGGCAACGGGCATTGATACATCTTCACCTATCATCTGGGTCGCAGTACTGCGCCCGGTCATATCCACCGCGACGCGCTGGCGCAGCTTGATCTGGTCAAAGTCTGAGGTGTTCTCGCGGAAGGTTTGTTCTGTCCAACTGCCCGATTCTGCATAGTCATAAAACATGCGCGGGACCCGGCGTTCATAGATGCGTTTCAGATCAGCAATGTTGGTGATGACGGGCATATGTGAACTCGCTTTTTGGATTGGTAATAATTACTTACCAATTCGGGGAATTAAGGTCAATCTGGAAAGCTATTGATTAGTTCGATATTGTACTATATCGATTTGGTGCGATATTGAACTAATATGGAAGGTGCTGTTATGACCCTGTCACGACGTAAAACCCTTGCTCTGATTGGCGGCGGTACGATTGTCGCTGCAACAGGCGCGGCCGCCGGATTTTTGACCACACGAACACCGCACGATGCGCTACGTCCTTGGGCGTTGGCAGGGCAATATGATGATCCTCGCCTGAACGCTCTTAGCTATGCTTTGCTTGCACCGAACCCGCATAACCTGCAACCTTGGCAGGTCGCACTGGTTGGGACAAATGGGCTACGCTTGTTTCATGACAAAAAGCGACGTCTGCCTCAGACCGACCCTTTTGACAGGCAGATCACCATTGGATTGGGATGTTTTCTGGAACAGATGGTCTTGGCCGCCGGTGTCGCCGGGCAGGGGGTGGATATGACGCTATTCCCCGATGGTCCAGATGGGGCAATTGCTGAGGCGAAGTTTTACCCCGGCGGCCAACCCGACCCATTGGCACAACACATCCTTAATCGTCGATCCTGTAAGGAACCATTTGAAAACCGCCCGATTTCTGGTGATGCGATCACTGGATTGGACATGTTTGCAGATATTTATACCGACAGCGAAACCGTGACAGCGTTGAAAGAACTCACGTGGGAGGCTTGGCTAATAGAGACCATGACCGAACGCACCATGCAGGAAAGTATTGATCTGATGCGGTTTGGCAAAGCCCAGATCAACGCGACCCCGGATGGCATTGATTTGGGTGGCCCGTTCTTGGAAAGTCTAATGGTGGCTGGTCTCTTGACCCGCGCAAGCCAAGAAAACCCCAATAGCACAGGCTTCAAACAAGGCGTTGAGATATACCGCGAAATGTTACACGCCACACCTGCCTATGCGGTGATCAAGATGCCAAACAACACACCTCAGGATCAAATTAATGCCGGGCGGCAATGGTTGCGCCTAAACCTTGCCACTACAGGGATGGGGTTGGCACTGCATCCCGTCAGTCAGGCATTACAAGAATATCCCGAAATGGCTGGACAATACGACCTTGCTCACGCGATTTTAGCATCAGATGGTGGCACGGTTCAAATGCTTGGGCGGTTGGGTTATGGTCCACAAACACCGCGCACACCGCGTTGGCCATTAGAGGCGAAACTGATTGACGGACAAAGCTGATCCACGCCTTCTTTTTGATATATTCAAAGAGATTGGCATCATCGAACAACTCAGCCGCGCTTTGCTTGAGGTGCGACTGCCTTCAGGACTAATCGCGCCGCATTTTGCTGTACTCAATCACCTGATAAATCGCGGTGATGGTGCCGTTCCAATTGAAATGGCGCGTGCTTTTCAAGTGCCAAAAACTACTATGACCCACACGCTTAAAGGCTTGGTCGCGCATGGGTTGATCGATCTGCGCGCCAATGCGGACGATGGACGATCAAAAAGGGTGTGGCTGACGCCGAAGGGCCGACAAATGCGCGATGATGTGATCGCGGCTATGGCACCAGAATTCAGCAAGCTCACTGCTGGGTTTGATGTCGATATGCTGACCGATATAAAGCCAACATTGATCGCTTTGCGCCAATACTTGGATGATGCCCGAAACGGTTAGGCGGAATGCGCACCATCAGACAAGGATTTCACAAAGGCCAACACGTCAGCAACGCTGTCACCCTTTGCGATGCGCGACACAATCGCAGAGCCAACAACAACGCCATCCGCCACTTGGGCAATCGCGCGGGATTTTTCGGGTGTGTTAACACCAAAGCCGACGATCACGGGTAAACCACTGGCCTTTTGAATACGCGTCACCTCAGGGGCGACGTCACCTGCGTCTGCTTCTGCAGCACCGGTAATCCCGGTGATCGACACGTAATACACAAAACCGGATGTGTTCTGCGCGACACGCGGCAGACGTTTGTCATCTGTGGTTGGGGTCGCCAAACGAATAAAGTTTAACCCGGCAGCTTGTGCAGGCAAACACAGCTCCGTGTCTTCTTCTGGGGGCAGATCAACAATGATCAACCCGTCAATGCCAGCTGCAACCGCTTCTTTCAAAAATGCATCAACACCCATTGAATAGATCGGGTTGTAATAGCCCATCAACACGATCGGTGTTGTGTCGTCGCCTTTGCGAAATTCAATCGCCAGATCAAGCGTGCGGCGTAGGGTCATGCCCGCAGCCAAAGCGCGCTGACCCGCAAGCTGGATGGTTTCGCCATCTGCCATTGGATCGGTAAAGGGCAGGCCAAGCTCAATGACGTCTACACCTGCCGCAGGCAACCCGCGTACAATTTCGAGCGATGTGTCAAAGTCGGGATCGCCCGCCATGATGTAAGAGACAAACGCCTTTTTACCTTTGGCTTTGAGGTCAGCGAATTTGGCGTCAATACGGGTCATGATGTTGGCTTTCCTTAACAGTTGAAAATGCAATGCCGAAAAGTAGTGGGAAAATCAATGCGCCTTTGATCCCTCACATGCGGGTATTGTGGATAATTCCGGGTTGGGAAATTGAAATTCTTTATACGATCCCCATTTAACAGCTATGAATTATATACTCGCTATCTTGCTGCCGCCGCTGTCGATCTTGCTGACAGGTCGTCCCATCCTCGCGATCATCGTGTTTCTTATCTGGATTCCTGCGCTGATCTTTTCTGGCGGCTTAACCCATCCGATGTTTATTTTGCTTGCTTGGATCTTAATCTTTCAAGCCCGAGAGGACCGTCGCGCGCGCTGAGACTTGCGCGCGGGCGCGCGAGGCCCTAGGACAACGCGAACTTTGATGAAGGACGTGTAAGATGGGTTTTAAAATGGGTATCGTGGGTTTGCCAAATGTGGGCAAATCAACACTTTTCAACGCGCTGACCCGCACTGCCGCCGCACAGGCCGCGAATTTTCCGTTTTGCACGATTGAACCGAACGTCGGTGAGGTCGCAGTGCCTGACGCGCGGCTTGATAAATTGGCCGCCATCGCGACGTCGAAATCAATCATCCCGACACGTATGACCTTCGTGGATATCGCGGGCCTTGTTAAGGGCGCGTCCAAGGGCGAAGGCCTCGGCAACCAATTCCTTGCCAACATCCGCGAAGTGGACGCCATCGCCCATGTGCTGCGCTGTTTTGAGGATGGTGATGTGACCCATGTTGAGGGCCGCGTTGACCCAGTTGCGGATGCCGAAACCATCGACACCGAATTGATGCTGGCCGATTTGGAAAGCATTGAAAAACGCCGGGCCGGATTGGTGCGGAAAATCAAAGGCAATGACAAAGATGCGGTGCAGCAAGACCGTTTGCTCGCCTTAGCCCAAGCGGCAATCGAAGAGGGCAATCCAGCCCGTGTGGTTGAGGTGGATGAGGACGACGCCAAAGCATGGCGCTTGTTGCAACTGCTGACCACCAAGCCAGTGCTTTATGTCTGCAACGTGGGCGAAGGCGACGCATCTGAGGGCAACGCACATTCTGCCAAAGTGGCCGAGATGGCCGCATCTCAGGGCAACGCACATGTCATCATCTCTGCCCAGATCGAAGAAGAGATCAGCCAGCTTGAGATCGAAGAAGCGCAGATGTTCCTCGACGAAATGGGACTTTCTGAGGCAGGTCTAGACCGCCTGATCCGTGCTGGATACGAACTGCTGCATCTTGAGACATATTTCACTGTCGGCCCGAAAGAGGCCCGCGCCTGGACAATCAAAAGTGGCACCTCAGCCCCAAAAGCCGCTGGTGTGATCCACGGTGATTTTGAAAAAGGCTTCATTCGCGCCGAAACGATTGCCTATGATGATTTTGTGTCATTGGGCGGCGAGGGGCCTGCAAAAGAAGCAGGTAAAATGCGCGCCGAGGGCAAGTCTTATGTGGTCAAAGATGGCGATGTTCTGCACTTCTTGTTTAACAATTGATTGATATGGGGCGGTGTCGTTAATCCGCCCCGGCTTGTATCTTTGACAACGCAGCCAGTTCCGCAAGCGTGACTGGCTTTATCGGCGCACGCGCACGTGGCGGGGCAATGGAGTCGGTCGCAGTATTGCGTGGTGCGCATAGGATTGCGCGAACAGTCGCATCACACATGCGGCCCTGACACGGCCCCATTCCGGTACGCAGTGATGTTTTCATTTGGCGTTGACCCGTTGCGCCTTCGCTCATGCTTTGGCGCACGTCACCGGCTGTAATTTCTTCGCAACGACAGACGATTGTTTCGTCAACAGGTGCTAAGGTTTCGGCAGTGGGCGCATAAGCCGCATCAAGAAACGGGCGCAACGAACGGGCGCGCAACAAACCCGCGCGTGCCTTTGCTGCGCGTTGATTTCGCGTATCACTGTTTAGGCACCCACACAGTTGTAGGATGTTGAGTGCCGCTAGTTCACCCGCCGCTGCCGCCGCATCTGCGCCACCAATGCCCGCGCTGTCGCCAGCCACATGCAGGCCCGTTCGATCTGTTGTGCCCCAATCATCGGTGACAGGTTGAAACGCTTGCTGCGCCTCGTTCCATTCATGGGCAATGCCCGCCGACCGGGTCATGTGCGTGGACGGGATCACGCCCTGATGGCTGAGTAATAGCGCGCAATTCAGGTGCGTCTCTTTGCCCTTGGCTTGAAACGAAAACGCAAGCGTGCCGTCCTCGTTGGGATGCGCACGAAAGTCGCTAGCATTGGAATAGCGCTGCACCCCGGCTGCCTTTATTTTGCGGATCAGGCCAAGCCCTTTGAACAGGGTAGATATCCCTAGCAGGGCTTTTGGCAGGTGGGGCAATGCATTTAGCATCATGCGCGGCGTCTGCGTTTCCACCACTGCTTTTGGTGGGCAACCCGCGTCAATCATCTGCGCGGCAACCAGATAAAGCAGTGGACCAGAGCCTGCCAAGACCGCATCACGGGGCAGCATACCTGCTGATTTCATCAAAATTTGCGCAGCACCAGCGGGCATTACACCCGGTAGAGTCCAACCCGGAAACGGTACAGGACGTTCCTGTGCGCCGCTTGTGATCAAGACATGTCGTGCTGTGCTGATCTGGCTTGTACCAGACTTGGACCAGACGACTGTTGGCCCGTCGTCTAGCCGCCAGACAGTTGCGCCAAATTGCGTTGATATGTGAGGGTTATCCAATGCCTCAACAAGCCTTGCGCCCGAAGCGTATTCTTTACCCAGCCAACTACGCGATGTGCCGTTCTTTGCAACATTACGATAAATCTGCCCGCCGGGATGGCCTTGTTCATCCAGCAATAACACCTTCAACCCGCCCCGCGCGGCAGTGGCCGCCGCTGACATGCCTGCCGGTCCCGCACCGATGATGATTAGATCGACGTCAGACATAATCGCCACCTTGTATTGTGCGCAAACCAATTTGGCGCTTCACCACCATACCATCGCGCACTACAGTCATGCAGGATTGGGTATTGGGCACGCCGTCGACATCAACCAGACATTCAAAACAAACGCCCATCATACAATATGCAGTACGTTGCGCGCCTGTAGAGGTTCGTCGTGTTGCATTACCAGAATGGGCCAGCAACGCAGCAGCAAGGGATATACCTTGTGGGGCCGTGATCTGCTCATCCTCAAAAACGAACTGCACCTTTGGGCCACTCTCAGGCGGCGGTTGAAACCGTGAAACGACTTTCATCGAATGCCTCCAAATTGGGTGCTGTTGAAGTGCCATTAATCCAATCGGCCAGCACCGATGCATGTAGGGCAGCAAGCGTAACGCCGCTATGACAGGTGACCAGATAAGCGCCGGGATGGTGATGTGATTGCGCATAAACCGGATAGCCATCTGGTGACATGACGCGCAGCGCGCCCCAAGCCCGAACAACACGCACATCAGCCAAGGCTGGATAGACCGCAACCGCGTGACTTGCCAGACTGGCCATCACATCCAGCGTTTCGCGATCGTCCATGCCGACGTCTGCCTTGGTGCCGCCGATCTGTACGCCACCTTCGTCCACTTGCCGGATCGTGCTGGACAAGAACGGCAGCCGCACGCCCAATTTTTCGGTGATCAACAACTCGCCGCGTTGGGGGCGTATGGCGGTGGTAAAACCCAAATCCGCAGTCAATTTTGCTGAGCCTAGTCCGGCACAGAGGACGACCTTTTCAGCGCTGGTTTTATTGCCAGTTGCGAGTTTCAGATCAAACCCACCGCCTGAAACAGGACGCACGGCCTGTACCGTCGCGTTCATGGTGACACGACCCCCCAAGGTTTTGACCGCCCGGCGCAAGGCCCGCAAAAACCGCAGTGGATTCACATGGCCATCCAATTGCGAAAAACTGCCTCCCACGACATCCGGTCCAATGCCGGGCATGTGTTTGCGCATCTCATCACCACTGAGAATTTCATGACTAAAGCGATTGCCTAAATGCCCTTGTTGTTGCGCCAACATGCCAGCAAATTCGTCCATCTCGTCTGCATCGGTAAAGAATTCGAAACCACCACTTTGATCCAACGCAACATCAATGCCAGAAAGGTCGGTGAGCGTGCGGGCAAATTCGGGCCAAGCGGCCAATGAATCGCTGGTCCATCGCGCATAAGGCTCAAAGTTCCAGCCTTTGCCTTGGCCCCACACAAGTCCAAAATTTCCTTGCGACGCGCGCGCATCACCGTCAGTTCCGTCCAGCACATGCACGCGGTGGCCCGCGCTTAATAGGCCCATTGCGACAGACAGGCCGACAACGCCGCCGCCAATAATGGTGATTTCTGGCTGAGTGGATAACATGCGATTCCTCCTCAGTTAGTTTTGCAAACTGTTGAACGCATAAACAGAGATATAATGCGGGTGATCACGTGAGAAAACCGGCCTTAGTCATTATCTGACGTTCCTGCACCAGCGCCCAGAATGCGAGATTCTTCTGTTGCAGGCGCATAGGTGCGCAACGCAAAAGCATTCAGGGCCTGCCACGCTGCTTGATTGGCATTGCCGCGATGGGAAGGGGCACTCAACGCGTTACTTTTTTGCAATGCAGAGGTACAGATCAATGTAACAGGGGATGTCTGATTAATCTGCACCTTTGGGTCATCCACGGACAATCCAAACCCATCGGTTTCAATCGTGATGTCTAACCACGTCACAGCAACCGGCGCTTTGATATGTATCGCTGCCCATGCCGCAAAAGGTACCACCAGCAACGGGTGCGATACGTTTGCCATTTCGACGGAGTGTCCTGCGCTCAAACGTCCCGCGCAATCATTTAAGGCGGCACCACTGACAAGCGGGCACAATGTTCCAGAGGTGGCCTGCCAAACCCCATCCAATGACTGTGGTGCAATATCCGGGCGCGCTACAGCGTCATTCTGCCTCAGCACGTCGACAAGCAAGGAAACACCGGGCAGATCATGCGATGCGAGCCACCGTGTGGCCTTGCCCGTTTCCTCAGCAATACCCCAAGACAGCCCAGCACCGCGTGTTGCCCGCTTTGAGAGTGCTTCAATTTCGTTTAGGGAATAGCTCATGTAGGGGCCAGCGCCAGTGTTGGATAGGGCCAATCATCTCCAGTCTCTGATTGTAGGTCTTCTGGATAGGGCGCATTGCCAAACAGGCAGATGCGCACCCAGCGGTCTGATCTTGGATCAAAATGCGTGGCACCAAAAAACGACAGTTTGCAGCGCAGCATGTCGATCGGCATCAGGTCAGATCCGATCGTGTTGTCCTGAATTTCTGCATAAGGGGCCTGATCGACAATCTGGGCACGGCGCACGGTGTGGCGATGTTCTGGATGGGCCAGTAAAAATTCGGCAATCACTGCATCAGCGTCCCAAGTTTCTAACGCAGCGTGCAAGGCTGCTGCATCACGACCGGGCGCAAGGGGTTGTTCATAAGGAACAATTGGTTCGTCAAAGCGTTCGCCCAATCGAGGTTCCAGCTTTTCCTCTGAAACGTACCACGCGCGGGCGCAATTCTCTTTTTCTTGCCAATCAGTAGTCAATGCCCAGCCATAGGCGCGGGTTAAAATTGATCTAAGCGTTGCAACATTCATTGATCCATCAATGCGGAACTGAACGACATTTGTGTCTGACATACGATCTGCCAGATCATCCACTAAGACCCCGTAGGGTTCCAACATCAGCGATGCCAAACATTCCTGCGCATCAATCCCAACCTCAGCTTCGGCCCATGTGAATAGATGCTCCCATGGACTTTCACGCGACAAATCCAGCCCGTCTACATACGCCTGTAGCTGTTTCAGATCGACTCGCAGAACCGCAAGTTTTTCAATCTGAATTTCGTGGGTTGAATGCCAAAGGTCAGCAGACACCAGCGAACGGGCCAAGAGATCACGAAACATCGCGACCTCACTGTCCGTGGCCACCACTACGCCGCGCACGCGAGCAATGGCAGTTTCACGGGCGCTGATCCAGTTGTTGATCAATTTTGGATGATTCAGCAGAAACGGTGCCATGCCTAGACCCGTTGAATTGCCAATTCCCATGCTGCGCGCGAGTGCAGGATCAAGGGTTGCGGTTGCATCGCCACCACGTGCCTGTGCCATGTGCTGTGCCAAGTCGCGTACATAGGTACGGATCAGGAAAACCGACAGCATTTCTGCCTGAAACGGCGCTGAGAATTCAGGGCGGCTTGCAATCATTTCGCGGTCCGCAGCACCCAGTTTACCGGACCCATAGACCGCAGTGGTCCGCATCAAGTAACCCACTTTGGTAATCTCTGCTGCATCGGGTTGCTGGCCTGCCGCAAGGCGCGACACCACATGTTCCCAAAGGCGCACAGAGCGGTTTGCGCGTGACACGGACAGCTCTTTTTCGGTGACACGGCCCGCCTCTTGCAACGGGATGTTCTGGCGCAGGCGTTCGATATCATCAGACGTGGGAACACCATCAAATAGGGTAAATGTGCTGTCCCATGCCTCTGCAATCACCCGGTCTGATCGCTTATCCGCAGGCAGATCATGGGCAAATGCGACCAAAGAATATGTGCGGTTCGGCGTATGGGCGCAAAACACCGCATGGCCAACACCTGATGCATCAATGTCAAAAACCGGGCGCGTGAACGTCCAATTTTCGCGCGTCATGCGGCGTGTCAGGATACGCATAAACGACAGGCGTGATTGATGAAATGATCCCAACCGCGCCAGACGCATCACCTTTGCAGGATCGCGTAAAGGAGCCTGCGTCGATGTATCTGTCTGTGGGATCATGTCATATCTCCTTAGTTTTGAGGCGTGAAATTCGCCGCGTAAAAACGGTGCCAATTGTCACCCATGATGCCGGCGACTTCGGCGTCGTTCATGCCGACAGCGCGCAGACCGTTTTCGATGTTGTCAAAATCGCGGTTGTCGTTGAACCACGTTGGCATGGGTGGAAATCCCGGTGCCGCTGCTGATCCTTCGCCGTAGTCGATTTCTTTGCTCCAACGGCCCACGCGCATCCATTCAACAATGCTATCGGGG
>CALKXT010000185.1 GCA_938003685.1 uncultured Sulfitobacter sp. | reverse complement strand
GTCAAATCACCATCATAATGCTGGCGACCTGCCTCAACGAAAGTCTCGTAAGTGCCCTGCACAATGCCTTGCGAGCCGATGTAGATCCACGACCCTGCGGTCATCTGGCCGTACATCGCCAGACCCTTTTTATCGAGTTCGTTAAAGTGGTCCCAATTCGCCCAATGTGGGACAAGGTTTGAGTTTGCGATCAACACACGTGGCGCATCTTTGTGGGTTTGGAACACGCCAACAGGTTTGCCCGACTGCACCAGCAAAGTCTGATCTTCTTCCAGCTCTTTCAGGCTGGCGACGATCATATCAAAGTCTTTCCACGTCCGCGCTGCACGACCGATGCCGCCATAGACAACCAATTCATGCGGGTTCTCGGCCACGTCTGGGTGCAGGTTGTTCATCAACATCCGCATCGGTGCTTCTGTCAACCAGCTTTTGGCGGTGATTTCAGTGCCAGTGGCGGGGAAAACGTCGCGGGTGTTCTTGCGGGGATTATCGTTGGTGTTGGTCATGATGTGCCTCTCAAAGTAGGGGCCAGTGCGGCCAGCGTTGTCAGGATGTTCGCGAGATGGGGTCTAAGTTTGTCAGCTTTGGCTTGGTCATAGGACCAAGGGGCGGCTTCTGTGTTGAGGTGGGTTGATTGCGCCAATTCCATCTGGATTGCGTGAAAACCAGTTTCTGGTTGTCCATAGGCGCGGGTGGTCCAGCCACCTTTGAAACGTCCGTTGGTGACGCTGCTATACCCTTGTGCCTGCGTGCAGATGTCTTCTACGGCATCTGATAGGCTGGCGTCACATGTCGCGCCTAAATTGGTGCCAATGTTAAAGTCGGGCAGGGTGCCGTCGAATAGAAACGGGATGTTGGAGCGGATCGAATGACAATCATACAGGATCGCGACACCGTGCAACGCATGTACGCGCTCTAGTTCGGCGCGCAGTGCTGCATGGTAAGGCGCGTGAAACGTCGCACGCCGCGTTTCGATCTCAGCCTCAGTTGGGGGTAAGTCCCAAATATCATTCCCATCAAAATCCGTCAGCGGCACCAGCCCCGTGGTGTTTTGACCGGGATACAGGCTGACGCCGGATGGGTCGCGGTTGGCATCAATGACATAGCGATGAAAGGTGGCGCGCACACTGGTCGCCCCGTCCAGCAAGCCATCATAAAGCTGATGAATATGCCAATCGGTATCGTCCAATCCGCGCCCGCGTGCGTTCAACCGCGCTTCAATATCGCTTGGCACATGTGTTCCAGTGTGCGGAAAACCCAATACAATCGGGCTGTTCCCTTGGGTGATCTCAACAGCGTTCATGATGCAAGTTCCGGCATTTGAGTGCCTGTACATGCCACAAGCGCACCATCACGCACCAAGGTTGCAGCTGCTTCAAGATCAGGTGCCATATACCGGTCATCGGTCAACGTCGGTACAGTAGTGCGTAGTGTCTGAACAACCTTGCTCAGCGGCCCACTGGTCTTTAGTGGCGTGCGAAACTCGATGCCTTGCGCTGCACAAATTGCCTCAACCCCCAAGATGCGATCAAGGTTCGCGACCATCCGACCCAGACGCACTGCACCATGAGCGGCCATGCTGACGTGGTCCTCTTGGTTGGCAGAGGTTGGTGTGCTGTCTGTCACACATGGGTTTGCCAGATGTTTGTTTTCGCTCATCAAGGCGGCAGTGGTGACTTCGGCAATCATCAGTCCAGAGTTGAGGCCGGGGTTTGGGGTTAGGAAAGGTGGCAAATCGTGGCTCAACACAGGGTCCACGATCAAGGCGATCCTGCGCTGGGCAATTGCCCCAATCTCGGCCACGGCCAATGCAATCATGTCTGCGGCAAAACCAACGGGTTCAGCGTGAAAATTACCGCCTGAGACAATCAAATCGGCATCCACCAGCACCAGTGGATTATCCGTAGCAGCATTCGCCTCAATCTCTAGCGTGCGCGCGGCCATGCGCAATATATCCATCGCCGCACCAGTCACCTGCGGTTGGCAGCGGATGCAATAAGGGTCTTGCACGCGGGTGTCATCGTCACGATGGCTTTCGCGGATTTCGGAACCCTCAAGCAAGTCGCGCATGGAACTGGCCGCTTCAATCTGGCCGGCATGGCCACGCAAGGTGTGGATTTCAGGTTGCAACGGCGCGGTGGACCCCATGATGGCATCGGTGGACAGCGCTGAAGTCACCAACGCAGACTGCATAGAACGCCACGCATCAAAGAGACCAGCCAATGCAAAGGCCGTCGAAAACTGCGTGCCGTTGATCAGGGCGAGGCCTTCTTTTGCACCCAGTTCAACCGGGGTTAACCCTGCGCGTTTGAGCGCCTCTGCGCCGCTTAAAACCGTGCCTTCAAATTCAGCTTCACCATGACCCATCATCGCGGCAGCCATATGCGCCAAGGGGGCCAGATCACCGGATGCACCAACGGACCCTTGCACCGGAATTTGCGGGGTGACGCCACGCGCCAACATACCCTCAAGCAATTGGATGATCTGCATCCGAACGCCGGATGCACCGCGCCCAAGGGACAGCAATTTTAACGCCATCATCAAGCGCGCATGGGGGCGGGAAATCGCATCACCCACGCCACAGCAATGGGACAGGATCAGATTGCGCTGTAGTGTTGCGGTGTCTTTTGCCGCGATCTTGACGCTGGCGAGTTTGCCAAATCCGGTATTCACACCGTACACGGCAGCCTCGCCATTTGCGGCGGCTTCAATTTTGGCTTGGGCTTGTTGAATGGCCGCGTGGCAGATCGGGTCAAGCTGTACGGAAGCTTGATCGCGATAGACCACTGCTAAATCAGCGAGCGTAACATGGCCCGGAGTCAATGTGAGGGTTGTCATAGCTGACCTCCAAAAATGCGAGAATGTAGTGGGTTGAAACCCATGCGATAGCTGAGTTCAGCAGGGTGTTTGATATCCCAGACGGCAAGGTCTGCAATGTGGTCAGGTGCAAGCACACCCACGTCAGAAAGCCCCAAGGCGCGTGCGGCATTCACGGTCACACCGCGCAAGGCTTCTTCGGGTGTCATACGAAACAGAGTGCAGCCCATGTTCATTGACATCAACAAGGACGATAGCGGTGATGAGCCGGGGTTCACATCCGTGGCAAGTGCCATTGGCACACCGTGATCGCGTAGGTGCTGGATCGGTGGGGCCTGCGTTTCGCGCAACGTATAAAACGCACCGGGAAGGATGACGGCAATTGTTCCTGCATCTGCGATGGCTTTTACGCCGTCTTCATCCAGATATTCGATATGGTCCGCAGACAAAGCGCCATACCGCGCGGCAAGCTTTGCACCACCAAGATTGGACAATTGTTCTGCGTGCAGCTTTACAGGCAACCCCAATTCCTGGGCCACGTTAAACACGCGGGCGATTTGATCGGGGGAAAAGGCAATGCCTTCACAGAACCCGTCAACCGCATCTACCAATCCCTCAGCATGGGCGGCACGCAGTGTCGGGATGCAAACCTCGTCGATATAGACGTCATCGCGGTCTTTGTATTCAGCAGGTGTGGCGTGCGCGCCTAGGAATGTGGTTTTCACGCGAATAGGGCGGTGATCCGCAATCATGCGCGCAACACGCAACATGCGCAGTTCTGTATCCGTATCCAGACCGTAACCTGATTTAATCTCAATCGTGGCGACGCCTTCGCCCATCAACGTATCGATGCGCAGTAAGGCGTCTTGCAGCAACTCATCTTCGTTGGCAGCGCGGGTTGCCGTCACGGTTGAGACAATGCCGCCACCCGCGCGCGCGACCTCTTCGTAAGAGGCGCCATTTAGGCGCATCTCAAACTCAATCGCACGGTTGCCGCCATGGACAACGTGGGTGTGGCAATCAATCAATGCTGGTGACACCAGACGACCACCCAAGTCATGGCGCTGGGCGGTTTGATACTGTGAAGGCAGGTCAGCTTTGGCTCCGACCCAAGCGATTTGCGATCCTTCAATCACAATCGCCGCGTCTTCGATCATCCCATAGGGAGCGCCGGTGTCAGTAAGCGTGGCGGCCGTTAGGTTGGTCAGTAGGTGCAGTGCCATGTCTTGTCCCTCGTCGTGATTCTGCATTTCTTGTATAAATGAGTTCTTATTATGTCTATACATAATATCATTAGACGTGAGAAACTGCTGCTTTGAGGTGTACTAACTGTCGCTTGAGGTGTTTTTCATACTCGCCCGGCCACGATGGCCATAGGGTGTCTCTCCGTAGCGCGCTTTGAAATGACGTGAGAACAACACGCTGGATGTAAAACCACAGGCGATTGCGACCTGCATTACGCTTAGGTCGGTTTCCATCAGCAAGCTGCGCGCCCGATCAAGGCGAATATTACGATACGTCTGAGCAGGGGCTTCGTCGAGAAGTTGTTTAAACTGGCGTTCCATTTGACGTCGCGAGATGCCGGCACGGCTGGCCAAATCTTCAAGCAACAGCGGCTCTTCGATATTTTCATACATCGCGCGCAATACATCAAGCACCTTGGGGTTGCGCGAATTGATCGCCTTGGCAATTGAAGATCGTTGTTCACGGTGCGGTGCAAGGTCTGTGCCATTCAGGCACATGTCCGAAACGGCGACCGCAAAATCATCGCCGTAATCTTGTGCAATCAACGCGATCATCATCTCGGTTGCAGCGGCCCCCCCACCGCAGGTCAAAAGATCACCATCCGCCTCAAAACGGCGTTTGGTTGGGGCCAAATCAGGGAAGGCTTCGCTAAATCCGGGCTGGTTTTCCCAGTGCAGGGTAAAGTGTTTGTCACCGATCAGCCCTGCACGTGCCAGTGTCGCGGCACCCGTACAAATGCCACCAACCTTGCCACCAAAACGGGCATGATGGCGCAAGTTTGCAAGTACAGCCTCGCTCGCAACCTTGGTGCCGTTATTACCCGAACACGCAAACAGGTACGTGTTTGTGTTCAGATCACGCAACATGCCGTGTACACCAACATCCACACCAGAGGACGACGAAACAGCGTTGCCATCCTCTGATAAAACAATCCAGCCATACAGCGGTTTTTGCGCCAATTGATTGGCGATGCGCAAAGGATCAAGGGCCGCACTAAAGGCCAGCAAGGTGAATTCTGGCAGCAGCAAAAAACCGAACCAACGGGTCGGGTTGGGGGCGGTCACAGGGTAGCTGAACGCACCAGACGGCACGAGGTCTGGCCGTTGTGGATCGTTCAGGTTGATTTTGCTCATTTGTGGCCGCCCCCTTGACGTTATGCCTCTGGGTTCAACAGCATAGGGAACCAATCTGTCCGCAGGCGTTGGCCCGCTTGCATATCGTGGCCCGGAAACGGTGGTGATGTCGGGCCGGGGCGTTCCACATAACGGGCATCATCCCCAACAAGGCGCAGTGAAAACGCGCGTCTGCGGGTGCCACTGTCATTGCCACGCGCGCCGTGCAGGGTTTTGTAGTTGAATGCCACCGCATCACCCGGCTCCATCTCCCATTCGCGGATGTCCATACCTTCGGCGTCCGGGTCGGGCACCTGCATGTAATCCTCATCATTGGGATAGAAACTGGTTTCAGCCAGCCAGCGCGTTGGAAGCACCGGCTTTTCCCAATGGTGTGATCCAGCGACACAACGCAGGGATGCTTGACGCACTGGGTCAAGTGGCGACCAAAAGCTGACGGTTTGTTCACCCTCAACAAAATAATACGGGCTGTCCTGATGCCACGGTGTTGGCTTGGAGGTGCCGGGTTCTTTGACCAACACGTGGTCGTGGAACATCTGTACGCTTTTCGATTCCATTAATTCCGCCGCAACCGCCGCTGCGGGTGAGGCATGAATGGCTGCACTGAATTCAGGGATACGTGTCCAGTTGCAATAATCATCAAAGAACCGCCCACCTTCGCCCTCTTTCAGGTTCTCAGCGGCATAGGGGCCGGGCTCTGCCATGTTGCGTTCAACGCCTGCGCGCAATTCTTCGACCTGATCCTTGAACAAGCCGCGTACCAGAACGACGCCGTCTTTTTGATAATCAGCGATGTGTTTTGGGGTCAAAAGTGGATGTGTCATCATCATATCCTTTATGCAGTCTGTGTTTGGTTTCTGCCAGATACGCATTTCAGGATGCTGAAAACGGGATGTCTGGCAGTGGAGGCTGCCGATTATCGCCGCGTTTCCATGTATGAGTTTATAGAAAAATCAGAGTTTGAGAAGACCTAAAATTGGTCTCGCGTGGGACGGTATGGTCAGTTTACTCTGATTTGGCCGCGCGGACCCAAGCAACGATTGTTGCGCGAGCGTCATCATCCATTTGCACTGCGTTTGGTGGCGGCATGGCATTGCTTACCCCCGCATGCAGATAGATTTGTTCGGCATAACGCGCCACATCGCTTTGGGTTTCTAACACGACGCCTTTGGGTGCCCACCTGATACCTTCCCACACGGGTTCACGCGCGTGGCACATCGAACAATTGCCCGTCACCGTATCATAGGCATCTTCAAATCCGGCGGCAGAGGCATATTGCTGTTCATACGGTGTTAGATCACGCGCCTCTGCTTCTTCTAGCGTTTCGGTGCCCGACATGGTGGACAGCCACGCAATGAAGATCATCAACAATATCGTCACCGCCCACGTCCAATGCGGGCCGGACCCGGTGGCGTGCATGGTGTTAAAGTAGTGGCGGATGGTAACGCCAGTGAGGAAGATCAAGCTGGCGATGATCCACGCATATTCCGTGCCGAATGACAGCGGGTAATGGTTGGACAGCATCAGGAACACAACGGGCAGCGTCAGGTAGTTGTTGTGGGTCGACCGCAGCTTGGCAATCTTGCCGTATTTGGCGTCAGGTGTGCGGCCTGCTTTTAGGTCGTTCACCACGATGCGCTGGTTTGGCATGATCTGGAAAAACACGTTGCCTGTCATGATAGTGGCAGTAAAGGCCCCCAGATGCAGTAGTGCTGCGCGCCCTGTGAAAATCTGGTTATAGCCCCATGCCATGACCACAAGGATCACAAACAACAGCACCATCAATAATGTTGAATGTTCGCCCAGTTTCGATTTGCACATGAAATCATAGGCCAGCCAACCGATGGTAAGAGAGCCACCAGAGATTAAAACACCTTGAAACAGTGACAGGTCAGCCTTGGTCGGATCCAACAAGAACAATTCACCGCCCACCCAGTAGACAATCATCAACAACGCCGCACCTGACACCCAAGTGATATAGCTTTGCCATTTGTGCCAGATCAGGTGTTCAGGCATATTTTCGGGCGCGACCAGATATTTTTGGATGTGATAGAATCCACCGCCGTGTACCTGCCATTCTTCACCGTGCACCCCGGCAGGCATGTTCGCAGCTTTGCGCAACCCAAGGTCCAATGCGATGAAAAAGAATGACGCGCCAATCCACGCCATGGCGGTGATGACATGCAGCCAGCGTACCGCAAATGCGATCCAATCCCAGATGATAGCTAAGTCGTACATGGACACCCCCAAAGATTCGAATTTAGACCTACACTATGCGCGCAGCGATTACTCTGGTATTGTCACAAATGACCAAGCAGCATCAAAAAAAGCAAAATAATGTCATATCTCGATAATATCCGCACCTTTGTCCGTGTCTACGAGTTGGGCAGTATGTCTGCCGCAGGGCGTGATATGCGTATCTCTCCTGCTGTGACCTCGTCGCGGATTTCACAACTTGAAGAGCATCTAAGTGTGCGATTGTTCCAACGCACGACGCGCAGTTTGGCCCCAACCGAACAGGGCAAGGCGTTTTATGGCGGCGCGAGCGAGATTTTAGAGGCCGTCGATAATGCCGAAGCGCAGGTCGTGAACATTACCGATAATCCCAAGGGTTCATTGTATGTGGCGGCACCTCTGGGTGTTGGCCGCAGATTGATTGCGCCTTTGGTGCCGGGTTTTTTGGCCGAATATCCAGAGGTGAAGGTCAGGCTAAGGTTAACAGATCGCAATGTTGATTTGACCACAGAGGGCCTTGATCTGGCATTTTTTCTGGGTCAGCCCGAGGATAGCAACCTGCGTATCCGCAAAATTGCTGATATTGAGCGGATTTTATGTGCCAGCCCCTCTTATGTTACGGCACACGGTAACCCAGCAGATGGTGATGCATTAATACAGCAAAAGCATGAGTGTCTGAATTTGCGTTTTCCCGGTGCGACAGAATTTCAATGGCAATTACAAACGGCAGCGGGCCCAAAAAGGTTCCGGGTTGGGGGGCGCTATGAATCTGATGATGGGGATGTGCTGACTGATTGGGCTTTGTCAGGAAATGGAATCGCGATGAAACCAATCTTTGAGGTGGCTGAACATGTAAAGGCAGGGCGATTAATCCCGGTTGCCACACAGACCCCACCTGTACCGATACAGATGGCATGCCTTTTTACACACCGCAGACGGCAAGACCCCAAAACACGCTTGTTTATGGAATACGTGATTTCGCGCATCACCGAAGCGGTACGCGATAGTTCACTTCAGGCTCAACTGCCGCGATAGGTCGAATATCCGAAAGGCGAAAGCAAAAGGGGCACATGGTAATGTGATGCCTCTGACATGCCAAAGCGCAAAGGGATCACGTCAAGGAAACGGGGTGTTTCTGGTGGTGTGCCGATCGCATCTAGATAATCGCCTGCGTGAAAAATCAACTCATAAACACCCGTCTCAAATGCAGTGGCGGGTAGGATTTGTTCGTCAGTACGGCCATCACTATTAGTCGCTAATGTCTTGAGGTGGGTGCGGTTCTCGCCATCAATCTTGAAAAGCTCAATTTTGAGGCCCTCAGCGGGGCAGCCGCGCGCGGTGTCCAGCACATGTGTTGTCAAATATCCGGTCATAGCACGTTCCTTTTTATGGGCCTCTTGATTGGCCTTTTCTTTGGCGATCTGTTGCGTTGCATATAGACGCCGCACGCACAATTCATCAAAGTATTGCTGACAAGAGGCTCTTTCGCATCTTTTTTGAAAAACAAATCTATTATTTTGAAATACAAGCATGTCACCAAGGAGAGCGACACGTGAACAGATACCCACGCGATATGACAGGCTACGGCCCCATTCCACCTGCAGCTAATTGGCCAAACGGGGCCAAGATTGCTGTGCAAATTGTCTTGAATTATGAAGAGGGTGGCGAGAATAACATTCTGCATGGGGATGCCGCATCAGAGGCATTCTTGTCCGAGATCACAGGCGCTTCCCCGTGGCCAGGTCAACGGCATTGGAACATGGAATCGATCTATGAATATGGATCGCGCGCTGGTTTCTGGCGGGTACACCGGATGCTGGGCGACTTGCCAATCACTGTCTACGGCGTCGCCACCGCATTGGCGCGGGCACCTGAACACGTTGCTGCAATGATCGCATCGGGTTGGGAAATTGCCAGTCACGGGTTGAAGTGGGTCGAACACAAAGACATGCACGAGGATGAAGAACGTGCGCAGATTGCTGAGGCAATCCGCTTGCACACCGAAGTGACCGGGACGCCGCCGCGCGGCTGGTACACAGGGCGTTGTTCAAACAACACCGTGCGTTTGGCGGCAGAAACTGGGCAACTGGCCTATGTCGCTGACAGTTACGCTGATGATCTGCCTTATTGGATGGAATTTGATGGTGAGGGGCAGTTGATTGTGCCCTACACGATGGATTGCAACGACATGCGCTTTGCCATTCAGGCGGGCTATACGAATGGTGAGCAGTTTGAGAACTACCTCAAAGACAGCTTTGACTATCTCTATGCTGAGGGCGCGGCAGGTGCGCCGAAGATGCTGTCTATTGGTCTGCATTGCCGTCTGATCGGCCGCCCGGGCCGCGCTGCTGCGCTAAAAAGGGCGATTGATCATTTCAAATCCCATGAAGGCGTTTGGTTTGCCACCCGCCTAGAGATCGCAGAACACTGGGCCAAGGAACACCCATACAAATCACAAAACCGCCCGTCTGAAATGGATCACGACACCTTTGTTGCTGAATTCGGTGGTATCTTTGAACACAGTGCATGGATAGCCGAAGGCGCGCATGCGCTTGAGTTGGGGCACACCCATGATACCGCGATAGGTGTGCACAGCGCTCTAGCCCGTGTGTTTCGCAGTGCCAATGAGGCGAAGCGTCTTGGCGTCCTGACCGCGCACCCGGATTTGGCGGGAAAACTGGCCGAGGCCAAACAACTGACCGCTGAGTCGACCGCAGAACAAGCATCGGTTGGATTGAACGAACTAACCGATCACGAACGTGCAACACTGACTGAACTGAACACAGCTTATACGTCAAAATTTGGTTTTCCTTTTATCATCGCAGTGCGGGACAACACCAAGGCATCCATCATTGAAGCATTCCAACGCCGTATCGATCAGGATCGCGATACTGAATTTGCCGAGGCCTGTAAGCAGGTTGAACGGATTGCTGAACTGCGCCTGTTGGAGAAGTTTTCCACATGAGTCGCTCGATCAAAATTGAACCCCTGACAGCAGAAAAATTCGCGCCCTTCGGCGACGTGATGGACACATCTGGCAGCGCTGACAAAGTAATCAACCAAGGTAAATGTGGTCGTTTTCATGATCGTGCCAACTTGGATTTTTCAGATGGTCAGGCGGGCGTTAGTATCTTCAAAAGTGAAAAACGAGTGCTGCCCCTGACATTGGATTTGGTCGAACGCCACCCTGCGGGCAGCCAAGCTTTCATTCCGATGTCTGCTGATCCATTCTTGGTTGTTGTTGCGACAGATGATGATGGCACGCCGGTTAATCCACGCGCCTTTGTCACGGAAAGCGGGCAAGCGATCAATTTTCACAAGAACACATGGCACGGTGTGCTGACGCCTTTATCAGATCCGGGACTTTTTGCCGTTGTCGACCGTATTGGCGACGGCGCGAACCTAGAAGAGCATTGGTTCGAACAACCCTACGTCATCGAAAATTAACCAGACTGGCCAAAAGAAGCCAGAAATACGCATCAATTAGGAGGGACAATCACCATGTCAGATGCTTCAATCGGAACGCCGGAACAGCTCCGCGATCCAAACTATACACCACCTTTAGCCAAGGCGGTACCGCTGGGCATCCAGCACGTGTTGGCGATGTTCGTGTCAAACGTAACACCAGCGATCATCATTTCCAGCGTTGCAGGCATTGCCTTTGGTCCAAATGCTGATCCGGGAACCAAAGTGTACCTGATCCAGATGGCGATGATGTTTGCCGGTATTGCGACACTGATCCAAACCATCGGTATCGGCAAAGTCGGCGCACGTTTGCCAATCGTTCAAGGCACCAGCTTTGCGTTTCTGCCTGTTATGATCCCTGCGATGATTGGTGCGGGTACAGCTGGCCTTGCCGGTTTGATGACAGGTGTTGTCATCGGTGGGCTGTTCCATGCGTGCCTCGGCCTGTTCGTGGGTCGCATTCGTTTTGCTTTGCCACCGCTAGTCACCGGTTTGATCGTCCTGATGATCGGTCTCGCGCTGATCAAAGTTGGTATTGAATATGCCGCTGGTGGTGCAGGTGACTTTAACCGCAGCAAGGACACATGGGGCGGATTGTCCAACTGGTTCCAAGCTGGTGTTGTGCTGTTTGTGACCTTGGGCCTCAAATTCTTTGCACGTGGCATGTTGTCTGTTTCGGCGGTTCTGGTGGGTTTGATCGTGGGCTACATTGTGGCCTTCATGATGGGTGACGTGAACCTCGGTGGGATGGCAGATGCGGCATGGTTTGCTTTGCCTCAGCCTTTCAAGTTCGGGTTTGATCTGAACTGGGCGATCATCATCGGCATGTGTTTGATGGCCTTCATTTCCGCAATCGAAACCGTCGGCGATGTGTCTGGTATTACCAAAGGTGGTGCTGGTCGCGAAGCAACCGATGAAGAGGTCACAGGTGCCACATACGCGGACGGTCTGGGTTCGGCGCTGGCCGGTGTGTTCGGTTCTTTGCCAAACACATCCTTCAGCCAGAACGTCGGTCTGATCGCGATGACGGGTGTGATGTCACGCCATGTCGTGACCATCGGCGCGCTTTTCCTGATCGCGTGTGGTTTGGTCCCAAAGGTCGGCGCGATCATCAATACTATCCCAATCCAAGTTTTGGGTGGCGGCGTGATTGTGATGTTCGGCATGGTTGCTTCTGCGGGTATTTCGATGTTGTCAGACGTCAAATGGAACAGCCGTAACATGGTAATCTTTGCTGTTGCGCTGTCTGTGGGCCTTGGCCTTCAGCAAGTTCCAGATGCGTTTAACGCGTTCTTCAACGTGCTGGAAGATGGATCGAAAAAGATCAACACACTTGGTATCTTGATGACCTCTGGCCTTTTGCCAACAGCCTTCATTGCCATCGTGCTGAACCTCGTGCTGCCAGCAGCATTGGGCGAAGAAGCCGAAGCCGAATTGGCCGGCGCTGTGAAAGGTCACAAAGACAACGCGTCGAATAAATAACAAAGGCGACGTTCAATAACGCGCCCCGCCATTGAGATATATGGCGGGGCGATCATTTTAAAAACCGCCCAACATTGAGCGGGTCGTTTGCGCAAATAATCTGAATTCTTTGTAAGTTACCTTGCGTTAATGGGGCCAGTTTGTTTTGTTGTCAGACCTACCGGCGGGTGTGCCGCATGAAAGGATCTCCTACGTGAAAGACCAGACACCGGACATTGACCCGATTGAGTCTCAGGAATGGCAAGAAGCCATTGCAGATGTGATTGAAAAAGACGGCGCCAACAGGGCGCATTATTTATTGGACAAGGCCGTTCAACAGGCGCGGGCGGCGGGAGCGACACTGCCGTTCTCCGCGACAACCCCCTATCAAAACACAATTCCTGCTGACGACGAGATTGATATCCCCGGTGATTTGGAGATGGAGTGGCGTATCCGCACGATCAACCGCTGGAACGCCATGGCGACAGTGGTCCGGCGCAATAAAGAAAGCAGCGAATATGGTGGGCATATTGCCTCCTTTGCGTCGTCTGCGGTCATGTATGATATTGGCCTCAACCACTTTTGGCGCTCGAAATCTGCGATCCACGGGGGTGATCTGGTGTTTTTCCAAGGTCACGTCATTCCCGGCATTTACGCGCGGTCCTTTATGGAGGGACGCATCACGCCTGAGCAAATGGAGAACTTTCGTTCTGAGGTGAATGGTGGCGGTCTGTCGTCCTATCCGCATCCATGGTTGATGCCCGATTATTGGCAGTTTCCAACCGTGTCCATGGGCCTTGGCCCACTGATGGCGATCTATCAGGCGCGGTTCATGAAATACATGCACAACCGGGGTCACATCGACATGGGGGACCGCAAGGTCTGGGCCTTCCTGGGGGATGGTGAAATGGATGAACCGGAATCACGTGGTGCCATTGATTTGGCTGCGCGCGAAGGTCTGGATAATCTGATCTTTGTCGTGAACTGCAACCTGCAACGTCTGGACGGGCCGGTACGCGGCAACGGCAAGATCGTGCAGGAACTTGAGGGCGATTTCCGCGGTGCGGGTTGGAATGTGATCAAGCTGCTGTGGGGCAAAGGTTGGGATGACCTGCTGGAAAATGATCACACGGGACGTCTTAAGCAGTTGATGGATGAAACCGTTGATGGGGACTATCAGACGTTCAAATCCAAGGATGGGGCTTACATCCGCAAGCATTTCTTTGGCAAATACCCTGAAACTGCCGCCTTGGTTGCTGATTGGTCAGATGATCAAATCTGGGCGCTACGGCGTGGTGGGCACGATCCCAAGAAAGTGTACACCGCGTTTAAGAAGGCGACGGATACCAAAGGCCAACCCACCTGTCTGTTGATCAAAACAGTCAAAGGGTATGGCATGGGCACAGCGGGTGAGGGGCAAAACATTACCCACTCTGCCAAGAAATTTGCGGACAACCAGTTGCGTGAATTCCGTGATCGCTTTAAAATTCCAGTCTCAGACGAAGACCTGTTGGACGCGCCATTGGTGTCATTGAACAATGCGCAGAAAGCATATCTCGCGGATCGTCGCACGGCGTTGGGTGGAGAGTTCCCAAAACGGACATGGCGTGATGCACCAAAGTTGGAAATCCCACCACTGACCAAGTTTGAGGCGCAGCTAAAAGGCACCGGGGATCGCGAAATATCGACCACGATGGCCTATGTGCGTATTCTTACGACCCTGTTGCGGGACAAGACGATTGGCAAATTTGTGGTGCCGATTGTCCCGGATGAAAGCCGTACATTCGGGATGGAAGGGTTGTTCCGTTCGGCAGGGATTTATAACCCGCTGGGCCAGAACTATACGCCTGAAGATGCTGACCAGATGATGTACTACAAGGAAACCATCGACGGTCAGGTCCTACAAGAAGGCATCAACGAAGCCGGTGCAATGGCCGATTGGATCGCGGCGGCAACGTCTTACTCTAACCACGGCGTGCCGATGATCCCGTTCTATATCTACTATTCGATGTTCGGACATCAGCGGGTGGGTGATTTGGCGTGGGCCGCAGGCGATAGCCGTGCACGTGGTTTCTTGCTCGGCGCAACAGCAGGCCGGACAACCCTGAACGGTGAAGGCTTGCAGCACGAAGATGGCCACAGCCATATCCTTGCGGGCACAATCCCTAACTGCATCACCTATGATCCGACGTTCAGCTATGAACTGGCCGTGATCATGCATAATGGTTTGCAACGGATGTTTGTCGATCAAGAAGACATTACGTTCTACCTGACCTTGATGAACGAAAATTACACGCATCCCGACATGCCGATGGGTGCTGAGGACGGCATCATCAAGGGTCTGTACCGTTTGCAGGAAACCAAAAAGCCGGGCAAGAAACACGTCAATCTGATGGGCTCTGGTACGATTCTAGTGCAAGCGATTGAGGCGGCCAAGATGCTGAAAGAAGACTTTGGCGTCACCTCTGACATCTGGTCGGCCACCAGCTTTAACGAGCTGGCCCGCGATGGTCAGGATGCTGCGCGTCACAACCGTCTGAACCCGCTGGCTGACAAGCAAGTGCCCTATGTGACCACGACGTTGAGCCGAGCCAAAGGCCCGATCATCGCCGCGACGGATTACATGAAGAACTATGCAGAGCAAATTCGCGCCTTTGTACCGAATGACTACACGGTTCTTGGCACCGATGGTTTTGGACGTTCTGATAGCCGTGTGAACCTGCGCCGCTTCTTTGAAGTGGATGCAAATCACATCGCTGCGGCAGCTATGGCGCAACTGTTTGAAGCGGGTGCGATCACCAAAGCTGACATGCAATCCGCACTCACCAAATATGACATTGACGGCGATAAGCCGAACCCACGGCTTGTGTAAGCAAGCCGGGATAGGAGAATATACATGACAATTGAAGTCACAGTTCCAGACATCGGCGATTTTGATAACGTGCCTGTTGTTGGCATTTTGGTAAGCGTTGGCGACACTGTTGCCGCCGAGGATCCGCTGGTTGAACTAGAAAGCGACAAAGCGACGATGGAGGTGCCCAGCCCTGCAGCGGGTGTGGTTAAAGACATCAAAGTTGCGGAAGGTGATAGCGTTTCAAAGGGGTCACTAATTTTGATCCTTGAGGGCGCTGAAGCCGCAGACGCCCCGGCACCCGCTGCGGCCCCTGCCGCAGCTGCACCAGCCCCGGTTACAGCACCAGCACCAGCGGCGTCTGCACCGGTCACAGACGCCGGATTTGGCAAGGCGCATGCATCACCATCTATCCGCGCTTTTGCCCGGACGTTGGATATCGACATCAGCAAAGTGAACGGTACGGGCCGCAAGGGCCGTATCCTGCGCGAGGACGTAACCAAGTTCCTCAAAGCGTCATCTGGTCCGGTTGGCGGCGGCGCTGCTGCATCTGGTGGTATGGGTATCCCGCCGATCCCGGTTGTGGACTTCTCAAAATTTGGCCCTGTCGAAAACGTCGAAATGGCCCGCATCAAAAAGCTGTCCGGCCCCGCGCTGCACCGCTCGTGGCTGAACATCCCGCATGTGACGCATAACGAAGAAGCGGACATTACGGATCTTGATAAGTATCGCAAGGAGTTGGACACGGCGGCCAAGCTTGAGGGCTACCGCGTGACCTTGCTGTCTTTTGTGATCAAGGCATCGGTGTCAGCGCTCAAGACCCATTGGGAAGTGAATTCGTCAGTGCATCCTGACGGTGACAAGCTGATCAAAAAGGACTTTTACAACATCGGTTTTGCCGCAGACACGCCAAACGGGTTGATGGTTCCGGTGATCAAAGACGCGGACCGCAAAGGACTGGTGCAGATCAGCAAGGAACTTGGCGACCTGTCAGCACAGGCGCGTGACGGTAAACTAAAAGGCCCCGATATGCAGGGCGCAACCTTCACGATTTCTTCGCTTGGTGGGATTGGTGGCACGTCGTTCACCCCCATCGTGAATGCGCCTGAGGTTGCGATCCTTGGGCTGACACGTTCGAAAATGGCCCCAGTTTGGGACGGCGAGGCGTTCCAGCCGCGCAACATGCAGCCACTGTCACTGTCCTATGATCACCGTGCCATCGACGGCGCACTGGCCGCGCGGTTCTGTGCGACACTCAAACATCTGCTCGGCGATGTACGCCGGTTGATGTTGTAAGGGGGCGATGATCATGGACATCAAAGTACCCGATATTGGTGATTTCGACAGCGTTCCGGTGGTTGGTATTCTGGTCAGCGTTGGGGACACCGTCGCCGTTGAAGACCCGCTGGTCGAGTTGGAAAGCGACAAGGCCACAATGGAAGTCCCATCCCCGGCAGCGGGTGTGGTGAAAGAAATCAAAGTCGCGATGGATGACAAAGTATCCGAAGGCACGGTGATTATCGTGCTGGAAGGTGCTGATGCATCTGACGCGCCTGCCGAAGCGGCCCCTGCATCTGCCCCAGCGGCGGCTGCTCCGGTGGCAACTGCGGCGACTGGCACGGCAACTGGCCCCGGCGATATCCACGCCGAAGTGGTTGTTCTGGGTTCAGGCCCCGGTGGCTATACTGCGGCGTTTCGTGCTGCTGATCTGGGCAAGAGTGTTGTGTTGATCGAGAAAAACCCAACGCTGGGTGGTGTTTGCCTGAATGTGGGTTGTATCCCGTCCAAGGCACTGCTGCACGTCGCTAAGGTACTGACCGAGGCCGAAGATATGGCCGCGCATGGTGTGACATTCGCCAAGCCCAAGATTGATTTGGACGCGCTGCGTGGTTGGAAAGATAGCGTTGTTGGGCAACTCACTGGCGGCCTGACCGGGCTGGCGAAGGGACGCAAAGTCACGACAGTGCGCGGGACGGGCAAATTCACCGGACCAAACATGATTGAGGTTTCAGGCGAGGATGGCAGTCAGACTGTCAGCTTTGATCAATGCATCATCGCGGCAGGCTCTGAACCTGTTGAGTTGCCGTTCATTCCGCATGACGACCCACGTGTTCTGGACAGCACAGGCGCGCTGGAACTGGCGGACGTGCCAAAGCGCATGTTGATCCTTGGCGGGGGTATCATCGGATTGGAGATGGCCTGCGTTTATGACGCACTTGGGTCCAAGATTACAGTTGTTGAGTTCATGGATCAACTGATGCCGGGTGCGGACAAGGACATGGTCAAACCGCTGCAAACGCGGATTGCCAAACGCTATGAAAACATCATGCTGAAAACCAAAGTCACCGCGATGGAGGCTCAGAAAAAGGGGCTGAAAGTCACGTTTGAGAACGACAAGGGCGAAGAAACCACTGATACGTTTGACAAGGTTTTGGTATCTGTTGGGCGTCGTCCAAACGGCAAGCTGATCAATGCAGAGGCCGCTGGCGTGGCGGTGGATGAGCGTGGTTTTATCGCTGTTGATAATCAGCAACGCACCGGCGTGCCGCATATCTTTGCGATTGGTGATGTGGTGGGGCAACCGATGCTCGCGCACAAAGCTGTGCATGAAGGTAAGGTCGCAGCTGAGGTTTGCGCCGGACACAAACGCGCCTTTGATGCGCTGGTGATCCCCTCAGTGGCGTATACAGACCCCGAGGTTGCGTGGGTTGGCATCACCGAGACTGAGGCGAAAGCCAAAGGGTTGAAAGTCGGCAAAGGTGTCTTCCCATGGGCGGCCTCTGGTCGTGCGCTGTCAAACGCGCGTTCCGAAGGCATGACCAAGGTGTTGTTTGATCCCGCAGATGACCGCGTTGTTGGTGCTGCCATTGTTGGCACCAATGCAGGTGATCTGATTGCTGAGGTCGCGCTGGCCATCGAAATGGGCTGTGATGCAACTGATCTGGGCCATACCATCCACCCACACCCGACATTGTCAGAAACCGTCAACTTCGCAGCAGAAATGTTCGAAGGCACAATCACTGACCTGATGCCGCCCAAAAAACGCGGCTGAACCGAGTACCTAAAACAAAAAAGGCGCGTCCAAATTGGGCGCGCTTTTTCGTTACTGTGGCTTAGTTTGCGACGTCGAACAACAGCAACATGCCCGGCATCCACGCGGTGAAAATACCGCAGAATACTGTAAAACCTGCGGTGAGTTTCAAGATGGGTTTGTTGAGGGTGAGCAAGCAAAAATACAGCAACCACAACACCGCCCAACTGGCCCATGAAAATCCAAGCCAATAGGTCATCACGCTGTTGGCTTGCGCAAAGGACAGTATTGCCATGGGCGTTACGGTCACTGCGACAAAGAGGCTGAACCAGCCTAAACCACGACCATCGCAGCCTGTGATCCGGTTATAGGCAACCCAAAGATAGGTGATGGCGAACAACAACGTCATGGCGGCAGTGCGGACACCATCAATTGAATCGGCAAGCACAGCAGCATGCAGCGCAATCAGAAATGAAATCCCCGCGACAACCAGATTGATCAGCGTGATTTCACGATCTGCAATACGCTCTGCCAGCCAGAGGCCGTTCAATGATAAAACGGCCCCAACATAGAGCAATGCTAGTCCAAGCAACATGTCGCGCCTCTAGCCGTAGCTGGAGACATCTGCACCTGCAAGTGCCGCGATGTTCAACAAGCCGCGGGCCGTAACACCCGGTGTCACGATATGCGCGCGGTTGCCCATACCCATCAAAATGGGGCCAACTTCGATCCCACCCGCCACAGAGCGCAAGAGGTTGCGTGCGGCACCAGCGGCATCAGTATTGCCATAGATCAATACATTCGCTTTGCCTGACAAACGGTTACGGGGGAACAAACGGTTGCGCAGTTCTGGATCAAGGGCGGCATCGGTGTGCATTTCACCCTCATATGTGAAATCCAAATTCTGCGCATCAAGCATACCCATCGCCGTGCGCATAGCCCGGCCAGATGCACAATCGCGGTTGCCAAACTGAGAGCCTGAGCAAAGTGCAATCTGCGGTTCAATCCCAAAACGACGCACATGGCGCGCCGCAGCGATGGTGGTCTCTACCAAAGTTTCTGGCGTCTGTTCGGTATTGATGTGCGTGTCCGTGATAAACAGCGGCCCATCATCCAAAATCATCAGCGACAAAGCCGCCACTGGATGTGCATCTTTACTGCCTAACATTTGCTCGATGTAGTTGAGATGCCAAAGGTACTGACCAAAAGTTCCGCAGATCATGCTGTCTGCATCACCGCGCGCCACCATCACGGCAGCAATTGCAGTTGTGTTGGTACGCATCACGGCCTTGGCCAAATCAGGGGACACGCCACGGCGTTCCATCTTTTCCTGATAGGTCTGCCAATAGTCACGATAACGCGCATCACTTTCGGGGTTCACGATATCAAAGTCACGACCCGGTTTGATCTTGAGGCCTGCACGTTCAATCCGCGCTTCGATGATCTCAGGGCGTCCAATCAAGATCGGTGTATCCACGGCATCTTCGATCATGGCTTGGGCGGCGCGGATCACACGGTCGTCTTCGCCTTCGGCAAAGACAATCTTGCGTTCTGATTGGCGTGCCGCTGAAAAGACTTCGCGCATAAGGAGTGATGAGCGGAAAACCTGAGCCTCAAGAGAGCGTTTGTAAGCATCCAGATCAATTTCTTTTTGCGCCACACCAGAGTCGATTGCCGCTTTTGCCACGGCAAGTGCAATTGTTGGCAGCAGGCGTGGATCAAAGGGTTTTGGGATCAGATATTCAGGTCCAAACGTCAGCTTTTCACCTTGATAGGCTGCACCGACCTCGGCCGAGGTGGTGGCCCGCGCGATGGAGGCGATAGCGTCCACGCAAGCCAGCTTCATCTCGTCGTTGATGTCACTTGCTGCAACATCGAGCGCACCGCGAAAGATGAAGGGAAAGCACAAGACGTTGTTGACCTGATTTGGGAAGTCAGAACGACCTGTGGCGATCATTGCACCGGGGGATGCGGTGCGCGCCTCGCTTGGCATGATCTCGGGTGTGGGGTTGGCAAGAGCAAAGATAATTGGATTTGGGGCCATCGCACCAACCAAATCAGCGGGCAGTAGGCCCGGACCAGAAAGACCTAGAAACAGGTCAGCGCCCTTGAGGGCGTCTTCAAGCGTTTGATCAACGTCGGCATTGGCGAAATCCATTTGCTCGGGGCTCAGGTCGGTGCGTCCGGGATGCAGCACGCCGTCTTTGTCAAACAATGTGGTATTGGCAACGGGCACACCCATCTTGCGCAGCATTGTGTGGCACGCGATGCCAGCGGCACCTGCACCCAAACCCACGACGCGGATATCTTTGGCCTTTTTGCCTGCAAGGTGCAGCGCGTTGGTTGCCGCTGCAGCAACGACAATCGCGGTGCCGTGTTGGTCATCGTGAAACACAGGTATGTTCATGCGCTCGCGGCAAATCCGCTCTACGATGAAACACTCTGGGGCTTTGATGTCTTCGAGGTTCACGGCACCAAAGGTTGGCTCAAGCTTGCAGACGATATCTGCCAATGCTTCTGGATCAGATTCGTTCACTTCGATGTCAAAACAATCAACGCCTGCGAACTTTTTGAACAGGACGGCCTTGCCTTCCATCACTGGCTTGCTGGCTTGTGCGCCGATATTCCCAAGACCCAGAACAGCAGAGCCATTGGTGATCACGGCCACCAGATTGCCTTTGGCAGTATAGCGCGCCGCATCCATTGGGTTGGCTGCGATTTCTGTGCAGGCCTCGGCCACGCCGGGTGAATAGGCACGGGCCAGATCGCGCCCTGTCGCCATCGGTTTGGTTGGGCGGATTTCTAATTTTCCGGGGCGGGGAAACTCGTGGTAATCCAGTGCAGCCTGCCGTTCCGTGGCGGTCTTTGTTTCATCTTGTGCCAATGAGTGTCTCCCTTATGTGTCTGATCGTGCGGTCAGCATGCGTGCAATGTCAATCATGCGGGCTGAAAACCCCCATTCGTTATCGTACCAGCCAAAGACCCGTAGTTGTTTTTCATCCATTGCTATGGTTTCGGGCAAGGCAAGGATCAGTGATTCAGAACGCGCGCGCAGATCACGTGACACACAGGCGTCATCGGTTGCGCCAATCACGTCTGATTGTTCTGCAAGCTTGCGTAGCAAGTCGTTGATTGAAGCGGGAATGGGTTTGTTGAACTGCACGATCGCATCAATTGCTGAAACGCTAAGTGACGGCACGCGGACCGCGGATACACTGGTGCGTGCGCCAATGTCGGGCAACAGTTTTTGTAACTCTTTCGCGGCACTTGTTGTCGTTGGGACCATCGATTCGGCACCTGCACGGCTGCGTGCCAGATCACCGCGTGGGGCGTCGACCATAGGCTGGCTGCTGGTGTAGCAATGGATTGTGGTCACATGCGCGCGTTCGATGCTTAACTCTGCATCAAGGGCCCGCAGCAATGGCGCAATGGCGTTGGTGGTACACGACGAATTTGAAACGATCCGTGCATCTTTCACGTCTTGTTCATTGGCACCTAACACTGCTGTGACATCCGCGTGTTCAGATGGACCAGAGATCAAAACAGCCTGCGCGCCTGACTGCAATCCACGGTCAGCAATTTCGCGGGAATTCACTTTGCCGGTGCATTCAAGGATTATATCCACGTCTGAAAAATCGCAGGTCGAAATATCATTCAGATCGGTGAAGGGGATATGTGTGTCACCGACCGTGAGGGTGCTGTTTTGAGTTGTGACCGGATCAGGCAGCGGCCCAAATGTGCTGTCGTATTTAAACAAATAAGCACATGTCTCAAGCGGGGCGATGTCGTTGATCTGCACCACTTCGATGTCTTCATGGCCCGGCATCGTCAATACCTGTCGCAAAATAGTGCGCCCGATCCGCCCAAACCCATTTATGACGATCCGCATTTTTCTTCTCCAATGACCGCCTCAAGACTGATGTCAGCGGCCTTTTATATATTCTAGTACCGCAGCAGCGTTGGCAGCCGGGTCTTTGATGGCATCAAACACATGTTCAATCAGGCCATCATTGGCGATGATTGTCAGGCGGTGCAACAAGGTCATACCACCTGCATGAAAGACACAAAGACCAAGTGCCTTTTGCAGTTTGAGGTCCGCGTCTGATAACAGGGCATAGGGCAGGTTAAGCCGGTCAACAACCTCACTTTGGTAATGGGGCGTCTGCGTGGATACGCCAAATACATGGCACGCGCCTGCGTTCATTAAATCATGGTAGTGATCGCGGAACCCACAAGACTGCGGAGTGCATCCTTTGGCACCAACAATATCAGACCAACCGGGAATTACGCCGCCATTTGGTGGGCTGGTGCGCGGGTAGACATAGATGACCGTTTGCCCATTAAGGTCGGCCAAAGGCACATCTGTTCCATCGGTCGCAGCCAGCGCAATGTCAGGCAGGCTGCGGCCAATCAGATGGTGCGTCATTAAAAGTCGACCTCAATCGCAACGCCATTTTTGACCGCCAGCTCAACAACGCTTGCGGCGACAGCAAGGTCTTGGAGGCCAACGCCAGTGCCATCAAACAATGTGATCTCGGCATCTGACGTGCGGCCTTTGTGCATGCCATTGATCACAGAACCCAGTTGATGCACGTCGCTTTCCTGAATCAAGCCAGAACCGACCGCATGTTGTGCCTCACCGATGCTGATGGACTGGGCAACTTCGTCAGTGAAAACGGTGGATTTTGCTAGCAAAGCGGCCTCGACCTCTTGTTTGCCTTTGGTGTCCGTGCCCATGCAAGCGATGTGGGTACCCGGCGCAATGTGATCGGCCATGATGGTGGGGGAAAATGTTGAGGTGATCGAGATGACGACATCCGCCTCACCCATACCCTCAAGCTCAACGGCTTCGAACGGCAAGCCTGCTTCATTGGCAATCTTTTCGATATTGGGCAGCATTTCGGGGTGGTAATTCCAGCCAATAACTTTCTCGAACTGGCGCTGTTCAAGGGCGGCGCGCAATTGGAAAGTCGCCTGATGGCCAGCACCTACCATGCCCATGACTTTGGCGTCTTTGCGGGCCAGGTGTTTGATTGAAACGGAGGATGCAGCCGCTGTGCGCAGGGCGGTCAAAAGGTTACCTCCCACCATGGCGCTGACCATACCTGTGTCTGGATCAAACAGGAAAATTGTGGACTGGTGATTGATATGTCCGTGTTTTTCAAGGTTGTTTGGCCAATAACCACCGGCCTTGAGGCCCAGTGTCATGCCTGTCTGATCAAACCCACCCTTAAACCCATATAGAGCGTCTTCATGGCCAATCGCTTCGCGGATGACTGGAAAGTTGTACGCGTCTTTTGATGCCATTGCGGCAAAGACGCTTTCGACGGCATCAAAGGCGGCTTCGCGTGTCATGAGGGCGGCAATTTCGCGTTCTGGGACGATCAACATGGGGGAATTCCTTTGGATATTAGGTGCCCATACCCACGCTTCAAAGAGGCGGGTATGGGCAGAGGCATTAGTAGGCTTTGCCGCGTGCCGATACCGGCCAAACTGTTTCGACCTTGCCGTTGCGAACACCGACATACCAGTCGTGTACATTGCAAGTTGGATCGCAGTGACCCGGTACAAGCTTGAGTTTGTCGTTCACTTTTAGAACGCCATCTGGATCGCCAACCACACCGTGTTCGTCCGAACATTTGAGGTATTCAACGTCATTACGGCCATAGATAAACGGCAAACCACTATCGACAGATTGTGCTTTGAGGCCTGCATCAACGATGGCTTTATCTGCCTTGGAATGGCTCATCACAGTGGTGAGCAGGAACAACGCGTTCTCCCATTCACCATCATCAATACGTTTGCCATTTTCATCCAAGATACGACCATAATCCGCGTCCATGAAAGCATAAGATCCACATTGTAGTTCGTTATAAACACCTGACGCTGTCTCAAAGTAATAAGAGCCGGTGCCGCCGCCGCCGACGATGTCACAGTCCAAACCATTGCTTTTTAGACCAGTAACCGCATCGCCCACCTGCGCGATTGCCGCGTCTAGTTTGACCTTGCGGTCTGCATAAAGGTCCATGTGCTGCATCGCGCCTTGATAGGCTTGGATGCCTGCGAACTTCAGGCCATCAGCGGCGTCAATCAACTTGGCAATGTTCACGACATCCTGCGTGGTGTTCACGCCACAACGTCCCGCGCCACAGTCGATCTCGACCAAGGCTTCGATCTGTGTGCCCGCCGCTACAGCCGCCTCTGAAAGTGCTTTGACGTTTTCAGGATCGTCCACACAAACCAGAACCCGACAGCCAAATTTTGGCATTTCTGCAAGGCGTTTGATCTTGGCTGGTTCGGTTACTTGGTTGGATACCATCACATCTTTGATGCCGCCGCGCGCGAATACTTCGGCCTCAGAAACTTTCTGACAACAGACCCCAATCGCGGCACCCATGTCCTGCTGGAGCTTCAACACATCAACGGATTTATGCATTTTGCCGTGGGCGCGGTGACGCATCCCATTGGCTTTTGCATAGTCGCCCATTTTCTTGACGTTACGCTCAAGCGCGTCCAGATCAAGGATCAGGCAAGGTGTCTGAATGTCTGCCTCATCCATGCCGGGCTTGGCAGGAATGTCAAAACCAACGTCAAAGTCATCGAGGTTTACGTGCGTGTTCATTGTGCTTCCCTTTGTGTGAGCCATGGCAGTTGGTCAAGATCGACATTGCCGCCTGTGATGATGATGCCGACACGTTTGCCAGCGAACCGTTCTTTGTTTTTCAAAATTGTCGCGAGGGGGACGGATGAACTTGCCTCCATCACCACGCGAAGGTGCTTCCACGTCAGTTTCATCGCGTTGATGATCTCATCTTCGGACGCGGTGAGGATATCGCTTACGTGGTTGGACACGAAATGCCATGTCAGATCTTTGAGCGGCACAAGCAGACCATCTGCAATGGTCTTGGGGGCATCATCTGCGATGATGTAGCCGGCCTTAAAGCTACGATAGGCGTCATCTGCTTGTTCTGGCTCTGCTGCAATGATCTGCGTTTCAGGTGCTTGATTTGAAAGGGTCAAACACGTGCCTGAAATCATGCCACCACCGCCGATAGGAGCCATTACAACATCCAAACCGTCAGTCTGTTCCATGAATTCACGCGCGCAAGTGCCTTGCCCGGCGATAACACGCGGATCATTGTAGGGATGTACAAAATCACCCCCCGTTGCGGCCTGTACTTTGGCGAATGTTTCTTCGCGTGATGTCGTAGAGGGTTCACATTCGGTGATCACACCACCATAGCGCGCCACAGTATCTTTCTTTGCCTGAGGGGCAGTCGTTGGCATCACTACGTTACACGGAATGCCGCGCAGGTTGGCGGCGTAACTGAGGCAAGAGGCGTGATTGCCCGATGAATGTGTCGCCACGCCTAGCTTGGCCTGTTCATCGCTTAACCCAAACACCGCATTGCTGGCACCGCGCACTTTAAAGGCGCCGGGTGTCTGAAAATTCTCACACTTAAAGAATAGCTCAGCACCCGTTAACTCGTTCAGGTAATCGGACGTGCGTACTGGGGTGCGAATGATATGAGGCTCAATGCGCGCGTGTGCGTCCAGCATGTCTTGATACGTTGGTATATACATGTCGTACCCCTTATTTCGTCGCTGGATTGGTGCGGTAGTATTCTTGGGCGGCGGCAACACCCGAGCCCAGTTTTACACCCATACCCAAATCTACCATACACATTTCCGCCGTCGCCAAACCGCTTAGCATCATCACGTCTGTCAGACTGCCGAGGTGTCCAATGCGAAACACTTTGCCTGCAACCTCCCCAAGGCCCACACCAAAGGCGACGCCGTAAACCTCATCTGCATGCGTCACGATGTCGGTGGCGTTGAACCCATCGGGTGTGCAGATTGCGGAAACAGTGTCTGAATAAACATCCGGCGAGGCGGCACACAGGTCGAGCCCCCATGCTTTGACAGCCAAACGCACGCCTGTTGCGATGCGGGTATGGCGGGCAATGACGTTGTCGATGCCTTCGTCTAGCAACATTTCCAACGACGTTTTCAGGCCATTCATCAACCCTACAGGTGGGGTGTAGGGGAACGCGTTGGCCGCGTAGCCCTTTTGCATGTCGCGGATGTCAAAGAACGTGCGCGGCAGATCAGCGGTTTCGGTTGCGGCAACGGCCTTGTCCGAAAAGCCAACGATGGCAAGGCCAGCAGGCAACATGAAACCCTTTTGGCTGCCCGTCACAGCAACATCTACGCCCCATTCATCAAACCGAAAATCCATTGATGCGATGGAACTGACCCCATCTACAAACAGCAGGGCAGGGTGATCTGCCGCGTCCAATGCGGCGCGCACCGCAGCGATATCGGATTTCACGCCCGTTGCGGTTTCGTTATGGGTGGCCAAAACCGCTTTTATCTCGTGGTTGGTGTCTGCCTTCAACACGTCTTGGTACTGGTCCGCAGGCAGACCTTGCCCCCAAGGCGTTTCGATGATGTGAACGTCTAAACCATGGCGTTGACACATGTCGATCCAACGGTGACTGAACATGCCATTACGTGCTGCAAGAACCTTGTCACCTTTTGACAGAGTATTGGTCAGCGTTGTTTCCCAACCGCCAGTACCCGTGGAGGGAAAGATAAAGATATGGGCGCTGTTTGATTTCAGAACCTGTCTTACCCCATCAAGGCATGGGTGCAAAATCTTGCCAAAAGTCGGGGAACGGTGATCAATAGTAGGCATGTGACAAGCAAGACGCACCGCCTCTGGCATATTTGTGGGGCCGGGAATGAATACGGGGTTTTGAAAGCTCATGGCGATCTCCTTGAAGAAGTTAAGGCCAATCTAGATATTCAAATCATTCCAGTATATTTTTTTGAAAACATTTTTCATTTTTGATGGCGGGATAAAAATCAATTGTTGTCAAAGAGTTGCATTTTTCATATGGTGAAATCGTCTTTCACATAAATGAAATGCATATTATGAATTCTCAAAACAATCCGAATCAAAGCACGCGAAAATCACGTGGTAGGCCACGTGATTGGAACGACAAAACCGCACAAAATACCATCAAATCGCTGGACCGTGCGATGGCGGTTTTTGAATTCTTGAGCGAGGGGCAAGGTAAGACACTTTCCACCTTGGCGTCCGAATTGGACCAGTCACCCGCAACGATCTATCGTATTCTCGTGACTCTTGAGGGGCGCGGCTTGGTCGAGTTTGACCAGTTTGATCAGGTTTGGCATGTTGGTCCACGCGCTTTTATCATCGGTGCGCGCTTTCTAAAACGCACAAGTCTGGTCGAGCGCGCGCGTCCAATTCTGCGCCGATTGATGGAGGATACGGGCGAAACCGCAAACCTTGGCATCGAACAGAACGGTCATGTTTTGTTTGTCAGTCAGGTTGAAACCAATTCTAGCATACGTGCGTTTTTTCCACCCGGCACGCTGTCGCAGATGCATGCATCTGGTATCGGCAAAGCACTGCTGGCCGAAATGGATGAGGTGCGGATTGAGAGGCTGCTGTCAGATGCAACATTAGAGGAATTCACCGAATTCACGCTGACCAGCCAAGGCGCGTTAAAGGCTGATTTATCTACCACCCGCACGCGGGGCTATGCGATTGATGGTGAAGAGCGCAATATCGGGATGCGCTGCATTGCGGCCCCAGTGTTCGACATCAACGCAGAGGCCGTTGCAGGTATTTCGGTTTCTGGCCCAACATCGCGTGTTGGAACAGATCAGATCGAACAGTTCAGTAAATCAGTGGTCGCAGCCGCCAATGACCTCACATCCGCCATTGGTGGCGCACCAAAATCCGTCGCGCGCTAAGCGCCAAGCGGGCGCAGTGGCATGTGGCGGTTCACGTCTTTGTACAGCAAATAGCGGAATTTTCCGGGGCCACCTGCGTAACATGCTTGCGGGCAAAACGCGCGCAGCCACATATAGTCGCCGGCCTCGACTTCAACCCAATCTTGATTGAGGCGGTAGGCGGCTTTGCCTTCCAAAACATACAACCCGTGTTCCATCACATGGGTTTCCAGAAAGGGGATCACCCCGCCAGGTTCGAACGTCACAATCGTGACATGCATGTCATGGCGCAAGTCGTCAGGATCAACAAAGCGCGTTGTGCCCCACTTACCTTGCGTGCCGGGCATCAATGTGGGCGCAATGTCCTTTTCGTTTAGGATCAGGACATCTGGGACATCAAGGCCCTCAACGGCCTGATAGGCTTTTCTTATCCAATGAAAGCGGAGCATTTCGTCGGACTTGTTGTGTAGGGTCCACCCCGAATTTGGTGGTAAATAGGCATAACCGCCGGGGATCAATTCATGGGTTTCACCGTTTACGTTCAGTGTCGCTGTGCCTTCTACTACGAACAGTACGCCCTGCGCTGCTGGATCGGTTTCGGTGCGCTCTGACCCACCACCGGGGGCAACTTCCATGATGTATTGCGAAAATGTTTCGGCAAAGCCACTCATTGGGCGCGCAATGACCCACAGGCGCGTCTTGTCCCAGAACGGTAGGAAACTCGTTACGATATCGCGCATGGTGCCCTTGGGGATCACTGCATAAGAATCCGTAAACACGGCGCGGTCTGTTAGCAGTTGGTCCTGACCCGGGTGGCCACCTGTTGGGGCGTAATAGCTGGCAGACATAAGCGTTCCTAACCTGATCTGTATTGGTACCAATATGCGCAGGCCAATGACAAAATGCCACTGTGATCAAGCGAACAAAAGCCTTCGTCTTTTTTTGATAATGAGGCAGGATGCTATTGGTTTTATTTAAGAAAAGCCCCGCCTTTGAAGGCGGGGCTCACTCTATGGTAGTCTTTGATCAATATCTGTGGGTTCAGTGCTGAAGCGCCTTGAGTTCCAAGCGTCGTGCGTGAAGCGTTGGTTCTGTATAGCCAGAGGGATCTTTGGTGCCATTAAACACCAAATCACAGGCCGCTTTATAGGCGATGCCGTCAAAATCCGGTGCCATTGGTTGATACGCCGGGTCTGACACGTTTTGGCGGTCAACAACTTCAGCCATTTGGCGCATAATTGCGACGACCTCATCTTTGCTGACGATGTTATGGTGCAACCAGTTCGCAACGTGTTGTGCAGAAATCCGGCATGTGGCGCGGTCTTCCATCAACCCCACATCGTTCACGTCCGGCACCTTGGAACAGCCAACACCTTGGTCAATCCAGCGTACCACATAACCAAGGATACCTTGTGCGTTGTTTTCGACCTCGCGCCGGATCTGGCCTTTGTCCCAGCGACGGTATTCTGCGACAGGAATATCGAGCAGTGCCTCAACATAGGCGCGCCGGCCACCCTTGGCGATTTGCTGTTGAACTGCAAAGACATCAACCTTGTGATAGTGCAAGGCGTGCAGCGTGGCGGCCGTTGGGCTAGGGACCCAAGCACAATTTGCACCAGCTTTTGGATGCTCAATCTTGGTATCAATCATCGCACCCATACGGTCCGGAATCGCCCACATGCCTTTGCCGATTTGAGCCTTGCCTGACAGGCCACATTCCAACCCGATATCGACGTTCTGGTTTTCGTAGGCTGTAATCCAGCCTTTGCGTTTGATGAAATCTTTGCGGCTAAACGGACCCGCCTCCATCGAGGTGTGGATTTCATCACCCGTGCGATCCAGAAAGCCAGTGTTGATGAAACAAACCCGGCTTTTGGCTGCGCGGATACATTCCTTGAGGTTCACCGAAGTGCGGCGCTCTTCGTCCATAATCCCCAGTTTGACTGTGTTGGCAGGCAGTCCCAATACCTTTTCAACATGGGTAAATATGGCGTCAGAAAAGGCGACTTCTTCTGGGCCGTGCATCTTTGGTTTTACCACGTAAACCGACCCATTGACCGAATTGCGCATGCCATCTGTCTTTTTCAGATCATGTATGGCGATCATTGCCGTGATCATTGCGTCCATTAAGCCTTCGGGGGCTTCATTGCCGTCACGATCCAAGATCGCCGGGTTGGTCATCAAATGCCCAACATTGCGCACCAACAACAACGCGCGACCCTTTATGGACATATCATCGCCATTTGCCGAGATGTACGCGCGATCCGGGTTAAGGGCGCGGGTCATCGACTTACCACCCTTTTCAAAGGTCTCTGACAGGTCGCTTTTCATCAGACCCAGCCAATTGCGATAGGCTGTGACTTTGTCCTCTGCATCCACACAGGCAACGGAATCTTCCAGATCGACGATGGCGGACACTGCGGATTCAAGCAAGACATCTGCCAACCCGGATGGTGTTGTTTTGCCAATCGGATGATTGCGGTTGAAAACCAATTCAGCATGCAGACCATTGTTGCGCAGTAGGATTGCGTCTGGGCTATCTGCATCACCGCGATAGGCGATGAATTTCTCAGGCTGGATCAAGCCAGATCCATCAACGACCAGAATGCCATCTTTGACGCTGTAGTGTGTCGCCTTGCCATGGCTTGTGCCTTCAAGCGCAAAAGCTTCGTCCAGAAATACGGCTGCACGGGCCACAACGCGAGAACCGCGTCCTGCATCAAAAGGCCCAGCTGGTGCTGGCGTACCCATTGCGTCAGTGCCATAGAACCCGTCATATAAGCTGCCCCAACGTGCATTCGCCGCGTTCAGAACAAAGCGGGCATTGGTGCTGGGCACAACAAGCTGTGGGCCAGCGATAGTTGCGATTTCTGGATCGACATTTGTGGTATCGATCTCAAAATCGCCCCCTTCAGGCAGCAAATAGCCGATTTCAGATAGAAATGATTTATAGGCGACAGGATCATGAGCTTGACCGCGACGGTCTTTGTGCCACGTGTCAATCGCCGTCTGTAATGCTGCGCGTTTATCAAGAAGATCGCGATTTTTGGGGCCAAAATCATGTATGAGATCAGCAAGCCCAGCCCAAAATGCATCTGCTTCGATCTCAGTTCCAGCCAGCGCTTCTTGCTCAATAAACGCGAGCAGTTCAGTAGAAACGCTGAGGTCTGCGCGGTCGCCGCGCTCCGAGTGCGTTGGGCTGGATGTCATTGGTCTCTCCTATCGATACGATCGTGCTTGGTGTGATCAATCACGGTACACAACGGTGTACAAGCATTTCGACTGTATTTGGGGTATTTCCGATTGTTTTGCCAGCCCCAACATAACGCAAACATTCAAATCGTCGCACCACCGTCACGCAAAAGGTGGTGCGATTATAGTTTTCACAGGTCAAGAACCAACGTGTCGGTCCCTTTGGCAGGAACAGCGCAGCAGATTAAAACCTCATCGGCCCCATGATTGGCCGTGACAGGCGTGCGATAGGCAACGTCGCCGGACAGTTTTTTGGTGATGCAGCTACCGCAGGTGCCACTGCGACAAGAGAATGAAGGTGTAAGTCCGTGCGCTTCGGCTGTTTCTAGCAATGTACCATCGCCATGTTGCCAATGCTGCTCGAAACCTGAAGCCACGAAATTAATCGCGGCGCTGTCCGCCTCTGGTTCAGGTTCTATCAATGCAGCCTTTGCATCCGCTCGCCGCTTTAAAGCGGCAGGACCAAAGCTTTCGGCAAAAATCCGTGCATCTGCTGCGCCAAGGTCGCGCAATACATTATAGACGGACTGCATGAATTTTGCTGGCCCACAGAGAAAAAAATCGTAATCGTCAAAGGGCAAGGTGCTGCGTAGTAGGTCAGCGGTGATATATCCTTGGGCGTCAAAATCCTTGCCGAGAGCATCTTTTTCTTGTGGGATCCCTATCAATGAGACGTAGCGAATTTTGCCATCGCTCACTCGTTCGGCTGTGCGAAACTCATTGTAAAACGCGCGCTCATCGGTGGTTCGCGCTGAATGAAAGACCGTTAGAGGCCGGGTATAGCGTTTGCGGATACCTTCGTTCAGGACATGTCGGGTCATAGACATCATGGGGGTTATCCCAACCCCAGCAGCAAACAAAACAGCGGGGCGTTTTTCTAAAGCATCAAGATGAAACGCACCAATTGGGGCCTTTGCTTCAATCATGTCACCGATTTCGAGTGTATCGTGCAGGTGGTTGGAAACGATGCCACCCGGTTCGCGTTTTACTGAAATACGATACCCTGCGTCCCCCGGTGCTGAAGACAACGTGTAGGTGCGGGTTCTGGGCGCGGCCCCTTTAGGTGCGACCCGGATGGTCAAAAATTGCCCAGCCTCAAAGCTGTGCAAAGGTGCGTCATCTGTTGCCTCAAAACTAAAAGACCGGATCACGCTGCTTTCATCATCGATCGCTGTAACGCGCAGAGGCCGCCAAATAGTGCGTTGCTGTTCACCCTGTTGACGCGCCTGTGCCGTGTCCCAATCGTCTGCCATCAAGCTATTGGGGGACCATTCCCGGAAATCAGCGCGAAAAGGCAGGGCGTCATACATACGGATGCCGTGATCTAGCGTAAAGCGCCATGCGCGTTCAGCCCCTTTGAAGGCGATCACATCTGGATCGTCTTCCCACAACATTTCGACCCTGCCGGTCAGCATCAGCACATCGCCCGTGGTGAAATCAGGAAAAATCAAGCCAGCCTTTGGGTTCACTATGAAATTGCCAATGGTGTTAAAGGCGTTGTTTCCTGCGAAATCAGGTATGGTTAGGGTGTTGCCTTTGACCTGCACAAAACCAGCGCGCCCACCACGGTGCGAGACATCGACACCTTCGGCCACGGGATTGGTCGCTGTGTTCACATAGCTCGACACAAAGAACGTATCGGCCTGTGCAATAAAGGTCTGGGCCGCGTCATCCAGCGTAGTGAAGTGGTCCGTCCCGCCGCAATCCGCTGGCGAATTGGGCGCACGCACAAAGCGAATTTCACGGGTTTGAATATATTGTGGGCAATTGCCAAAGGATTGTGTGACAGTCAGAGACGTACCTTGACTTGAAGTGTCGGTAACTGTGGCATTCACCCGATTTCGCCGGCGCGTGGCTATTTCAATCCCGAGCAACCCTAGAGGTGCGCCTGGCACCATCGCGCTAAACAATGGATCATCCGCCAATGGTCGTGCGTTAAAATGAAGTTCGCGATCATCTGGGGAGGTGATAAAGCCTGCTCCACCAGTCAGGATCGACGCCCAGGGCCAACCTTGATCATCGACACTGCCTGCGACAATGAACGGAATTTGTTCAAAGAATGCGCGATGCTGATCGGGCATAAAGGGCCGTATCATCCGTTGACCCATCACTTCTGCCTGTTCACGTTTGCCAGCGCGGGTTTGGGCCTCTTGCTCACCTTTGTGAAAGGGGGAGTTTGGGCTGGGTGCTTGGGCGTTCATGGCGAACCTCGTTTGATTGAGTTTTGGGTGCCGCCCGGCGATAACGCACCGGGCGGCAGGGACGAGATACTTATGCAGCGTTTAGGCCAACTGGAGTTGCGGGCATGGGCACAAATCCATCAAGGGCTTCGATATTTGAAAGCAATCGACGCACGTTTGGATACTCCTTAAGAGAAATACCTCCCTCTGGCGCATGTGCTGTATAGCTATAGATTGCGACATCTGCGATTGTTGGGGCATCACCAACCAAGAAATCACGGCCTTCCATATGTGCGTCGAGTTTATGCAAACCCTTGGCGGCAATAGTGCGGCAGGTGTCCATATCCAGTGGCGCATTGAACACGTTGATCAGCCGGGCCGCAGCGGGGCCAAAGGCGATCTCACCTGCGGCGAGGGTAAGGAATTTCTGAACCTCGGCTTCGTCGCGAGCATCACTTGGGATGTAGCTGGGTGCATAGGTGCGCGCCAAATAAACCAGAATGGCGTTACTGTCGCTGATTGCGATATCACCGTCTTGGATAACTGGCACCTGACCTAAAGGATTGATCGCTAGAAAATCGGGTTGCTTATGCGCGCCATTGGCGAGGTCAACATTGATAACCTCGTGGTTGATCCCAGCGAGGCTGGCAAACAGAACAACCCGGTGGGCATGACCGGAAAGGGGAAAGCTGTGAATGCGAATTGCGTTAGACATTGTGATGATCCTTGTGATTGCGCCAGATGAGTATCTCTGGCGATGGACAAGGAATAGCTTGAGGCGAGATTGGTGATAATATACCTTTATGTTCATTAATTATGAACATAAAGGCGACAATGGACACCATTATCGGCATGCGTACTTTTGTGGCTGTGGCCGCGCATACTTCTTTTACCGAAGGGGCGCGGCGCGTGGGGATCAGTACGAAACTGGCCAGCAAGTATGTTGGCCAATTGGAAGAGCGCCTTGATGCGCAATTGTTTCACCGAACAACCCGTAGTGTCACGCTGACGGAAACCGGGGCCGCTTATTACGAACGCTGCCTGCCGTTGTTGGAACAATTTGATGAACTCGAAGGGTTGGTTCAGGAAAAGCAATCAGAACTTGCCGGACGAATTCGCATTACGGCCCCAACGGGGTTCGGCGCACTGCGGTTGGTGCAAATGCTTAAGCCGTTCCAAACAGCGCATCCAAAAGTGTCGGTGGAATTACACCTGTCAGATCATCACGTATCGCTGGTTGATGAGGGCTTTGATCTGGCAATCCGCTTTGGTGCGTTAAAGGATTCCAGTCTTGTCGCGCGCAAGTTGATGGATATGCGGATCGTGTGCTGTGTCTCGCCTGCCTATCTTAACACTTATGGGGAGCCGCGCGATGTGTCAGCGCTCTCGACGCATAATTGTCTGTTGCATATTATTGCAGGCAACCCCGATCAGTGGGACTTTAAAGGACCACAAGGGCATATGACGATCAGCGTTTCTGGAAACTTTCATGCAAACTCCCCACTTGCTGTTGCAAACATGGCGGCGGATGGTTTGGGGATAGGGCGCGTGCCGTTGTACATCGTTCAGCCGTTTTTGGATGATGGGCGATTGCAATTATTATTCGAAAAAGAAGAAGCAAAAGTCATTGGCTTGTATGCGGTGTATCCGCCGAGTCGGCACCTGACAGCACGTATTCGGGCGTTAATTGACCATTTGGCCACTCAATTTTGAGGGTCACTTCGTCGCTGTATGATCAACCACAAAGAAACCCGCTTGTATCCAATTTGAGCGAACGCCATCGGTTTCCTGCCATGCTGCAGTAACCTGCGATATATCGCGCCCTAGGCTTTGTGCGGTGGTGGATAAAGCGTGGCCTACGCTAGAACCTGCGCACATCGCGCTTAAAAATTCAAAATGTGGATGTGTGACCATTGCTGTGGTTGTTTGAAACTCTTTACGCACAATGGCGACATAGGTTGGTTGTTCTAATGGCGGTTGAGGCGCGTTGTTCTCGCGGACTTGGTGGTAGTACCATGCAACTGGAAAGCGATACGCGCCGATTGACAGGCTGGGTTGCGCTTTTAACTGATGATCCGGAGTATCGAGGGGTGCGAGGGTCAAACCCTCAGCGCCGGGGCAGTCAAAGGTTGAGAACACGTTGCGCTCAAATCGCGCCATATCAACTATGAAATCAATCCAGCTTTCTTTGACCTCCTCATCGCGGTCCGGTCGGTTAGCCTCAAGAAAACCTGCAAAGCGTCGACCCAGATCATAAAGAGTATAACTCTCGGGTGGGGCGTCACGCACGTAATCAGCAACGAAATCATTGAACAATTCTTCACCCAGCGCGTGGCACAGCGCAGGGAACTGTTCGCGCATGCAGGCTGCAATGCGCAGGCTATAGCTACGTTGATAGATAGCCAATGCGTCCTCTGCGGATAGCCGTGGATTTGGCACAAGCCGCGCTGCGGTGTCTTTTGCGCGGGCTGTGCCGGGACGCAAAAGTGCGCTGTGCATCCATTTTTGCAAGTCAGATAGCGGTTCGGCCATGTTCAACTTTGCTCAGACGCGATTGCCGCATCCATAACGCTTGGCACAAGGAAGCTGACAGGGTTTGATACACCTGAGCGTACGGCGGCGAATGGTCGACCTGTCGATCGTTTGAATTCACCCCCATCCATATAGGCGCGCGCCTTGAGAAGTTCAGCGTGGCAATCATCGAATGACGGAATATTGCCATCCCATTCTAACAAGGTTGAGGCACCATTGCTGTGTTTCCATGCGGTAGCGTATAGTTCCCAAACTTCTGGACGCACAGGTTGATCATGCGTGTCAATGATATGTGTGCCGCAATCCGTATGACCCGCCAGATGCATCTGCACAACGCGATCCCAAGGGAAGGCATCAAGGTAGGCAACCGGGTCACTCGACGCATTATAGCAGGTCACATAGACATTGTTGACATCAAGCAGTAACCCACACCCCGTCTGTTCAGACATCGCGCGCAGGAAATCAGGTTCCGACATGGTGCTGTCTTGAAACTCCAAATAGGTTGATGGGTTTTCAAGGATCAGCGGGCGGCCCAGAAATTCCTGAACTTTGTGTATTCGCGCCACGATATGGGCCAGCGTTTCTTCGTTCAACGGAACGGGTAACAGGTCATGGGAATTTAACCCCATGACCCCGGTCCAACACAGATGATCACTAACCCACTGCGGCTGTACCTCAGCCGCCAACGCCTTGAGCCGCGCCAGATACGACATGTCTAGCGGATCTGTGCTGCCGATGGACATCGAGACACCATGCAATACAACAGGATAGCGATCAGCGACCTTGCGGATCACATCGCGGGGACGGCCCCCGGAATCCATGAAGTTTTCTGAAATCGCTTCGAACCAATCGACCTTTGGCCACGCCTGCAAGATGTGTTCAAAATGCGTGTTGCGCAGCCCAAGCCCCAGACCAAGCTTAGGCAGCGCGGCGATGTCAGTTGGCATCATCCACAGCTACCCCCACCGGACATGCCGCTAGACCCGCAGGCCGCATAGGTTGTGCAACTGCCGGATGGGACGTCGTTGATCCATTCAGCTGTGGGGCCGTGGGGAAAGCTATCTGGCTGGGCTTTGACAGTGCCGCCTCCGTTTTCATAGGCCTCTTTGAACACTTTACGTGCCCGCGCCCAAACGCTGGTGCCGCGCAAGCCGCCAGTGGTGATAAAGCGTTCTGCGTTGATGGGTGTCGCACAGGACCCCATAGATCGGCAGGCGTTTTGGCCCGGTCGACCCAATTCGTCCTCTGATCCATAAAGCCCACAACCACCCTGATTGGCGCAGTTGTTGTTGGTGTGACAGCTGTGCATCTGCGTGGTTGCACAATAACCCTGTCCGGCGCAGGAATTTGGTTCAAATCCCGGCGCGCCATCTTTGCCATAACGATCCTGACCTGCGCAATTGTTCAGTCCGAGGCATGCATGAAGTTCCTCGCCCGCAACCGCCACACGTGTGAAACCTGCTGGATTAAAAGAGGGAACAATGGCTTTTTTCGGTGATGTATTTTGAGTGCTCATAGCTTTTTCCCTTCACTCTGCCGCAACGGATTTTGGATGAGCAGACGTGCTCGGGTCAATGGGGGCATTACCGCTCCAGTGGTCTTTTACATTGGGCAGGTGCATTTCGTGCAGCCCATCCGGGCTCATCAGGCTGATGGCCTTGTCGACCAATTCGCCTGCGGCTTTACCCTGTCCAATCGTATTGGCGGCGGCCACCGCACGTTTGCCCAGAACTTTGAGTTTTTCAAAAGACTCTTCGCGGGTGCCAAGGCTTAGGTTTTCGAACGTCGGCGCAAGTGTTTTCCCTTTGAACGGTCCATCGGTTGCCACAGGCAGCCCACGCATCATTAGAATCCATTTATCCATTACCCAAATCATCGACCGATGCAGGGCAGCATTAAAGAACTGCTGCTGATTATGAACTTTGCCACCCGGTCCTGTCATGCCGGGTTTGACGAGATAGATGGTTTCAGACAGCACCAACATGTATTGGAACAGACCACTGTTGAAATCGTTGATCGCCGCATAGGCCGCAGGATATTGCGTGCTGGTGGGGCTGTCCGGGAAGTCATAGACATAACCGCCCTTGATCAAGTCCACCGCCGTGCGTTTGGCGTATTGCCCCTCTAGGACTTCTTCGATCTCCATCTCGGCAATTTCACCTGCCATCCAAACGGGCAATTGCTCGACATGTTTATCGTAGTCTTTGAACTGTGCTTGCAGGCGTAGGAACTTAAAGAAATGGCTTTCTTCGGGTTCGTAATTGCGCGTTCCTGCAGGACCGTCACCGCCGTTTTCAACAGGGTCAGTGTCGTTGTTTTCTGCGCCCATCGCGTCCTTATACCCTTCCCCTTGTTCGCAGATGGTCAGCAGCGCCATCATCGCGCCTTTCTTGGAGGATACGGTGATCAATTCTTCGTCGTCTTTCCAATCATCCTTTTGGTCGCCTGAATGGCTGTCGGGTTCATTGGTATAGACGGCAACCTCTGCCGCGTGTGGTAACGTCGGGCATCCGCTGGATTTTGCGTCTGGATCAGGGGCAGGTGCCTTTTTGTTGAACGGCGCATTGGGATAGATCGTATCGACGTTATTGGGTGAGTAGTTGTAAGGCTGGATTTGCTGCGCAGCAGCTCCCGTTTGAAAGTCAGCTTCGGTGATGAGTTCTGAGGCGATCATACAGCGAATGAATGAATAGAACTGACCAATCGAATTCCAATTGTCATCCGATGGCCAACCAACACCATGCAGGATTTTGCCCAATTCCTCTGGCAGTAACCCGGGGGCGTTTTCTTCGATCCAGTTGAAATCCGGGATGAACGGTTCAATCGCGTCCATGATCCCAGCAATGGGACCTTGTGGGTATTCAATCTGAAGGAAGTGCCACAGCTGTTCAAAGCTAAGACCTTTGAGCGGAATATGCGTATCAACGCCACCTTTGGGGCCGGGGGGGCCAACCGGATTATGATGCGGCAGCATTGTCGGGTATGTAGCGGGCGCATTCATATAAAGCTGTGGTGGTGTGCCGGTCAGCGCAAAATAAATGTTGCTGGACAAGGACATGTGCAGCATTTCTTCGACAGCGACCGACATGATGACCGCACCTGCCTCATTTGCAAAACCGGCAGTATCTGTAAGTTCACGACCAGACGCCACGGTGCGGTTGATTGAATAATAAGTGTATAGATAGATTGGGATCGTTGCCAATTCGACGGCGATGGCCGCCTGCAAATCGCCTTCTAACCTTTTAAGTAGCTTTGCGCGCGTGCCATAGCAGCCCGCATTCATCGCATAGACCATCAGGCTTTCGGCTGGATTAAGATTGAAATTCGACTTGGCCTTGCGCACATGACGCAAGTTTTCCTGCGGATCCATAAATAAATGTCTCTCTAATGCTATATGTTAAATTCGAAACTTAAAAATGCCAGCCACGGATAAATCTGCAAACCAGCGTCACCAATATATTCAGAGGATCAATTTTTTAGGTTGGTTTTGTCAACTTTTTTCTCGCCTAGGTTTAGCGATGATTGAAGGCGCAATATTTTTGTGCGGTTTTGTTCCAAAGCCAGTGGGATGGGTTGAGATGCGATTTGAAAACGGGAACTTACCGCTGGGACCATCGCTGCCAAACACGCGCTAGCCCGAAACACGATTTAATGCTGCCTATTTGGCGTTTCTGGATGCCCATGCTTCATATTGGGGAAGCGAGGAATGTGTGGTTCTGCCCAAGTTCGCAGCACGCGCGATGCGTTCAATTGCCAATTAGCGGCGCGATGAAAATGCGATTGATGTGATTATGCCTGCGGCCAACACGATTTGCCAACCATGGCGGCGATTGCACAGTTTCCGAGTATGCCCGCAATCTACTGCTGGCATGGCGCGCGCCCCTGGATCGAACATCCCCCCATTCGGATTCTTGTGGTAACGTCCGAACGCATAGGGCCTAGGCTTGTGACTGAAACCGGTATGCCCGAAGATCGGGTTGTGACGATCCCTAACTTTGTCGATTTGGAACGGTTTTCACGTATTCGCCAGACACTGATCGCCCGACGCGCGCGGTCCTTTATGGGCAGGCTGCCTGTGGTTGTGCTGTGATCCCAGTTGTCCCACAATTGGCCCGACAACCGATGCCTTTGCAACGCTGTATGAACACGCGATGCGGGGGGCAGAATGTCATAAAGTGGATGATGTCGCAGCCCAAGCCCGAATTCGTGAGCTTGAGAAAGCCTAAGCAGACGCCGAACAACGGGTGCGCGGCCTCGCTGATCTGTTGCTGAAAAAACGGCGATGAATAGGCGCAATCAAAAGATGCTTACACTGGTTTAACATTCGGGAGATGCTGTAACGACTTCAGTGCCCCACGTGTCACAGCGCTCCATTAAATCGGCCGGTAGGGTGCAATCAGTGAACAGAACTTTGGCGTCTGCTAGTGAGCAAATCGTCAATGGAGCCTTGCGCTGGAACTTTAGATGATCGGCAACAATCATGACCTGGCGGGACCGTTGAATGGCGGTGCCGCTGACCATCACTTCTTGACCGTCAAAATCGAGTAGGTCACCATCCGCATCAATGGCTGAACACCCAAGGACAGAGTAGTCGAATTTGAACTGCTTGACCATTTCGACCGTCAATCCGCCAACGATGCCATTGTCGGAGCGTCGCAAGACACCACCCGCCAGAATAATTTCGCAGCTGTGATTGGCGGCGAGTATGTTCGCGATATTGAGGTTATTGGTCACAACCAACAGGTTTTCGTGATCTAGCAAAGCATGTGCAACCGCTTCGGTTGTTGTGCCGATGTTCATAAACACAGATGCCCCATCAGGGATGGTCTGGGCGCATCTTGTTGCAATTGCCTTTTTACCAGCCTCATTGAGGCGGCGACGTTCTTCATAGACGATATTCACAACACCGGAGGGCACCACAGCACCGCCATGCACGCGGTCCAATCTTCCGCTGTCCGCCAAGTCAGACAGGTCGCGCCGGATTGTTTGAACGGTCACATCGTAAAGTTCCGCAAGGCCATCAACCGTGACCTTGCCATCTTTACGGGCCAGTTCGAGGATCTCTTTTTGTCTAAAATTTGAGACCATGCTGCCCCCATGTAAATCTGTGCCGATCACCTGCGGGGGCAGTCAAAATAGCCGTTGCCGCGTGAGAAAATAGAATCAACACAACTGTGACTGGGTCAAGGGCTTGAGGCGATTGATACACGTCTATTCGAAGAAAATGGCGTCGATGCGCATAATAAGGCACGACATTTCAGAGTGTTAGGTTAAAACGAAAGAAAACGAACATTCGTTATTGATTTGTTGCAAGGCATGGTGTTGTTTAACGTAACGTCGCAAAATGTTGGATTGCGACCCAAAATGAACGCGGGGAGGCGTCGTTGGATCAGCACGAAAATCATGACAGTGTTGACCTTTTTGTCATCGGTGGCGGCATCAATGGATGCGGCATTGCGCGTGACGCAGTTGGCCGTGGTCTGAGTGTTGAACTGGCTGAAATGAATGACCTCGCCTCTGCAACCTCGTCGGCCTCTACCAAGCTGTTTCACGGTGGTCTGCGCTATCTTGAATATTGGGAAATCCGCCTTGTGCGTGAGGCATTGATCGAACGCGAGACACTTCTTAAGGCGATGCCGCATATTTCTTGGCCGATGCGGTTTGTGCTGCCCTATCATAAAGACATGCGTTTTGAGGGTGACACGCCAACCTCAAAAGTGCTGGGCGTTTTGATGCCATGGATGAAGGGCCGCCGCCCTGCGTGGCTTATTCGATTTGGCCTTTTCCTCTATGATAATTTAGGTGGTCGCCAAATCCTAAAAGGGACAAAGTCGATCAAACTGGCTGGCACC
>CALKXT010000184.1 GCA_938003685.1 uncultured Sulfitobacter sp. | reverse complement strand
GACATTGCGGCCAAGTTCAACCACGACTATGGCGTTGATTTCTTTCCCATCACCGAGCCTGTGATTGAGGGTGCAGCCACCCGCGTCATGTCGCTGCGCGATGGGTCCAAGAAGATGTCGAAATCCGATCCCTCCGACGCCAGCCGCATCAACATGACCGATGACGCCGATGCCATCGCCAAAAAAATTCGCAAAGCAAAAACCGATCCAGATGCATTGCCCTCCGAGGCAGCCGGGTTGGCAGACAGGCCTGACGCGCGCAATCTGGTCAACATCTATGCTGCGCTCAATGATCAGACCGTGGATCAGGTTTTAGCGGATGTCGGTGGTCAGCAGTTTGGCACGTTCAAGCCGTTGCTGGCAGAACTTGCTGTCGCAAAGCTCGCCCCCATCTCAGGCGAAATGGCCCGCCTGATGGACGACACCACAGAGATTGACCGCATCCTTGCCAAAGGCGCGGAACAAGCACGTGAGATTACTGCGCCGATCTTGAAAAAAACCTATGAGATTGTGGGTATGGTAAGCTAAGAAAGCCGGAACTTGGCCAATGCAAACACCCCCAAACGTGCTCTCATTGAAGGCCGCGCGGCGCTGATTGTAATCGATATACAGGCCAGCACTTTCATCGACGACAGTGCCGTGCGTTCCATCGACAATATGCCCGGTTACAAAGACCGCATGTTGGCGGCCCGGGATGCCATCGATGCCGCGCGCGCTGCGGATATTCAGGTGGTGTTTATTCAGGAAGTGCATCGCCCGGATCTGATCGATTTTGGTCGCGAATTAGACGGTGATGAGGACATCCATTGTCTTGAGGACAACCCAAAGACCGATATCGCGGTCAAGGAAATGGACTTTCGCCCCACCGATTATCTGATCCGCAAGCGTCGCTATTCAGCATTCTTTGGCACTGATTTTGAAATTCTGCTGAAGGGCCTCAAGATCAATACCCTTATCATGGTTGGCGGGCTCACCGATGTTTGTGTGCACTACACCTTTGTCGACGGTCATCAGTCCGATTACTTCTGTCGGGTGATTGAGGATTGCGTTGCGGGGTCGTCCCTTGACGCGCACGAGGCATCCTTGCGCGCGATGGAATATCTGCAAACAGGGGCACGCCGCAGCCTGTCAGAGACCATCAAGGCCATGCAGGCGCAGATTCCTGCTTGACCTCAGCCCCGTTTGAGCGGCCAAATTCGCCAAATTCAACCGGAAGCCTAACCACATGACCACCCGCCCCTTTGCCCGTTTTGTCGCAGCATCTGGCCTGACTAATCTGGCCGATGGTATCGCGACTGTTGCATGGGCATGGTTGGCCTCACTGCTGACCCGTGATCCTTTGTTGATTGCGTTGGTAGCAGTTGCATTACGCATGCCATGGTTCCTATTTGCCATTCCTGCCGGGGTGATCACCGACCGTGTGGATCGGCGTTTGCTGATCATACGCATGGACATGTTGCGTGGTTTAGCCTTTGGGTTTGCCGCCTTTGCAATCTGGACTGCCCTGCCGCTTGCACCCGCGACAATGACACTGACACAACCGGGTCTTTACGTCGCCATCCTAGTCGCTGCGACATTGGTAGGCATTGCTGAGGTCTTTCGCGACAATGCCGCACAAAGCATGTTGCCCGCGCTGGTCCCGCAAGACAGCCTTGAAAAGGCCAATGGCCGATTGTGGAGCGTTGAACTGGTCGGCAACGCCTTGCTTGGCCCAGCACTTGGCGCGTTTTTGATTGCTGCGGCTTTGCCTTTGCCTTTTGCAGCAGGGGCGTTGGCCTATGTGATTGCCGTGATCCTTGTTTTGGCCGTGAAAGGACGCTTTCAACCTACCGTCACAGAAGCACGTGATTGGCGGCGTGAGTTGCGTGAGGGTTTTCAATTTCTGTGGCGCGCGCAATTGTTGCGGTCTTTGGCGTGGATCACCGGGGTCTGGAATTTGCTGTTTCAGATGGTGATGATCGCGCTGGTTTTGCATGTTCAGGAAAATCTGGGGCTGGATGCACGCGCCTATGGTTTGATCCTCGCGGCCGGTGCTGTAGGCGGGATCGCGGGCGGCTGGTGGGGTGACGCGATCATCACAAAGGTGGGACCAAAGCGTGCGGCACAATGGATGTTGCTGGCGTCTTTTCCATGTTTCCTCGGCATCGCCTATGCGCCCGGCCCTATTGCGCTTGCTTTGGTTTTGGCTGCGTTTGAATTTACGGGCTTGGTTTGGAACACAGTGTCGGTATCGTATCGCCAGCGCAAAATCCCTGATGCCCTCTTGGGCCGCGTCAACAGCCTGTACCGCCTGCTGGCGTGGGGCATGATGCCGGTTGGGTTGTTGTTATCCGGTTTGATTGTACGCGGTACTGAGGGCAGCTTTGCGCGTGAGACCGCATTAACTGCACCGTTCTTGGTTGCCGCACTTGGGGCTTTACTGCTGGCGATTGTCGGTTGGCACGCGCTTGAGCGCGGGTTTAACGCATCTTAATCTCTGCACCGTTGCACACCGCATCTGCGGCCCCGCGCCTAGACAGCACCCGATAGTGACCCCATGTTCTGATCTATCCAGCAACAAGGTATTCTTATGACACCCCATGCATCCGTCGGCCACGTCCACCTCAAAGTTGCCGACCTTGATCGTGCCATCGCATTTTATTGTGATATCCTTGGTTTTGATCTCACCCAACGCTTTGGCAATCAAGCCGCATTTCTGGGTGCCGGCGGGTATCACCATCATATCGGACTGAACACATGGGAAAGTGCCGGGGCCACACCACCACCCGCTGGTCATACGGGGCTATATCATTCGGCATTTCTATACCCTGATCGCCCTGCCCTTGCCGCCGTCCTCAAACGCGTGTTGGATGCTGGGATCACGCTTGATGGTGCCGCAGATCATGGTGTGAGCGAGGCGGTTTATCTGCGCGACCCGGATCAAAACGGTGTTGAGCTTTACCGCGACCGTGCGCCTGCTGATTGGCCGCGAAAAGCAGACGGCACGTTGGCTATGACCAATGCACAGTTGGATATCCCGGCCTTGTTGGATGAAGCCGTTTGAGAAGCATGGACAATCCTTCATCGCTCGGCCAACTTCGTAGGCAATTAATGCAAAGGACAGCGTCATGGCGACAGGGTTTTATTGGGACGAAAAGTGTTTCTGGCACACAGGTGGCAACTATACCTTTACCATGCCCGTCGGCGGTGTGGTCCAACCACTGGCCGCAGGAGGTACGCCCGAAAACCCCGAAACCAAGCGGCGATTGAAAAACCTTTTGGACGTTACAGGTTTGGTTCACGAATTGGATGTGCGCACCGCTGAGATGGCAAGCCGTCAGATGTTGGAACGCGTACATCCGGTGTCCTATCTAGATGAATTCAAACACCTGTCAGACACAGGTGGCGGAGAGTTGGGCCGCCGCACACCCTTTGCCCAAGGGGGTTATGAGATTGCGGCGTTGTCAGCAGGTTTGGCGGTGGCTGCCGTGGATGCCGTTGCATCTGGAGCGTTGACCAACGCCTATGCGCTTAGCCGTCCACCGGGGCACCATTGTTTGCCTGACTTTCCAAATGGGTTTTGCTTGCTGGCAAACATCGCCATCGCAATTGAAGCGGCACAAGCCAAGGGGTTGGCGAAACGTGTTGTTGTCTTGGATTGGGATGTGCATCACGGAAATGGCACCGAAGCGATCTATTACGACCGCGACGACGTGCTGACCATTTCGATGCATCAAGAGGGAAATTACCCGTTGGATTCTGGTGATCTGGCGGATCGCGGCAAAGGTGCTGGTGAGGGATATAACATCAATCTGCCGATGTATGCCGGATCAGGGCACACCGCCTATCTGCACGCCATGGACCGCGTTGTGATCCCGGCGATTGAGGCGTTCAATCCTGATATGATCATCGTCGCCTGTGGATTTGACGCGGCCATCATTGACCCGCTGGCCCGGATGCAAGCCACCGTTGCCACTTTTGCTGAATTGACCAAACGGATCAAAGACACCGCTGAGCGTCTTTGTGATGGCAAATTGGTTCTGGTGCATGAGGGCGGTTATTCTGAGGCCTATGTGCCATTTTGCGGTCACGCCACCATCGCGACCCTTGCGGACAGTGCCATTGATGCCCCTGACCCGCTGGCTGTGGCACATGAAAACCGCCAACCCTCAGCGACTTTTGATGCCTTCCTGCGCCAGTCGATTGACGATATGGCAAGTCAATTAAACCTTTGAGGAACCGATGCCTGATCAAAACCCTGATGCCTTAGTGTTCCTGCAAACACGTCGTTCTCGACCTGCAAAAACGCTGGGCCTGCCAGTGCCGTCACGTGATGAACTGCTGCCCCTCCTGACGGCTGCTGCACGCACACCCGACCATGGAAAGTTAGAGCCATGGCGGTTTATCGTGCTTGAAAAGGGAATGATGGCGCGGCTTGCAGATGTGGTGCAAAGCCGTGGTGAGGCGCTTGGCCATCCAAAAGAGCAGGTTGAAAAAGGCCGCAGTCAGTTTGATCAAGGTGCCTTGGCTGTGGTTGTTGTAGAAGTCCAAAAAACCTCTGAAAAGATACCGCCATTGGAACAAACCTATTCAGCGGGCGCTGTTTGTTTGGCGCTGCTGAACGCCGCCCTTGCCGCTGGGTGGGGTGCAAACTGGCTCAGCGGATGGCCCTCTCATGACAGGGGTTTCATGCAAGAGGCGCTGGATTTAGAAGGTCACGAACGCATTGCCGGGATCATTCATATCGGCACTGAAACATCGCAACCACCCGAACGCCCACGCCCTGACATCGAAAGAATCACATCATGGCTGTCTCAGTAGTATTCCAATCCTTTGGTTTGGCCGTCAGTCAGTTGTCAGACGCACGGTTTCGTCGCGTTTTCATGATTGGTATCGGGCTGTCCTTGGCCCTGCTCATTGGGTTTACCGCAGGTTTTTCATGGCTCGTTGAGACATCAACACCCGAGGAAGCCTGGCTGCCTGTTTTGGGTGAGGTTCGTTGGCTCAATGATTTGCTGTCTTGGGGCGCTGCATTCTTGCTGGCGTTTCTGTCAATCTTTCTGATGGTGCCTGTGGCATCTGCGATCACATCGATGTTTCTGGATGATGTCGCGGATGCGGTTGAGGGTGTGCATTATCCAGACCTCACCCCCGCCACCCGTACATCCTTTGGGGATGCGTTGCGTGATACCGTGAATTTTTTGGGGGTATTGATAGCCGCGAACTTACTCGCGATCCTTTTGTACGTGTTCTTTGCCCCTGCCGCCCTGTTCATCTTTTGGGGCTTAAACGGCTTTTTGCTGGGACGTGAATATTACACGATGGCCGCAATCCGGCGTGTGGGGCGTAAACGTGCCAAAGAGTTGCGGCGCAAAAACTTTGGGACAATCTGGATGGCAGGGATTTTGATGGCGATGCCGCTGTCGATCCCACTGATCAACTTGCTGATCCCTATTCTAGGGGCAGCCACGTTTACCCATTTGTTCCACTTACTGCCGCAGGATGAAGCCAACGCTCAATATCATCGACGCTGATCCACTCAGACAAGATGATGCCCGCGATGATGCCCCATAGAATCAATGCCGCAAACGTGGTCCACAGCGCTTTTTTCTTAAGATGATGATGCTCTGGCGCGCCCGCATGGGTGCCAGGCACAATGCTCTTCAAATCGCCCTGTGTCTGCACACGAATAGGCAGTGCAATAAGAAACGTCATAAACCATATGACCGCAAAAAGGACGAGCCCAGAGACAACTCCCATGATTTAAACCTGCTCCAGCTCGACAAGGGCACCGTTGAAATCCTTAGGGTGCAAAAACAAGACAGGCTTGCCATGCGCGCCAATCTTAGGTTCTCCGGTGCCAAGGACGCGCGCGCCTGTTGATTTCAGATGATCACGGGCCGCGATTATATCATCAACTTCATAGCAAATATGATGGATACCACCGGATGGGTTTTTATCGAGAAACCCTTGAATGGGGCTGTTTTCACCCAAAGGATACAGCAATTCGATCTTGGTATTGGGCAGTTCGATAAAGATCACTGTGACGCCGTGATCTGGTTCGTCTTGCGGCGCGCCCACCGTTGCGCCCAGCGCATTGCGATATTGATCTGCGGCTGCATCAAGGTCCGGCACCGCAATAGCGACGTGATTTAGGCGTCCAATCATCGAAAAGCTCCATTGGTTGAGTTGAGGCGCTTATGGCCGCGCAAACAGTCAAAATCAATGCGTCACATTAACCCGCTGTTAGCCAACGCGACGTAACCATTGTGATGTCAGATGATGCTGGAGGCTATGATGGATACGACAGACCCCTTTGCGGCGAATATTCCCGCGCCCACCGCCGCACGCCCATTGTTGGGGCTAACCGTGCTGGTGGTCGAAGACAGCCGTTTTGCCTGCGAGGCGATGCGTTTGCTATGTTTACGTTCAGGGGCACGGATCAGGCGCGCGGATTGTTTGCGCTCTGCGCGACGACATTTACAGGTTTACCGCCCAACTATCCTTATCGTGGATTTGGGCCTGCCAGACGGCAATGGCGTTGATCTGATTACAGAACTGGCAGACACGCAGCCCCGCGTTGATGTGATTTTGGCTATGTCTGGGGATGCCCACCTTGAGGCCGATGCGATGGCTGCGGGTGCGGATGGTTTTTTATCTAAACCCATTACGTCTATTGCGGCCTTTCAGGAATGTGTGTTGGCCATTTTGCCCGCCGATCGTCGACCTTCTGGACCAAGAATCGTCACCGATGAGGTCATCACCCCTGATCAAATCGCCTATCAGGATGATATGGCCCATATTGCAGATGTTTTGGATGATCCACCTGACGAACATGCGTTGGATTATGTTGCGCAATTTCTAAGCGGAGTGGCGCGATCTGCACATGATCCCGGATTGGAAGAAGCGGCAAACGCACTTGCGACTCGACGCGCGCTTGGTGAACCAGCGGGCTCCGAAACGGCAGCAATTGCTGGTATGATCCAACTCAGGCTTTCGCAAAAGATCGCCATCTAAGGGCCATTACAACGTCGGGTCGCCCGCCACGCGTACCAATCTAGTCAAATCACCCAAGCGTTCTTGCTGTTTTCCTTCGGCATCAAAATTGCTTGGGGCCAGCCATGCCTCAAACGCTTCTTTCAATGCGGGCCATTCTTTGTCGATGACAGCAAACCATGCTGTATCGCGATTGCGCCCTTTGACGACCATTGCTTGGCGAAATACACCTTCAAAACTGAAACCCAAACGCTGTGCGGCGCGGCGCGATGGTGCGTTCAATGCGTTGCATTTCCATTCATAGCGCCGATAGCCCGCCTCGAACGCCCATTTCATCATCAGATACATCGTTTCGGTTGCCGCGCGCGTCTGTTGCAGAGCTGGGCTGTAACTGATGTAGCCAACTTCGATTGAGCCACTTTCAGGGCTAATGCGCAGAAAGCTTGCGACACCTTCCCAATGCCCGGTCTCTAGATTGCGAATGGCATAGAAATGCGGATCATTTTGAGCGGCCTTGTCGCGCGCCCAGCGGTGAAATTGTGACGCAGACGAAAACGGCCCATCTGGCATATAATCCCAAACGTGATCGTGACCATCAAAACATTGGAACAACAGCGCGGCGTGTTTTTCAGCAGTCAGCGGTTCCAAATGGGCAAACTGCCCCGTCATGGTTTCATCGGTTGGAACAAGCGGGGTGGCCCAATCTGGAACGAGGTCGCCCAAGGGGCGTAATGTTGATGTATTCATATTCATAAACGGCACGTTACGGCCAAGCCAATGCCCCGCCAAGCCCTATTCAAAGCGGATTCCGCATTTGAAAGGTCAAAATCACGGCACGCGTCCTCCCCAATGCTGCCATATTTTCACGCAAAGATTGAGAAACTGGGAAAAGGGCATTCAAGTCGATGGGAGCGACGGATGTTTGAGAATAAAATGCTGCGGTTTTGCAAAGAAACCTACTGTGACTTCAGAATCGACTGGATTGTCCTAACCGCGTCGCTTGTTGGCCTCGCAATTGTTATACTTGCCTCATTACATGCAGGTGATGGGGGTTTGGTTGCCAATATGGGTGACTATTTCGTATCAAGTACAAGTTCTTAACTTTTACAGCGCTTTCATCATCGTATGAGGTCCGGGTCTGGTCCCATATCAAGACCAGGAAATACGTGGCTTTCCAATGTTGCTATATCTAAACCCGTCATGCCGCGCATGATCCATGCAGCCACAGCGCGGATATCCCCAGTGGGCATCAGATCACGGCGTTTATACAGGGTTGCCTCTTCAACACCCGGCCATCTGCCTAAAACACGGCCACCCCGAATTGCACCTCCTGCCAACATCATCAAACCAGCCGTGCCGTGATCCGTGCCACCAGTGCCATTTTCGCGGGCCGTGCGGCCAAATTCGGTCATCGCAATTACTGCGGTTTTATCCCAAATATCCGGACCGATGTCCTTTTTCATTTGCAAAATTGTGTCTGATAATTGGCCCAAACTGCGCGGCAAGGTTCGATCTTGGGCACGGTGCGTATCCCAGCCATTCAGAGAAAAGGCGGCGATGCGGGCATCTGCACGCAATCTCTCTGCAGCAAAACGCGCAATTTGTTGATGGATACGCCCCCCTTTTTTATTGGCTCGGCTTTGCGCAAGCGGCCCATCGGATAGCATCATCGCTTCGGCTAACGCCGCGTGCATCTGCGGATCTTGCTCCATCACCAGCTCGGCCAATCGAAGCGCCTGTGGGCTCAGCCGTAAATTCGCCTCTGGCGTCCAGTTCGCAACGGGTGCTGCACCGTCCAGAACACGCAGGTCACCGTTGCCAATGGCAAATGCCGTGTCCGCAGCCACGCCCGGCACCTGCTGCATCATACGGTTCAACCATCCATCGCGCGCCCCACCTGCCAACGCCTCAGTTCCTGCTTCAAGCAAATCCTGCCCGTCAAAGTGGCTGCGTTTATCGCGGTAAGGGGTCGAGACCGCATGCACAAATCCCAATTCCTGTCCCTGCCAAAGTGGTATTAAATTCGACAATGCCGGATGAAGGGCAAAGTATCCGTCTAGGTCAATCGGTGCGGCACGCGCATTCAAACTTGGTCGTAAAGCCGCAAACGCCGGATCGCCCACCGGGCGCACCACATCCAACCCATCCATACCACCGCGTAAAATAATCACGACCAATCGCGTATCCCAAGGTGCCGCTGCAAAGGTCACCGGTGTTATCAATGGGCTGGCGGCCAAAGAACATCCCAGCACACCAGCGCGGGTCATAAAATGGCGTCGAGTAAGTGCGTTTGACATGGCTGGCACCCCTTTTCTATCGCCGTTGAAATGCGGGTGAAGCAAGAACAAGGCCGATCGCTTCGGCCCGGCTTTCTGCTGATTTTGCAGCAAACCGAACAGCGCCGGGCACGTCTTGGCCCAGCGCATGTTGGGTGAACTCTTGGGGGTCTGGCAGGTCATCTAAGAGTAATACAGGTACTTGAATTGCCCATTCCAATCGCGCCGCTATTCCCTGTGGTGTGACCCAATCCCGGTCCTTTTCGGACCAGCCATCAGGGCCATCGGGTCGTTGCCACATCTGCCCCATTAAGCCTAAAGGTCGAAAGAAATACGCGCGGGTGTCGCGTTCTCGTAATTTTACAAATGCCGGTTCTGGAACCGCCAAGGCACGCAGGGCACTGCTGATAAAATCATCTGCTGGTTTGATGTTTGTCGCAGGTTGTTGCCATGCCTGCGGATGGTCCAACAGTGCAGCATAGACAATCATCAGGTCACCGCCACTGCTCAGATAGGCATCACGCAATTGCGCAACCAACGCGTCAGGCGGCGTATCAGAGACAAAATGCACCGCTAGCTTTTGGGCAAGATGCGCGGCGGTTGCCGGGTGCGCGGCTACATCACGTAACACCGCGATAATCGGCTCCATCGATGGCGCGCCGCCGTACGCCTTACCAAGGACTGTCTCTGGGCCCGGCTCTGTCATGCCGGGGCGAAACTTGAACCCCATGTCGCGGGTGCCGCCCATTCCTGTAAAGAGCATCGCCAATTCGCGAACGTCATCTTGGGAATAAGGGCCACCAGCGCCAAGCGTGTGCAATTCCAGCACCTCACGGGCAAGGTTTTCGTTTAGACCTCGCCGCCTATCCGTGCGTTTTGCAGCAACGCTATTTGGCCCTGCTGATACGTTTTGGTCCAAGTAATGTAGCATCAACGGATGAGTCACACAGGCGATTAACAGGTCCGCAAAGGTGCCCCCGATATTCGGGCGAACAGCATCCTCAAGGTAAAGCGAATTTGCCACGCGCAACAGACCGCCTTTTCCCACAGCCGTGAAATGATCACCCCAAAAAGCCACCAGACGTTCACGAAACACATGTGTGCTATTGATCCTGCGCAGTTGCGTTTGTGCAAACCAGCGGGTGCGTTCGATACGGACCTCGCGATTCAGCGCACGTGCTTTTTCACCCGCTTGCTTGCCTTCTGCCGTATCAGGATTCGCACGTGAGAATTGATCAAAACGCCGCTTTCTGACCATTTTACCTTGCAGATATCGATACCCCGGAATGGGGAATTGCGAGGCCATGTCATCAGAGCCGCTGACCCCATCCAACATCGCTTGCACCGATACGACGGGCGTCACATCAGGCGACAACCCATATCCAAATCGGCGTTCTGCGATTTCTGGTGTAAAGCGCAATGAATGACGGCTCCTTGCCCGCGAGACCCTAGTTTAAGCTCAAACTATAGGCTTTCACTGGCAATAGATCACGTC
>CALKXT010000183.1 GCA_938003685.1 uncultured Sulfitobacter sp. | reverse complement strand
GGCTCTAAGGAGACCTTCGCTGCGATGTGCCACGATGTCTGCTATGCGGACAAAGCCGACATTGGATTTCTCGATGCCAATGGCCGCTTTTGTTAGGCTGCAATCCTAATCGTTAGGTCGGAACCAACGAGCGCTTACGAGTTGTGAATGTCGGCGGACTGATCTTTGTTGCTACCGACCACAGACCGGACGCAGCGAGGCGCTCCTTGAAAAGCTATCTTGCATGGGGGTTCCCCAATACATTCCCACCCAAAAACATCTAGCGTTGCAGACCTTACGGTTATTGGACTCCCGATCTGGGCTAGTCATCAATGTCTGAAAGAACCCGACATCTTCGTAGATGTATGTACCAGGATCAGGATTTGTCCGACAACGGAGGGATTGGCAAAACGGCTCTATGAAGATTTTGTCTGAGACGATCGCCTTTTTGTACAAATCGTACGCCAGCCGCAAAAAAATGGCTTCAACTTTGAACCATCGCCTGAGTTGTAACGACTAACCTTTGACATCGGAACGGCGAGAGCGCCGAAAATGCAAAAGGAGTCACAGCACATGGATAAGTTGGATACGTCAGTACAGGCTATTGAGCAACGACAGGGTCTATGGAATTCAACTGCTTTGAATCTGCGCCATAGAGCAAAGCGTCCCCAGCAAGTTCTATCCAAAGCGACGCTACGTCAGAATTCAGCCAAGTCAAAGCGCAGGGTTTCCTTCGTCCGCCTTGCCAAGGACCCTGTCTATCGTCGCACGGCCGTAGCTCAGTGCCCCGAAACCCTAGCGAAAGAAATCAACCGACTTGGCTTTGAAACATCCGCTGCGGTGGCGGCCTGCGGGACGATCGGGCGGCTCAGGTCGAAGACGCATGAGGCCGCAGCCCGCGATGATCTGGGCAATGAGACGCTCAAAGATATCCTTGTCCGCGCCAGACACGAAGCCCTGCGCATCGATCGCTTGATGCGCCATAGACTAGCTGTGCTGGATCCGATGAACCAGGGGTTGCGCCACACCCCGTCGCAACTGGCTGTCCCGCACGGCTCGTTTAGCGAAGGGGAGGATATCCAGACCTTTGCCAAACCTGCAAGCTTGCAATCCAATCAATCCCCAGGGGCTTATTTGCGGTATCTCTACCGTATTGCCACGGGGCTGGAGCCAGAGATCGGCATTTTGTGTGCGCCGGACAGCCCCTATGCTCTCAAAAACCGCCGACCGGACCTGTCCCAACTGGTCCTGAACGAGGCCAACCTCAAGCAGGAAATCCCGACGCTTAATCTGGTCAACGAGGTACTTGCTGCCGGGCTGGGTGACATCGACATGCGTGGGACCTTCCATCCAATTGCGCTGCCCTACGATCACGCGACAACGACGGCTCGCGCCGCCTTGTCACAGATCGGAGGCGCGCAGCTCAATGATGTTGCAGTGCGTTCAAGCCGGCTTGAGTTTGAGACAACCGAGGGCCATCGCTGGGCTACGGATATTGCGGGCCTGCTAGGGCTTGTGGGCACAACAGACACTTCGGAAGATAAGAGCGTTCTCAACCTGCTGTCCGAGACCCACACAGGGTCAGCTCAAGGACCTTCGACGCTGGTAGGGCTCTATAATGTCGCTTCTCGCGGCGAGGCCTCCACCGTCGATCACCTCATGTCCAGTCTGGACCTCGATTTTGACGGGGTGGCGCAGCTGCTTGGTCTTTACAGCGTTGCGCAGGAGCGCGGCGGTCAGGTACCTCAAAACGCCTTTGCTACAGCCTTTCTTGGTAATGCAGAGGCAATATCTCTGGCAATCACCCGCGGACCGGACGGCACCGAAACAAAGTCCGCCGTAATTGCAGGCGAGGCTCTGCCCGCACCCGACCTGCGCGCACTCAATTATCTCGCGCGGCTGCACCACGGAACCGGCCTTGCCTTCCACGAACTCAACACGATCCTCACCATTCCAGGTGCCGCCACCCGCGCGGAGGTCGACGGCAGCGACACCACCCAAGCAAGCCGCCGCGTAACCTCTGTCGGGCTGCGTCTCTTGGCCAGCTATCCTCTTTATGGTAACGCGTTCGGACTAACGCCTGCGGGTTTTGCCGCATTTTTTGATGAGCTGAGTCCTTATCGGCGCGCGGATCAGGTCGTTTCAAGCGACGGCTCTGTGGCTGGGTTGGAGCAGACCGAGATCTCATTCTTGCGTTCGGTGTTTGGTGACGATGCACCCGATCTACAACACGCAATCAGCGCGGCTGAGACCCCCATTTCAGATATACATTTGGCCAATGTCATCGCGCGGGGACTTGGCCTTTCGGCCTTGGAACTTGAACGGCTCGTTGCAGCGCTTGATGGCTCCTTTGCGCTGACGCAAGGCGTGGATGCGCGTGGGCTTGGCGCGCTTTACCGGCTTCGTACGGTTTGCGCGATGTTAGGCTGGCCACTGCTATCCGGCTTGAGCTTAATTGAACAAGTCAGCGCGCAACTCGGTGGAGACAACACGCTTTTGGCGACGCTCACCGCGCGCAACACCTCTGAAGCCGAGACGCATGCTCTGTGTGATACGCTGGATTGGTTGGTCGCGCTATCTCAATGGATGTCCGAAGCCACGCTATCTCCCGAACAACTTTGCGACCTGTTGGGGCAAACTCCGTTGGACACCAACCCAGAGGACGACATTGCGTGGCTCGAAGACTTGGCAATCGCCTTCTCACCGCTGGCTGTCGGGGACCATGTGTTTCAGGACTTTGAAACATGGCGTTTGGGACAGACAGACAGCACAGAGATTCCCGCCGAGACCTGGAATGGGCATCTTTCGGACATAGACCCCGTGTATCGCCCGAACGGCGTGTTCCTAGACGCTGCCGACCGTCCAGCAATCGACGCTGCGTGCCGTAGCCGTCTGGTCGCAGCCGGGGTTGATCCGGATCAGGATGAAAACGCTTCAAATCTACAAACTCTTGTATCGCGACTCGACACGCTGGCGAGAAAGCAGGCCGCGTTGACGACAGCAAAGGTCGCAGCGCTTTATCCCGCAGTCAATGTTGCGGGCGCAGAGCCTCTGATCCGCTGGGCGCAGACGACGCCGCTGGATCTGTTGGACGCGCTCCTCCGCGGGCAGACAGACCCGCAAAGCCAGTTCTGGTCATCTCAAATCAAGCGGCACATTGCGATTGTTACCGCGCTGAAGCTGGGGGATGTAGAGCTTTGGATCCTCGCGCATCGCCCCGAATGGTTGTCCCCCGATCTGGTCGATCCGACCACGGCCCATAGTCCTTTAAGCCTAGCGCAGCTATACGCGTTGCAGCGTTTTGCGACTGTCCAGGTTGGCGCGGCAACTGATGCGGCTTGGCGCGGATATCTTGCGCTGACACAAGACGGTCCAGCCGAGGACGAGACTACACAGGACTGGACACAGGGATGTCGCGAGACGCTGGCTCTTCTGCTCGGGTGCCCAGCCGAGGACGCAAATGCATATCTCGACGCTCTATGGGGTTCGGGCAGTGTGGCCACATCGGTTCTGGAGATTGATGTATTGGCACGACATACCCGATTGGCTGAGGACTTGGGCGTCAGCGGCACCCAACTTTTGGACCTCAAGGCGGTCAGCGACACCAACATCAGTGGCGATTGGCAGGCCGCGGCAGCCGCAGCGCAGACTGGGCTCGCGCGTTTCGATGGCGGGCGGCAAGTGTCCGGTTTCCAAATGGCCTTGGCGGAGCATCACCGCGATGCGCTGATAGCGGCCTTTATGCAGACCAAGATCGCCAGCGATGACCGGTTGGCTGCAGAAGTGTCCGACCAAGAAAAGTTATATGCCCATCTCCTGCTCGACGTGAATGTCAGCAGTGCCGTGCCGACCAGTCGGATTATCGAGGCAACCAATGCGCTGCAGCTTTACATATTGCGCGCGCTTAGCGGCCTAGAGCCTGATGTGGCGTTTACCGATCGTGGTGCATTGGCCGAACAATGGGAGCTGGACAAGGATTATCGCCAATGGGAGGCGAACCAAAAGCTGGAACTCTACCCCCAGAACTACATCGAGCCCGAATTGCGCCAGATCCTGTCGCCCGAGTTTGACACGCTGTTGCAGGCATTATCGGGCGGCGATATCAGCCCCGACAGTGTCGAGGCGGCGGTCAACGCCTACATGAATGGCCTCGCGGGGCTCTGCGATCTGAGCCTGTGCAGCTTTTTTGCGGATCAGCATGTGACAGAGAATGGCGCGCAACACACCAAGTATCATTTCCTCGCCAAGGCCAAATGGGAGCCGGGACGGTTCTTCTACCGGACGCTTGACGCCGATTTCCTGACAATCGCAGCGCTGAACGACCCAAGCCAGTTCCTAAAAGCGATGGACTGGAACTATTGGCAAGAGGTCAGCATCCCCAAGACGTTTGAACTTTTCTCAGACGTCAACGTTTGCGTGTTCAAAAACCGCTTCTTTTTCTTCTGGATCGAGCTCGAAGAACGCCGCAAGCAGACAATGGACGGCGCGCAGAAAACAACCTGGCGTCTGCACCCTCGCTATATGCGCTGCGATCACAACGCGCTAACCGGTGCGATGCTGACGCCTGGCTTGTTTCTGCACGGCTCCGACTCGCCGGAACAGGCGAGGTCTGACGACGACACGCTGCTGCTTGACGCGGCGTTTGAGTGGTCAGGTTCCAAACCCATTTTGAATGGCACCTATCACCCAACACGCGCCCCAGACGGGTTGGTCTATGGCAAGTTGCAACAGATGAGCTTCACTTCGTCGGGCGATACGCTTTGCACGTCCTTTGGCATCGATCTTCCGGCCAACCAAGACGATGACACAGATCAGCGCAATAATGCCGGTCCGGAGTCGAAAAAAACCGCGCTTCATATTCGTCTGTCTGACGATTGGTCAGACGCGATATTGGAGTGGGGAGGGTCTCTGGTCACGTTCTTTCAGGACAACTCACCAAATGGCTATGTCGCCATTCACCCACAGCCGGTGTCCGAGACGCAGGGGGTTGTGGATCACTATCTTGCCGACGATCCAGAGAGCTATGCAGGAATTACCGGACTATACACCGACCACTTTTTGCCTGTCGTAAACCGGTATGGTCGAGACCAAAACAACTGGCAAATGACGTACCTCGCATCAGCGATTGGCGAAAAAACGCTCGGTTCGATCGAGATAGACCTTTACTTGGGCGAACGGCTTTATGATTTGTCCGGCACAACCAGCGCAACCCTTGTGGAAGCCCGAGAAACGTCACCCACGCGGGTCTCAGTCAGGTACCATCTGACCTACGATAACGGGCACCACATAGCGCAGCAAAAAACAACCGATTGGATCACTCGGTCGTCGACTGAGTTCAACTTCGCAGGAAATCTGAACCACAAGAAGTCGTTCAATCATCCGACAAACGAACGCTTCAATTTGAAGCTTGTGCTTCCAGAAGAGTGGGAGTTTGATCTTCTGGAACTGGCTCATTTGACCGTTCGTGCAGAAATCAAACGAGACCTGCCGGATTTCGAATTGACGGTATCGGAATTCAGCAGCCCTGGTGCCGTCACAGGTACAGTAGCGCCCGACAAGCAGGTTGTAACCGAGATGGCTACTCTTGGCACATTCAAGTTGCGCGCTCCGACCGGGCAACACGACAGTGGCTGGTCACAAGCTGGAGAGCATGGCAACCGCAACTTTTTACATCTCACGGAAAAGCCCGGCCGCAGGTTGGAAGAGACATTTGTCTTGCTCAACTCGTCGTCGGTGTTATCCAAATTGGCTAAGTCCATGCCACGCCCGGGCGGATGCGAAAGCCTGTTCACGCTTGAAAATCATCTCGACAAGGAGGAAGATTTCGGAACGTTCCTGCAGGACTATCCAGAAACGCTGGACGTGCTCTATCAGGATGATCAAACAAGTTTGCTTCCCGAGCGCGTGCCTGGCGAAAAATTCGACTTTGACAGCGCTTATGGTGCCTATGGCTGGGAGGTGTTCTATCACATTCCGGCGGCCGTAGCGGCGGGGTATGCAGCCAGCGGACAGTTTGACCAGGCGTTGCGCTGGTTACAGAAGATTTTTGACCCGCACGCCGACAGTCCATGGCAGGTTATGCCCTTGCTCGGGGCCGGAGCCCCGCCAAAAGACCTAGGCTTTGACACCGGTGACGTGATTATCGACCCCGACCGCATCGCCCGGGACCACCCGTTCTACTACCAGCAAGCGACGATCCGGAATTACCTAGAGACGCTGTTGGAGGCAGGGGACGCTGCTTACGAGCAAGAGACCCAGGAAAGTCTGCACCGCGCCAAGGCGCTTTATGTGTCGGCCAAACAACTTTTTTCGGACAACCTATCGGAGGTGCTCGAAAGCATGACCAACACGTCGTGGACCAACCCGAAGCTGGGCGAGACGGCTGGTGATGGTTACACCGGGTTCCTGCCACCATATAATGATGAATTACGCGGCCTTCATACGACGCTCGAACAGCGTCTTCACGGCCTGCGTCATTGGTTGAATCTGGATGGCGAACCGCTCGATATCCCGCTGCTGCCCGCCCAGATCGACCCAAGGGAACTGCAGCGCAGCGCCAAGGCCAAGCTCGCACCGCGAAATGGAGACGACGATGCCGAAGATGGGGCCATCGCACTTCTCGATTTCCCGTACATCGTCAACTCCGTGAAGGGCTATTTGAACAACCTCAAACTCACCAGCTATCGCCTGCAGGATGCCAGCGAGAAAGAATCCGAGAGCGACATGGAAGAGTTTCGGATGGACGCCGCGATCAGAAGGGCGAAACGCGAACTAGATTTGCATGACTTTGCGTTCGCTGCGGCGGAGAAAGACGTGCAGATCAAGGAGGCGGCTGTCGCGGGCGCGACGCTTGCCATGGCAAATCATGTCGCGCAGATTCTGGCTAAGACCGTGTTTGCCGGAAAAGACACTGGGGATGCCGTCGTATCACGCGTCAAATCGAGCACGACCTTGATATCGAGCGTGGCGACACAGGTTGTTGGCTCGGTCAAATCGACGATCCCGAACACGTTCGGGTTCTCGAACGGCGGTCAAAACCTCGAACAGTCCGAGACGATTGCTGCCAGTCTTAAGGTCAGCCGGTTCCTTTATTCGCAGGATGCAACTGAGAAGGCCAGAAAAGCGAAGAGGAGCTGGGGCGACGTTGCGGAGTGGACCCTGAAAACAGGCGAACTTGCCAATGGTTTAGGAACCGCGTCACTTGCGCTGCAAAAGGCCAAGATCGGGCTCGATCAAGAGGAAGCCATGCGTGACGAGTTGGATATTCGAAGCACTGGTGCCCAAGGTCTGCGCGAGAATTGGAACGGTATCTTTGGCGGTACCTCTTTCTACAAACCCTTCCGAGAGGATTTGGAGGCGCTATATGCTGACGAATGGGCTACCACCCAAGCGCTCTGTCGCCTGCTTGTGGATCGATACAATGACGATACGGGACAGCAAAATGGGTTCAGTTTCATCCGAACCACAAGCCTTAGCGGCGAGATCGGCAAGTTCAACGCACCGCATCGTTTGGCCGTCGATATCGAAAGGTTGGAGACTGCTTACATCAAAGCCATGTTCGACCGAATGGGCGACACCTGTGAATGTTCTTTTGCGCTCAGTGAGCTCCAGACGATGGGGCAGGACCAGACCAGCCTCGATGCGCTGGTAACGCAAGGTGAAACGTATTTTGACCTAACGGATGAGATGTTTGATGTCTTTTACCCAGGGCAGTATGATCGGAGGATCCAGAGTATTTCGATTGAATTTCCTGACCTAGACGAAGCGAATCTGAGCCCCCATGCACGCCTGACACAGGTCTCGAACACCCGCTATCTGACGCGGGATCGGGCCGCGGCCGGACGTGCGAAAATTCGCAAGAACCGGCATGGTTTGCAAGGCTTGACTGTCAGCGGCTGCCACGTCGATACGCGGTCCCATCAGGCACCTGATGGCCTACTCGGACGTTTTCAGAACACGGGCACAGAATCGTCCTGGCACCTGGTCATCCCTTCCTTGCAAGAGCTTGGCCAAGGCAAGCGCGGGCTAGGCGCACACCAAGTATGGCGCAACTCTGCACAAAAGCGCATCGCATTGCTGCGCGAGCATATCTCCGAGGTGACGTTCACGGTGCGCTTCTCGGGCCGCTGGGGCTGAGTGGCGCGCAGCGCCATCATTTTTGCGCAGCGACCTGTTCATGCTTTTAGTTAGGTGGGATTGGCTTAATACGCATATGTTACGGATCTATTCGACCTGGGCCGCGTACTCTGCGGCCCGGTATTCGTTTTCCTCTGCACCGCGCCGATGCTAGTCTCGAAATAAGCCGAAATCTAACGCAACGAACACGGATGCCGGATGACAAAGCACTGCTAAAGCTGGTGGCTGAGGGCGATCACGCTGCACTGGGCAATCTCTACGAGAGATACTACGACACGCTCTGCGGTGTCTTACGGAGCCGTAGCGCAGCAGCGGACACATTGCATAGACACAATGCTTGATGTCTGGCGGACAGCTCAAAGCTACGCCGGGCAAGCCAGTGGATCGCACACATGCGACAAACGGAAATTCTGATGCGAAGCATAGCAGTATCTTGTAGGCGCGTTGAAGGTTCGGCATGGGCCGGTTTGATTAAGCTTCAAATTCCTGGTTCTCGAAAGCAGATTTAAGCTGCGGTACAGAAAATCGATAAATTGGACTCTGAGCCGCCGTTAGCTGTTTTGGCACAACCTTTGATATACAGCTATGTCGACGTCTGGTTGTCGCTGTGGGAGGGAATGGCGGATCGGTGGATTTCTCATGCAAACACCAAACTTACCTGCCATTCGCGCGCTTCGACCTGCATGGAACAAAGGTCGAAGCGTCGGGCAGAAGCTCCGGCTGAAGCCCAAGCATGTCTGGATCCGTGTGCGGCTCGAATTGGCCGAGAACCATCGCGATCTTGCCCTTTTCAATATAGCCATCGACAGCAAATTGCGGGGCTGTGATCTCGTCCGGATGAAAGTCGTTGATGTTATGGCGTCTAGACAGATCAAAGTACGGGCGCGCGGACTTCGGGCGCTAAGTGGGTGGAAGATCCGCTGATGGTCGGGTCCGAATTCCTTTAGCCAGGACGTTTCCATGAACGCCTCTTCATCTCAAGTCGACAATATGCACGGATTGTGCGGGATTGGGTCGCGTCCATCGGTTTGGAAGTCACGGCCTACGGGACCCATTCCATGCGCCGGACGAAGGTCACTCATATCTATAAGAAAACAGGCAATCTGCGTGCAGTCCAGCTCCTGCTGGGACATACCAAGATGGATAGCACTGTCTGGTATCTGGGTGTGAAACTCGAAGATGCTATGGCAATTGCAGAAGCTATTGAAATATAACCGATTGGGCCGTTCGACACGGACGGCCCAAACCGGACCTTGGTGCGTTTGGCGTCTACTACCGCTCCCAGACCAAGGACGAAGCCGCTACCGCGGCAATGGCGCTTGTTTTGAACGTAGCACGTTGCTGTGAACGCTGCGCATTTTGATATCTGACGCACCTGTCTGACGATTGAGCCTTCTCAATCAACGGACAGGAGATTTCCATGAAACATGAGAAGACAACCCCGCTGCGTGAGCGGATGATCGAAGATATGCGCATCCATGGGATGGGCGATAAAGCGCAAAAGGCTCATATCCGGGCGATCAAGCATTTTGCCGGGTTCTTGAAGCGATCACCTGATACGGCGACGCCTGACGACCTGCGCGCCTATCAGCTGCACATGACCGATACTGGGGTCACGCCGCCTACATATAATGCGCGGATCATGGCGCTCAGGTTCCTGTTTGGGAAGACCTGCGGGCGCGAAGAGATGAAGAAGTACATGCAGTTCCGCACGCGACCTCGGAAGTTGCCTGCGGTGCTGAGCATCGAAGATGTTTCGGAGCTTCTTGCTGCGGCCCCTGGTCCGGGTCTGAAGTATCGTGCGGCGCTCAGTATTTCCTACGGTGCCGGGCTGCGGGCATCGGAGGTCTGCAATCTCAAGGTCAGCGATATCGACAGCGACCGGATGTTGATCCATGTCGATGAAGGCAAGGGGCAGAAGGACCGCAAGGTGATGTTGTCGCCGGATCTGAGGGACCTGCTGCGGGAGTACTGGCGTGAGGCGCGACCCGAGGGTTGGCTCTTTCCTGGCAAGCCGAAGATCAATCCGGTCACGTCGAGGCAATTGGGTCGGGCATTCAACTCGGCCAAACATCTGGTCGGCATTTCCAAGCCTGCGACGCTACATACGTTGCGCCATAGCTTTGCCACGCATCTGCTCGAGGCTGGTACGGACGTCCGCGTGATCCAGGTTTTGCTCGGTCATGCCAAGTTGAGCACGACGGCGCGCTATACCCATGTCGCCACCAAGACGATCCGGGATACGCCCAGCCCATTCGAAGCGCTGAAGAGGCTGAACATCGAGAACCTGCATCACCGACCGGGATAAGTACCGGTCAGTTGCCAAAGTTCAAGCTGGAGATCGCTGACATCTTCCGCACCCATGGCCCTGCTTGGCGGCGGGCCAATAGGGGACATGTCAGCCTCAGCCAGCTCAAAGTGATGTCCTCCATTGAGGCCTGCCGAACCGAGGCGCTCGGCGGGCATGTAGCGGCCTGTACCAAGTGCAACCATCACCACATTGCTTACAACAGCTGCAAGAACCGCCACTGCCCCAAATGTCAGGGTCCGGCTGCGCGCGACTGGATGGCGGCGCGGGCAGAGGATTTGCTGCCGGTGGAATACTTCCACGTCGTCTTCACGTTGCCCGCTGAGATCGCCCGCATCGCCTACTGGAACAAGAAGGCCGTCTATGGCCTTCTGTTCAAAGCGTCTGCGCAAACGGTGATGACAATCGCAGCCGATCCCAAACGTCTCGGCGCAAGGGTCGGCATGACCAGCGTGCTGCACACTTGGGGCTCGGCTCTCACGCATCACCCACACATCCACATGATCGTCCCAGGTGGAGGGTTGTCGAAAGACGGCAACCGCTGGATTGCCTGCAAACCAGGGTTCTTCCTGCATGTGCGGGTGTTGTCTCGGTTGTTTCGACGCCTTTTTATCGAAGGGTTACTGGCTCTGCACCATGCAGGCGAATTGACCTTATTTGGCGATCTGCTGGGGCTGTCCGATCCGCAGGCCTTCGCCGCATATCTCGCGCCACTGCGCAAAATAGAATGGGTGGTCTACGCCAAACCACCCTTCGGTGGCCCCGAGGCAGTGCTGGCCTATCTCAGCCGATATACGCATCGCGTGGCAATCTCAAACAGTCGTCTGATCAACGCCGATGCCAACACTGTCGCGTTCAAATGGAAAGATTACCGCATCAAATCCGACGACAGACAGAGCGTCATGCGCCTTTATACCGCCGAGTTCATCCGACGATTTCTGATCCATGTGCTACCCGATCGCTTCCACCGTATCCGTCACTACGGCCTGCTGGCCAGTTCAAAGCGCAAGGTTAATATTGCAAAAGTGCGCACGTTGCTTGGCGCACAGCCCCCCAAACTAGAAGACACGCCAGCCGCAGAAGTCATCCCACTCACATTGCGAGAACCATGCCCAGACTGTGGCGGCGCAATGCGCATCATCGAGACTTTCCGACGCGGCCAGAAACCACAATCCCGCGCACCACCCCAAGAGGCCGCCGCATGACGAGACGCACGTCACCATCCAACGGCCACACCCTGAACAGCAACGCGTTCGAGGCCGATACCGGCTTGCCTGCAGCTCCATTTAAGATGCTCAATGTGCCTGAATTAGGTGAAATACTTCTCGTAAAAGAAATTCTGGCACTTCAGATCAGCGCCAGAAAAACACAGCCTCATCATCTTGGATTAACCTTGGCAGGGCTCGCTTCACACTTTCCCCATAGGGCTCACCCAAACCCCACGGCTTCCTCCTAGTCATGTTTCCCAACGCGGGCCACCGTCGCACAGAAACGAAACCCTGCTCTCAGGCCCGCATCGAAAAACCTTAAACAAAGCAGACCTTGAATTCAGCACGTTGGGCGGATTGCAGTCATTCGCTGCAAGCGCCATCGAAACAAACAAGTTTTGGAAAGCGGACATTCAACACTGCAAAAAACTAACGAAGATCAATAGGCGCAGCGTTGTCGATGGACGACGCGCTCCTAAAGTATTTTTTTGCCTACACTTGAGGAACCTGGCTATACTAAGCTGGTTCCTGGATAAAGTTTTCACTTTGAAAACAAAGTTGTCGTTATGAGTTGTTCCGATCAAAGCCCTGCCCGGATTATGGCGCGATTAATGGCTTGTAATACAGCCTCAGGATGCGTGTGATGAGGCATGTGCCCGACTCCGTCAAGTGCAACAACATTAGCGCTACTGACGATCTTAGCGATCTCGGATGTGTGGATATTGATGGGCACTGTTTCATCCGCTGTCCCGTGCACTATTTCGATGGGTAGGAATAGCTCGGGATAGCTTTTTGCCATTTCAACAACGTGCGGTCGTAGCGTGTTGATTTGGCGGATATTCGCACGGAAGGAATCTGGTCGAAGCGCCAACCCCACACCAACGTATTCCGCATACCCAGAAGGGGGGGCATGCGGCGCAAAAATGTCGCCAACCTGATTACGTACATAAGCTCTTGAGACGATCGCAGACATCAGCGGAATTGTCACAGCACCACCAAACGCGCTGCCATTATGGCTGTAATGCCAACCAAGGTCACCCGGCCATGGCATTGCCACCCCTGCGAGCGACACAACCGCCTTGGCGTTCACCAAATTTTCGGTGTGCAGGCCCTCTAACGCCCAAGCATAAGCCACAATCCCACCTAAACTATGCCCAACAACAACAGGGTTCGTGATGCCAATGATTGTTGCAGCTTCACGTAACATCGAGGCCTGATCCATTGGGCTGTCCCCTTCGGTGGCAGTAGCTCCCTTAGCAACACCCGGTACCCGATCTGTGTAGCCTAAGCCTGGCCGGTCAAATACGGTCACAGTATAACGATCCGTGAGTCTACCCAGCAGGTCAAAGGTGAAATCGCGCATGTTGCCACTTGCACCGTGCACCAAAACCACATGCGGACCGCTTCCTTCTTGTAGGTAATGAACCCGCCCGCCTGTAACTTCCACAAATTTTCCTAGGGGAGGATAGATGGCTTCGGCCTGAGCGGTTCTGTAGTTGGAGCCACTCACAAAGGTCATTAACGCTATTGCGATCATAAAGCCGAAAACTATGACACTGTTTGAAAATCTCATCTATCTCACCCTTTCTACTGGCACATGCTCGGCACATGGTGGTTTAAGGCTTAGACGTGAAAACAGAGACAAAAGTTCAAAAAATTAACTACATTAGATGTTTTGGGATCCGCGGGCATACATTTGGGTTTGGCGGTCAGAAAGTCATATGAACTTATGTATTCTATAGTACCGGAATTTGGTTTCACTGAGGGTACAAACAAGATAGCGCGCTCATGGGTGCCAGTAGCATTGAAAGCTGAGCTCAAAAGCCAACTGCTTGAACCCAACTTTTGGAAAAACCCACAAACTTAATAAATTTCTTTGAACCGCTTTGCATGTCCAGCAGACTAGTCGCTGCTAAAGAGTACTCACGCGAGACAACAGCAGGAGCACTGAGGCGTAGACCTTATACTCGCGGTTCAAAATCTTGATGGCCGCGCTGGAAACTGAGCGGTCGCTTATTTTGAGCAATGTTGGGACAATGTTGCAAGTGTGGAAAGAATGTCTTTGCGCAATTCTTAGACCTGAGTATAGCCGTTTCGGCCTTAGCTGACTAAGGGCTGCAAATGCCAGTGGCTTGCATCAAGCCGTTACCATAGGTGCTATCCGGTCCGGTCCGGCCAAGATCTCGACTATTGGCGACAAGACGTTGGCGTACTTGATCGGCGCTTGCACCAGTTAACACTCTAGGATCTGCCGCAATACGGGCCGTAACGAAGGGTGCTGCAATAGATGTCCCAGTCATAAACCGCGCGCCTTGTGCAGAGCTTGATAGGACATCAACTCCAGGCGCGGCGATGTCGATATGTCGTCCATGGCCGGCTTTCCGATAGATTTTGCCTTTCGCATCAACTGCTGTCACCGCGATCACAGCGTCAAAGGCCGCTGGATAAAGAGCCGCGGCTTTGGGGCCAGAGTTGCCTACGGCGGCGACCATTATCAGCCCACTTTCACTCGCCTTATCGACAGCGAGGTCTAGTAACTTGTTGAACGGTCCTGCCAGCGAAATGTTAACGACTTTTACGTCTTCTTCGATGAGCCAATCGAGTGCTTTGACAATCGAGTCGGCACCGGCCGCGCGCCCAGCATCCACAGTTTCTTCTATAACGGCTGCGCTATACAAAGTCGCATTGCGCAGACGGGATGGGTCGGCGAGGATACTGGCAATCTCGGTGCCGTGCCGACCGGAGCCTGCAGACCCAGTTGTAAAGCTTTGTTGGATCAACTGTCTATTTGAGAGGCCAGCAACTTTCGCGTCAACTTGTGTGTCGATCAACCCAATTGGTGCCGACGCCATGCATCCGGATTTTGGCCAGTTCAGCAAACCGTTTGCATAAGACTGAGAAGATGTTGTGGATGTTAATGCTTGCTCACGATAAGCGTGGTTCACGCCAACTGTTGAGCTAGGAACCGCCCCCTCTAGTTCCGCAATTGCCTGTTTTCCCTTTGTTCCTTCGGGCATCTCAAACGAAAGCATGATCAGACCCAATGATCTAAGCGTCGTCACCTCACGCAATTTGTACCCATTTGCCGAAGCGAACATCTGCAGTCGGTGTTGAGCCTTAGTGCCTGAGATCAGTGCAACGATTTCGCGTTCATCGACAAATGCCCCTTGGAAAGTCTGCGGGCGGTCGACACCCTGGTCATTATCAGAGCTACATGCTGAAAGTAACAGAGTGAGAATAGCTGCGCTTACCACAGCCAAATTCTTGAACAACATGCCTAAACCTCATTTTTTATATACTTTTGCGGACGACAAACCTTTACCGCCACAGCATAGACGTTCTGCAGCGTGAAGGGTTCATTTTTTCTTGCAGTATAAATTTTTGAACCCTTCGAGGGCGTATCACGTCAAAGAGGTAAGGTTATGTTGTTTGACATAGTCATTGCAGCGCCCGCTTGCGGGAGATAACAAAAATGTGCAGCAAGCTGATCAGGCTTGATTGGAGCGCCGATGGAACCCGAAGACGAACTTCTATTCTATATACAAAACCGTCTCTCAGAGCTGGACAGGAAGGCGTTTGAAAAACGCTTGGCCACGGATCAAAATTTGAGGGCCGAGTTGGCCGTATTGCAAGCCGCGCGCAACGATTTCGCAGAGAAACAAACCGACGCATCTGATCTAGGTGCCGGTTGGGCTGAACTTGAAAGTCGCATAGATGCTGCACAGACAACGGCAGCAAATGAAAATCGCCCGATACGGCTGGGCCTCTTACAAGTCGCTGCGGTTTCGGCGTTTGCTGTGATGGCATGGCACTTTGTTGCTGTTCCGCAATTTACCAAAGATCCGAGCAGCTTTGAAACTGTATCGCAGGAAAACGATGGCCACATAATGCAGGTTGTTTTTCGTCCTGACACCACCCTTGCCCAAACAGCGGCATTCCTAACCCAGTATAAGGGTTCGATATTTGACGGTCCCGGTGCGGTTGGCGTCTATCGCTTGCGTTTTGCCGACCCTGAGCAGCTTCAAATGGCGCTGAAGGCGGCCAAAGCCAATAGTGAGCTCTTTGAATTTGTGGCTGCTGAATAGCTTGCTACTTGCGCACCATACACCCTAGTAGCAGTCGCTTTGCATGAAAAATCCGCGTTTTGACCGTGCCAACGGGGATTTCTTCCAGACTGGAAATTTCCTCGTAACTTAGGTCTTCGTAGAAGGCCAACCGAAGCGCATTGCGGTGGGCAGGTTTTAACTTCTCAAGACAAGCACGGACCCGGCCTGCCTCGTTTGCAGCTATCAGCAAGGCTTCGGGGCTGGGCTTAGGATCGGCGGTTTCGGGAACATTATCAACAAAGCTAAGACGCGTGCTTTTGCGTTGTCTGTCGATCAACTTGTTGCGGCCAATAGCATAGATCCATGTCTTGACCGAAGACTTACCGCCAAATTTTGCAGCCTTGCGCCACACCTGGAGCATTGCTTCTTGAGCAGTATCGCTTGCCAAACCGGGATCTGCCCCCCGCCCGCACAGAAAAGCGAACAAACCACTATAGTGACGCTCATATAGATGACGCATCGCCTCACGGTCAGCTGACGCGACGCGGTCGATAAGTACACTATCAGTGTCAGTCGTTGCCATTCTTTTTTCCGTCTGGCTTTGCCTTGCGGTGACTAGTCAGTGGCAGCAGATTTCCGCAGGCGCAAGATAAAACACCCGACTCACATCGTGCACAGATGAAAAGAATGAACCTACTTCAACAAATGCACGTCTAAGCGGCATAGACCCACAAAGGAGAGACGATATGTCCATAATCAACCGCCGTCAGGCGCTCCGCTTTACTCTGGCCGCACTTGCCGTTCCTTCGATGGCAGCGGCGGCGGCGGCCGATGGCCACGCTGCAGCCCACACGGTTACGATCAAAGGCTCCAAGTATTCGCCCGCAAATTTGACGATCAAAGCCGGCGACAAGGTTGTCTTTGTCAATGCAGACGGTGCGGCGCACACGGCGACTGCTAAAAACAGATCATTTGACACAGGTAGTCTAAAGAAAGGCCAGCAAGCCGCTGTTACGTTCAAGAAAGCCGGAAAATTGAGCTATTTCTGCGAGTTGCATCCGATGATGAAGGGCAGCATCACCGTTAAGTAATCCTAAGCATCACCGTTAAGTAATCCTATTCCGCTAAAACCAATTCAAGGACCCAAGTGTCGCGCTGACGCTTGGGTTTTTTGCATCCCCGCAAGCTCTGAGAAAAAGAATTTAAATTTCGTAAATTTTTTGAACCTTTGGTCAAACTCAGCCGACTAATCCGTGAAGTCGCAAAAATTCTGAGATATAAACCAACCCCGGAGAAACATCATGACCATCGAAGTCCCACAAACCTTTAACGCCCCACAACAAGTCAACACATCCACAGGCATCGACAACAACAACCAAGTGATCCAGACCCTGTCGGACGGCACGTTTGTGATTGTGTATCAGGTGTCAGGCGTGGTGCATTTCCAGCAATATGACCAGTTCGGCAACACCATCGGGACCGAGGGAACGCTGGTCACGCCCAATATCGGAGCGGCTCCGGGGGTAGAAATTCTGGCCGTGGAAAACAACCAACTGGTCCTCGCCTACCGCACGGCATCAGAAGGCATTCAGGTACAATCCTATTCCATCATCAATGGTGTCGGGGCAACGACCACAGACATCGCTCATGATTTGACCGCTCCCCCTCTGGAGACTGGTAACCGCGGGCTCGCGCTCAGTGGGTCCTCACTCGCCGATGTTGCTGTTCATGCAACTTTGACCGATTCGGGTGGCGTGCGCGAACTTGTGACTTTTACCGAGCTGGACACAGTAACACCCCAGTTGAATCAGATTTCCACAAATTTTGGAGGTAGCGCTTTGCAAGAAGCGACCTTGTTGGAAAACGGCAACCGTGTCGTTGTTCTTGATACAGATGGTCAAGGGACATCTTCCGATACTGAGCTTACAATTCACATCATGGCGCCGGATGGCAGCGAAGTTAACACAGTGCTGACAAACTCGGGTGTTAACGACACAGTCGCGCAACCCCAGATTACAGCATTGGTCGGGGGCCGCTTTGTCGTCGCGATGCGGACGGATGATGCCGACACTGATCTGGAATATCAGGTCTTTGAGGCGGATGGCACGCCAGTCATGTCCGTAGTGCGTGGTGCTTTTAACAACGGCGCTGACGAACACAACGATCCCGAACTCGTTCCGCTGGAAGACGGTGGTTTCCTTGTCATCTTTGACCGTGACAACGATAGTGGCGCCATGATCGTCCGTCGTTTTGACGCGGACGGCGAACCTACGGCCGTCGATCCAAACAACCCTAGTTCATTTTCCCTAGTCCTGACCTTGGATGTCGGCGATAGTGCTACAAACCCCGTGGCCACATTGCTTGATGACGGTTTGGTCGCCATATCCTATATCAGAGGGGGGGAGATCCAACTCGCCATTATCGCAACAGAAGCGCTGGATATTGTGCTGACGGACGCGGATGAGACGATCATCGCCACCAGCGAGAATGACATCATTGATGCTGCGGGCGGCGACGACAATATTAATGCAGGCGCGGGTGATGATTTCATCAGCAGCAGTGCGGGTGCCGACACCTTGGACGGCGGCGCAGGGCGCGACACGCTTTCGTTTGAAGACGCGCTGGAAGCTGTAAATGCCGACCTTGATGCAGGTGTTGGCACTGCTGGCGAGGCTACTGGCGACGTGTACAGCAATTTCGAAGTGGTCATCGGTTCGGATTTTAACGACACATTGACCATTGGTTCCGATCAGGACGTAGACGGCGGCATCGGCGATGATGTGCTGACCACCACTTCAACCAACGCTACTCTTGTGGGCGGCCTAGGCGACGATACGCTTGTTGTCGATCTGGATGGCGGTTTTTTGAGTGAGGCGGGCGCACCAGCCCTTGTATTGGATGGCGGCGATGGGATCGACACGGCTGATTTCACCACAGTAGGTACAAGCATCATTGGAGATCCCCTTCGTATAGATTTGGCATCTGGTGAGATGGGTACATTCGCTTCGCTTTCCGGTGGCACAATCGACGGTATTGAGAACATCATCGGGTCTACCGAAGATGATGAAATTCTCGGCGATGCAGTTGCGAACAGATTGGACGGCAACGACGGCAACGATTTTATTTCAGGTCGCGATGGCGATGACACGCTGGAAGGTGGCGACGGGAACGACCGCATTTTGGGCGGCGACGGTGACGACAGCATTTTTGGCAATACCGAAGCAGAGCCAGACAATAGCGATTCTGACAATGTCCTGAACGGGGAAGCAGGCGACGACTTCATTCGCGGCGCAAGCGGTAATGACACGATTGATGGCGGCACAGGAAACGACACAGCCATCGGTGGTGATGGGAGGGACTCCATTGATGGTGGTGAGGGTGATGACGTCCTGAGCGGCGGTTTTGGGACAGATACCATCAACGGTGGTGATGGCGATGACCTGATTTTTGCGACGGCAGACGGTGTTGTTGATACTGGTCACACAGATAACATTCTAAACGGGGATGCGGGCAATGACACCATCACTGGTTCTGACACCTCTGACATAAGTAACGGTGGTACCGGCAACGACAGCATACTTGGCGAGGGCGGCGACGACACAATCAACGGTGATGATGGAAACGACATCATTGAGGGAGGTGACGGCAATGACGTCCTGACCGGCGATGATGGCGATGAGTTCCTTGTGCACCTCGACAATGACGACACCATCGAAGGTGGTAGCGGCAATGACAGCATCCTAGGTGGCAACGGCGAGGACCATCTGTTCGGTGACGAGGGTAACGATACCATCAGGGGCGGCGAAGGCGATGATCTCATCGAGGGCGGCGCGGACAATGACGCTCTCAATGGCGATAGTGGGGCGGATACCATCGACGGCGGTGTGGGTGATGATGATGTCTCAGGTGGTGAAGGTAACGACCTGATCACCGGCGGCGAAGGGGGTGATGAGCTCTTCGGCGACGAAGGTGCAGATACCATTTTTGGCGGTACAGGCATTGATGAGTTAAATGGCGGCGAAGGCGATGACAGCCTCGACGGTGGTGAGGACAATGACCAACTCGATGGCGGAGAGGGTGCCGACAGTCTGATCGGTGGTCAGGGCGACGATACCCTTGAAGGCGGTGATGGGAACGACTCGCTGGACGGCGGTGCCGGAATTGACGAACTTCGCGCAGGTTCTGGCGATGACACACTGTCAGGTGGGGCTGGTGAGGATTCGCTCTCAGGTGGATCTGGCGATGACCTGATTTCGGGTGGGGCTGACAACGATGGCATTACCGGAGACAGCGGCAATGACACCATCAACGGCGATGATGGCGATGATTTCATTCTGGGTAATTCCGGTCGCGATGTTATTGACGGGGGCACAGGTAATGACACCCTCGATGGCGGCAGCAGCAGCGACACGCTGACAGGCGGCAATGGTGATGATGTTGTGGGCGGTGGTTCTGGCAATGATCTGTTCATCGCGGGCCTTGGGGCGGATACCATCGTCGGTGGTTCCGGCACAGACACGGTGGATTATTCCGCTTCTGGTGCCAGCATCGATGTGACGCTTGAAATAACAAGCTCGTACACGGTGGGAGGCGACTTTAACACGAACACTGGCGGTTTTGCGCAGGGCGATTTTCTTTTCTCGATCGAAAATGTTATTGGCACGGACCTGAATGACCAGATCACCGGTACCGTGACGGACAACCTCTTTGAGGGCGGGGCTGGCAATGACATCCTTGATGGAGCCGAGGGCGCGGATACTCTGCAAGGCGGCGATGGTGACGACCTGCTGATCGGCGGCACTGGCTCGGATGAATTGTTTGGAGGAAATGGTTCTGATACGGCGCGCTTTGCTGGGGATCGTGACACGTTTATATTCGCACTGGAAACCGATGGGCGTCTGTCAGTGACGGCCGCAAACGGTGACGTTGATTTCCTGAGTGACGTTGAATTCTTAGAATTCACTGATGGTACGATAGCGGCAGCAGAAGCAGCAGCAGCGACCGACATTTCTTTGGAAATTGGTGTGACCGAGACTGGTGATTTTGGAAATAAATTCAACGGACAGACAGATGCCGATGGCCTTATCACCGCAGGTTTTGAAAGTACCGGATCGGATATGGTACTCACCTTCCAGGGCTTCGATATCGACTTGGACAACGAGGTTGAGCTGTTTCTGAATGGGGCTTCAATTGGTTTCCTCGATGCAGGCGTGGACAATGGCCTCCAGTCTTATAGCATCGACATTGCGGCTGCTGATCAGGTTGCTGGTCAAAATGTCATCACCTTCAGTCAAGATCTCAACGCTATCTTTGCTTGGGGCGTGACCGATATATTGCTAGAAGAAGCTGATCCGGCGACCGACATTTCGTTGGAAATTGGTGTGACCGAGACGGGTGATTTTGGGAATAATTTCAACGGACAGACAGATGCCGATGGCCTTATCACCGCAGGTTTTGAAAGTACCGGATCGGATATGGAATTGACCTTCCAGGGCTTCGATATCGATTTGGACAACGAGGTTGAGCTGTTTCTGAATGGGGCTTCAATTGGTTTCCTCGATGCAGGCGTGGACAATGGCCTCCAGTCTTATAGCATCGATATTGCGGCTGCTGATCAGGTTGCTGGTCAAAATGTCATCACCTTTAGTCAAGATCTCAACGATATCTTTGCTTGGGGTGTGACCGATCTGTTGATAGCATAGACACAGTTCTTTAGGGGGTGCTGGTTCTCGAAAGCTGGCACCCTATATATGTAACTTTTGCCTTGGCCTGACTGCTTACCTCGGCTTGCAGTGAACGGCTACTTCCTACCCAAACCTATTAGTGGTTGGAAACGAAGATGTTGAATTTGTACTGCGTCGTGGTCAGTACCTTTAATCTAGCGCCCAACTTGATAGGGAATATTCGCACTGCGAACTGCGCCACAATTGTCGCATGGGTTGGAGGTGCGTCTATTCAGATCAGGCAATTTTGTAAAAATGCCTGAAGGATCAAAGATCAGGTTTGCCAGATATTCATCTTTTGAGCCATAATTTCGGCAACCGCCGCTTGCGACAGCGGCAAATGTTCGGTTCGTTTTTGTGTGGTGTGATGGCTTGGTCCAGACACCACGCTGCAAATCGAAGTCCTCCCAACGTGCTGTGAGTATTTCACCGATCCGAGCCCCCGTCAGTAACTGCAGGCGGATTGCATCTGCGGCCTTTATGTTCGCATGGCGATCAAGAGCTGCAGTTAGTCGCGACAACTCGTCAGTCGAAAGCCAACGATGACGTTTCTCCTCGCGAAACTTCTCAACGCCTTTTACTGGATTGTCCTGTCGCAAATCCCAGCTCATCGACAGCTCAAACAATCTTTGACAACAACGATAGGGCCCTATTCGCCTGATAGGGAGTGGATTTGTGAGCGTTGTGGAAAAATTGAATGTCACGGTGGTCGATTCCAGCGACTTTATGACTGACAAACTTGGTAGAAGCATGCGGTTTATTATTGAGCGATCATTGGCCACGCTTTTGAGCCGTTTCTTTGGTTCCACATGCAGTTTAAGACATTGGTCGCATAGGTAGTGAAATGTGGGTGCATCGCGAAGCACCTTGGCTTCACCAACTGGATCGCCGCCACGAAGAACATCTGAGAGCAAATCTGTAACTATTTCCCCAGCTTGCCCAAAAGCCAACAAAGGTCAGTGCTGACCAGTGGTATTTCGTCTTGAACGCCCTGATGTGCGTGTCCTGTATTGAACGAGATATGACTTGGTTCCGTTGGGTTTGATGCGGACACCAAATCCCGGCAACGACGAGTCCCAGAAACTGTCTCCGCCGAAGCCGCAACTAGCTTGTCTACGACGGTCTTTGATAACTTCAGCTTGGGCGCAGGTCACTTCTGATACTTCTAATTGGTAAGCATAAGGCAAGCAATATTGAGTGAGATTGAAAGAGATGATCAGGGCTTGATCGAAAGACATGTAGAGGGCTACTTATATATTTAGGGGCACATTGAGATTAAGAGAAGTGTAACTGAGCAGATAGAAATATAGGCCGTAAGACTTTTAATCAGTCGGTCTCCGGTTCGAATCCGGACGGGCTCACCATTTTTATTCCTGCCAAAACAATAGGTGCCATTGAATGGCATCTCTGCAACTCTGGCAAAATCCAGTCACTTATCGAAAACGCCTCTTTAGGTGCTGCGTTCGGAAGACGGGAATCACATATCAATTTTCTGCGCTAAGACTGTGACCTCTTTGAAGAAATCTAGTGCATTCAAGTTGGAAACGATAACCACTCGAGCCACATTTTAAAAAATTGCGCACCATCACAAGGCGCGTCTTGATGAAGGCCGCTTTGAAGTTCAGATTGTCAGAAAGGTGTGCCCAATTGATGCACGGCTAGAAGAACGGCCTGGGAGAGAAATATGACGGATAAGACAATTCTTGTCGTGGGAACCTACGATACCAAGAATGATGAACTTGAATACATGCTAGAGCGGATCACAGCCATGGGTGGCGACGCGCTCAGCATGGATATTTCGGTTCTAGGCGATCCTGAAAAACCTACTGATATTTCGAAACATGATGTGGCAGAGGCCGCTGGCAGTTCGATCAAAGAGGCTATCGATAGCGGTAGTGAAAATATCGCAATGCAAATTATGGCAAAGGGGGCTAGTGTTCTGGCCGCACGCCTACAAGAAAAAGGCAAGATCGACGGCGTTGTAATTTTGGGCGGCACAATGGGCACGGATGTAGCCTTGGATATTTGTCAGGCGCTGCCTTTGGGTGTGCCAAAATACGTTGTCTCTACAGTGTCATTCTCCCCTTTGATCGAACCCGCACGTCTGTCTGCGGACATTCAAATGATCTTGTGGGCTGGTGGGCTATATGGCTTAAATTCTGTCTGCAAAGCATCACTATCTCAGGCTGCCGGTGCTGTCTTGGGCGCAGCGCGTGCAGTTGAGCCACCAAACAGTGTAAAACCCTTGATTGGGATGACGTCGCTTGGAACTTCTTGTCTCAAATACATGAAACCCCTGAAGCCAGAGCTAGAGAAACGCGGATTTGAAGTTGCGATTTTCCACGCAACGGGAATGGGCGGCATGGCATATGAAAGCATTGCACGCAGCGGCGGTTTCGCCTGTGTTATGGACTTTGCCTTGCCTGAACTTGGTAACTTTTTGGCCGGGTCTGTCATCAACGGCGGTGACGACAGAATGTTGAACGCTGGTGCCGCGGGTATTCCACAGATTATCGCGCCCGGCTGTCTTGATCTGATCGACTTTGCAGGGTGGCAAGACATTCCCGAACAATACCTTGATCGTCCGTTTCATGCCCATAACCGCTTAATCAAATCCGCTGGCCTAAACGCTGAGGAACGGCGCGAAACCGCGCGTGAGATTGCAAAACGATTAAAGACATCGGATACGCCTGCCCATGTCATTTTGACCAATGAAGGCATCGAAGAATGGGACCGGGTCGGCCAAGAGGCTCATGACCCTGAGGCATTTGATGCTTTCTGCGACGAGATGCGCAAACAAATGACCCACCCCATCGCTTTCACCGAATTGGATTGCCACATCAATGATGCACCGTTTGTGCAAAAGGTGCTTGAGGTTTTTGATACTTGGGTCGCTGATGGCACTGTAAAAACCAGCACATAATGAAGTGCCGAAAATTTCAAGGATTACCTTCTCATGAAAACTATTCCTTTGATTGATGCGCATCATCACCTGTGGGCACCGCAAAGCGATCCGGATCAGTTAGGATATGTTTGGCTGCGCGATATTGGTGCGATGAAACCGTTTGGTGATCCCACACCGATCCAACGCGACTATCTTATTGATGAATTTTTGGCCGAATCTGCGCCCCGGCAGCTTGCGGGGTCCGTGCATGTGCAAACTGACCCAAAACTGCCCGACCCCGTGGCGGAAACGGCGTATATTCAAAAGGTCAGTGACGCATCAAAGCATCCTATTATGATTGTGGGCTTTGCTGATTTGACCGCAGGTGATTTTGCAGATCAATTGAAGCGTCATTTGGAATACCCAAATTTGCGCGGCATTCGCCAGATTATTTCTTACCTGCCCGAACGCGCCGATATCAGCTTTGCACCAACCGATTTTCTGGCAGATTTGACATGGCGGGGTCACTATCCTTTACTGGGTGAACATGGATTAAGTTTTGATCTGCAACTTTACCCAGAACAGATGCTAGCCGCTGCTGACTTCCTAGAACAACACCCAAATATCCCAGTGGTTGTTGATCACCTCGGATCACCACATGATTTAAGCGAAGCGGGACTAAAGTGTTGGAACGCAGGTATGACTGCACTGGCCGCACTGCCACACGTCAGTGTGAAATTGTCCGGCTATGCAATGTATTTTGGCAATGATCTGTCTGATGTTGCAGCGCGCTTGACCCAAGATACCATACAACTTTTCGGGCCAGATCGCGTGATGTTCGGCAGCAATTATCCTGTGGATTCTTTGCACATACCCTACCGAGAGTTGCTGAACTTTGTTGATACACAGGTTGCCAGAGATCCGACGGTTGTCACCAAAGTAATGCATGATAATGCCCATCGTTTTTATCGCTTTGATGTTGGTTAAACGAAAACTCGACTGCGCCTGACACAATGGGGCAAGGCGTGTTAAGTCTTATTTACCCGGAAACGCCTGATCAGTGAGAAACGACCGATGACCATCAACGACATAAAAGCCGAGGTTTTGCTGCCCACCCAAGAGCTGCGAAATGATCTGCCGTTTTTCACCAAAACGCTGGGTATGCGGCTTGAAAACATATTCCCCGCGGATGACCCTTCGGTTGCGACCTTTTCCGGTCATGGCATTCGCGTACGCATTGAAAAGGGTGCAGATGTGGCACCCGGTCATCTGCGTATTCTGACAGATAATCCAGACAGTTTTGCAAATGGGCAGCGGAAGTTAACCGCGCCCAATGGGACTAAAATTGAGGTTGTGCCGCTTTCGCCAACTGTTGATCAGCCAAAAACCCAGCATGAATTCGCGGTGCGTCGCTTGCGCGACGAGGCCCCTTGGATCATTGGCCGCGCGGGTATGCATTACCGCGATTTAATTCCGACACGTCTGGGTGGATCAATCATCGCCAGTCACATTCGCATTCCTGATGGTGGCCCTGTGCCTGACATGGTGCATTTTCACACAGTCGGGTTTCAACTGATCTTTTGCTACAAGGGATGGGTCGATGTTTTGTACGAAGATCAAGGTGATGTAATCCGCCTGCACGCAGGGGACTGCGTGACCCAACCGCCCGGTATTCGCCACCGTGTTGTCGAAGCCTCAGCTGAAATTGAAGTGATCGAAATTGGCGTGCCTGCCGAACATGTCACCACGATTGATCACGATTTCATCCTGCCAAATGGCAAGGGTGACCCAGCCCGCGAATGGGATGGTCAGACGTTTGTGCATCATACACAGAACACCGCCCATTGGTCGCCCTTCCGTATCCCGGGATTTAGCGCACGTGATACAGGTATAAGTGCAGGAACCAAAGGTGTCGCAGGTATTCAGGTCGTTAAGTTCGAAGGCGATCCAGTACCAGCAAGCAAACACGACGCCGATATTCATTTTACTTTTGTGATGAAAGGCACCATGATCCTGTCCGCCCAAGAGCACAAAGATCGTGATCTTCAATCTGGCGATGCCTTTGTCATTCCACCGAATATGGCGGCGAAGTATCTCGAATGTTCTGACGATCTAGAGTTGCTTGAGGTGGCTTTGCGCGGTGATTTTAAGACAACGCTGTTGTGATCTCTTAACCGCCTCAAAACGCGTGCTTTCCCAAAACGCCCAAGCGCGATATAGGGTGAAGCATGACAAATTATCTGTATCAGAACGACCTGCCCGACGACCTTGATCTGGGTCCAATTGTAGCCATTGATTGCGAAACCATGGGGCTGCATCCGCATCGCGACCGTCTGTGTGTGGTGCAGTTATCCGGGGGGGATGGGAACGCGCATCTGGTTCAGGTCGCCAAGGGCCAAACCGAGGCACCGAATCTGTGCGCGCTGCTGACCAACCCGAACACGCTCAAGCTGTTTCATTTTGGCCGTTTTGATATCGCCGCGATGCAAAACGCTTTTGGCGCGGTCACGGCACCTGTGTATTGCACCAAAATAGCCAGCCGTTTGATCCGCACCTACACGGATCGGCACGGGTTAGCGAAATTACTGCAAGAGTTGTTGAGCATTGATATATCCAAGCAGCAGCAATCCAGCGATTGGGGGTCCGAGACCCTAACAGAGGCCCAAATCGAATACGCCGCTTCTGATGTTTTGTATCTGCACAAGCTGCGTGATGAGCTTAATAAACGCCTGATCCGCGAAGGCCGGATGGAAGTCGCGCAGGCATGTTTTGACTTTTTACCAATGCGTTCCCATCTAGATTTGATCGGCTGGCCTGAAACGGACATCTTTGCACACGCATGAATACCCCTTTCCTCGATACCGCACGGCGCGTCATTCGCACAGAAGCTGAGGCGCTAAATACCTTGGCCGATGGCTTGGATGATCGGTTTCGCACAGCAATTGATGTGATCATGGCAACAAAAGGCCGCGTCATTGTCACCGGTATTGGCAAATCGGGCCACATCGCCAAGAAGATTGCAGCGACCTTTGCCAGCACCGGGACGCCAGCGCAGTTTGTGCATCCCGCAGAAGCAAGCCATGGCGATTTAGGGATGATCACCGCAGCAGACGTGGTGCTGGCGATTTCCAACTCTGGCGAAGCACCGGAACTCAGTAACCTCATGGCGTATTCACGTCGCTTTGCAATTCCTCTCCTCGGGATCACCAGCCGTGAAGGCAGCAGTTTGGGCACCCACTGTGACGTTGTGCTGTTACTGCCGCAATTGGGTGAAGCCTGCGGTACAGGCGTCGTTCCCACCACATCAACCACGCTGACCCTTGCGATGGGTGACGCTTTGGCAGTCGCTTTGATGGAAAATCGTGACTTTA
>CALKXT010000182.1 GCA_938003685.1 uncultured Sulfitobacter sp. | reverse complement strand
ACAACGCGGTCGGCCATCTGGGCCACGACAGCCATGTCATGGGTGATGAACATCACGGCAGTCCCGGTCTCGCGCTTGAGGCGGTCCATCAGGGCCAATATTTCGGCTTGAATTGTTACATCCAGCGCCGTTGTCGGTTCATCCGCAATCAATAGACGTGGCTCACAGGCCAGTGCCATAGCGATCACCACGCGCTGGCGCATACCGCCAGACAATTCATGCGGGTACTGTTTTAGACGTGCTTTGGGTTCAGGGATACGCACCTGCGTCATCAAGGCCAGTGCGCGTTCCTCAGCTTGGGCTTTGCTCATGCCTTTGTGCAAGCGCAGCCCTTCGGTCAATTGCTTGCCGACTGTGAATACTGGGTTAAGCGCGGTCATGGGTTCTTGAAAAATCATGCCGATTTCATTGCCGCGAATGTGGCGCATCAGGGCTTGATCCGTCGTGGCCAGATCAACCTCTCCCCCGTCAAGACGATCAAACAGCAATTGACCGCCCGCAATCTCACCGCCACCGTATTCAACCAAACGCATGAGCGACAACGAGGACACTGATTTGCCTGATCCTGATTCGCCAACAACACAGACCGTTTCACCAGAGCGGATATCAAAGCTGACGTTCTCAACCCCGACAACGGGGCCGTCTTTTGTTTGAAATTCGACCCGTAATTCTTTGATCTGGGCAATTGGTGCCGCGCTTGACTGATCCAGCATGTTATTCCCCGCAGAAATTGACAGCATTGCAATGACCGCCGTTGCTGAAATTGCTGTCTCCACGCTACGGCCAATTCGCCCAAAGTGTCAAACGCTCCAGATGCGCTGAACTTGCGCTGAACACATCGTTTTTGCATCTTGGTTGCGATCAGAAGGGTTGCATTTCTGATGAAACCTGTTTCGATAGGGCTATGCGTTCTGGGGGGCGCGCGGTTTGTGTGCAAAATTGCATGTAACGATCATACGTTAGCCGCGTTTCTTAATGCTCCACAGACCGATGATACGATCGGCAGGTTAAATCTTGTCCCAAAAACGCGGCACACAAACTGTGTCCAACAACGGAGTACGTTATGAAGTTAAGAACCCTATTGATGGGCGCCATTGCATCCACTGCTTTCGCGCCCTTCGCACTTGCGGACGGCCATGAAGGCGAACGCGGGCGCGATGGCGATGTGAAAATCATTTATTGGCAGGCTCCTTCGATCCTGAACCCATATCTGTCCAGCGGCACCAAGGACATCGAATCGTCTTCATTGGTTCTGGAACCATTGGGCCGCTACGATGAAACGGGCGCGCTTGTCGCCTTTTTGGCCGAAGACATCCCAACAGTTGAAAACGGCGGCGTCAGCGCTGACCTCAAATCAGTCACATGGAAACTGCAATCTGGCCTGACATGGTCTGACGGCACACCTGTGACATCTGCGGACGTCAAATTCACCGCTGACTATTGCATGAACCCCGAAGGTGGCTGTGCGCAGCTGGCAAAATTTGAAGGTGTTTCATCGGTTGATATCGTTGATGATCTGACAGTCACAGTGAATTTCTCTGAGCCAAAGCCAAACCCATACGGTCCTTTCATGGGCGGCCAATCCCCGATCATTCAGGCAGCACAGTTTGCCGATTGTACCGGTGCCAAGGCACCTGAGTGTACCGAAGCCAACTTTAACCCGATTGGCACAGGCCCGTTCACGGTTACAGAATTCCGTCCAAACGACGTAATCACAATGGCCGCGAACGAAAACTTCCGTCACGAAGGCAAACCAGCCTTTGCAACGCTGACCTTCAAAGGTGGCGGTGATGCGGTTTCTGCGGGTCGTGCCGTCATGGAAACAGGCGAATACGATTACGCTTGGAACATGCAGTTGGCACCAGACGTTCTGGCCAAAATGGAAGAAGCCGGTAAAGGCAAACTTTACGCGGCATTCGGCACATTGGTTGAGCGCATTGAGCTTAACATGACCGATCCAAATCCAAACCTTCCCGAAGGCGAACGTTCAACGGCTAAGCACCCGCATCCGTTCTTGTCTGACTTGAACGTGCGCAAAGCGCTTTCTATGGCGATTGACCGCGAATTACTGACCGAAGTGGGTTACGGCAAAGCCGGTCGTCCGACCTGTAACTTGGTGCCAGCACCAGCGCTTTATGCTTCTGACAACACCGAATGTCTGACACAGGACATTGCAGGCGCGAACGCGCTGTTGGATGAAGCAGGTTGGGTCGACAGCGATGGCGACGGCATACGTGACAAAGACGGCGTGAAAATGTCGATCTTGTACCAGACGTCTACAAATGCTGTGCGTCAGGATTTCCAAGCCTTGATCAAAGATTGGTGGAGCCAGATTGGTATCGAAACCGAACTGCGTAACATCGACGGTTCAGTTTACTTTGGGGGTGACCCAGGTTCGCCAGATACATTCCAGAAGTTCTATGCGGACGCAGAAATGTATGCCAACAACTTTGACGGTACAGACCCTGAAAGCTATCTGGCACAGCGTACCTGCGAAAAGGCACCAAAGCCGGAATCGCAGTGGCAGGGTGAAAACATCAACCGTTTCTGTGACCCAGAGTATGACGCACTGGTTGCCGAACTGGGTAAAACAGGTGAGTTGAGCAAGCGTGGCGAGATCGCCAAAAAGCTGAACGACATGTTGACCAAAGACAGCCACTCCATGTTGCCACTTGTGGATCGTGGTCGTGT
>CALKXT010000181.1 GCA_938003685.1 uncultured Sulfitobacter sp. | reverse complement strand
CCGCGCCAGATGCGCTATGTCGTGCCGGGACGGATCGATGCGACGGGTGCTGTTTTAAAACCACTGACACGCGCCGACATCGAACCCGTTGTCGCGCAGATCAAAACCGCCGGATACGAAAGTGTCGCGATTGGGTTGATCCATTCGTACCTCAACGACAGTCACGAAAAACTGGTGCGCGATGTGCTGGCTGAAATGCTGCCAGATGTGATGGTATCGCTCTCGTGTGAAGTGTCGCCACAGATGCGCGAATACGAACGCTTTAACACCGTTGTCGCCAATGCCTATATCAAGCCATTAATGAAATCATATTTGGGTCGATTGGCCGGGCGTTTGAACGGTGAAGGTGTGACGTGCAACATCTTCCTTATGCATTCAGGTGGTGGCATCATTTCCATCGAAAGCGCCGCTGATTTCCCTGTGCGTTTGGTTGAATCTGGTCCTGCCGGGGGTGCCGTTTTTGCCGCCAATATCGCGGCGCGCTATGGTTTGGACAAGGTGTTGTCCTTTGACATGGGGGGCACCACGGCTAAGATTTGCCTGATCAAAAATCAAACCCCAAAGACCAGCCGCGTCTTTGAAGTTGCGCGCACTTATCGCTTCAAGAAGGGGTCGGGTATGCCGATCTCAATCCCAGTGATCGACATGGTTGAAATTGGTGCGGGCGGTGGGTCGCTGGCGCATGTCGACAGTATGCGCCAAATCCGAGTTGGACCAGAAAGTGCCGGATCAGAACCGGGGCCTGCCTGTTATGGCCGTGGTGGCACACGGCCTGCGGTGACGGATGCCGATTTGGTTCTTGGCAAGCTGGATGCGGATAATTTTGCTGGCGGTACAATCAAGCTGGATACCGAGGCGGCGAAAGATGCGCTGAAAAATACACTTGGTGATCCGCTTGAGATGGACGAGCGCACATCGGCCTTTGGTCTGGCCGAAGTGGTGGATGAAAACATGGCCAACGCCGCGCGCGTGCATGCGGTTGAGAACGGCGAAGACCTATCTGAATATACGATGATCGCCTTTGGCGGTGCGGCGCCATTGCATGCCGCCCGGTTGTGCGAAAAACTGGGCGTCGACCGCTGTTTGGTGCCCCCCGGTGCGGGCGTCGGGTCCGCGATTGGATTCTTGCGCGCACCCTTCAGTTTTGAAGCGAACCGTTCCGTCTATATGAAACTGTCCGCCTTTGCCCCTGACACCATCAAATCACTGCTTGAAGAATTGCGCCAAGAAGCGACAGGATTTGTGCGCAATTGTGACGCCGACAGCGATATTCTGTCAGAATTTAAAGTCTACATGCGTTATACGGGACAGGGCTGGGAAATCCCCATTGTCTTGACGCAAGAGCAGGCGATGAACCCCGATCAAGCGACATTCCAGCGGCTGTTTGAAGAAGACTATGCAAAGCTGTTTGGCCGCACCGTGACGGGGATGGATGTTGAAATCACCGTTTGGTCGGTCAACGCCACAACGCCACCCGAAAAAGTTGCCCGCGCGCAAGAGGTGCGTGACGGTGAAGTCGCAGTGATTGACGGCAAATGTTCATTCTTTGATGCCGCATTGGGCAGCTTCGCCCATGGGTATCTCTATAAGCGTGAAAATATGAAAGTGGGATCAACCATCGAATTCCCCGCCAAGATCGTCGAGGATGAAACAACAATCATCGTCCCAGTAAGCCGCAAAGCCCTGTGCCAACCTGACGGCTGTATCGACATCACCCGCAAGACAGAGGCCTGAGAACATGGGCAAGGAACATTCAAACGTCGCCTATCAAGTCATGTGGAACCGGTTGATATCGGTTGTCGAAGAACAGGCACAAGCCTTGGTGCGCACTGCGTTTTCTACATCCGTGCGCGAGGCGGGTGATCTATCTGCGGGCGTTTATGACACGCAAGGGCAGATGCTGGCACAGGCCGTCACCGGCACTCCCGGTCACGTCAACGCCATGGCCGACGCCGTTGCACATTTCATCCGCCGCATCGGTCGCGAAAATATATTGGACGGCGATGTCTATATTACCAACGATCCATGGGAAGGCACCGGACACCTGCACGACATAACCATGGTCACCCCGTCGTTCTACAATGGCAACTTGGTTGGATTTTTCGCATGCACAGCCCATATCGTTGATATCGGTGGACGCGGTTTTGGCGCGGATGCAGCCAGCGTGTACGAAGAAGGGCTGTATATCGCCATCATGAAATTCGCCAATCAGGGTGTCGTTGACGAAACCCTTGTGCGAATTGTGCGTGGTAATGTGCGTGAACCGGATCAGTTGATTGGCGACATCTATGCGTTGTCGAGTTGTAATGAGATTGGTCATCGCCGTCTGATCGAAATGATCACTGAATTTGACCTTGAAGACCTCAGCGGTATTGGCTCTTTCATCTTGGATAACTCACGCCGCGCTACGCTTGAACGTATCGCTGCCCTGCCTCGCCAAACTGCGGGTGGTGAGATGACTGTGGACGGCTTTAGCAAACCAATCACGCTCAAAGTGAAACTGACGATTGAGGCAGATCGCATTATCTCGGATTTCACAGGGACTTCTGGCTTGGACAAAAAGGGTATCAACTGCCCACTGGTCTATGCCAAAGCCTATGCCTGTTATGCCTTGAAATGCGCGATTGCGCCCGAGATTCCCAACAACGCCGCATCCCTTGCGCCGTTCGAAATTATCGCCCCGGTCAATACAATCGTGAATGCGGTGCACCCTGCCCCGGTCGCGTTGCGCCACATTGTCGGGCATTTTGTACCTGACGCAGTTTATGCAGCATTAGACCAAATTTTGCCGGGTGTTGTTCCAGCTGAAGGCGCCGGATGCCTGTGCAATTTCCAAGTCTCGCTGCGCCCTCGCACCGACGCCCCTGCCCCGGCTGACGCTGTGCGATCCGAGGTGTTGACCTTCAACTCTGGGGGTTCAGGCGCACGCCCTGAATTTGACGGGTTAAACGCTACCGCCTTTCCATCCGGTGTGATGACAATGCCTGTTGAGGCAACAGAACACGCAGGCCCGGTGATCATCTGGCGCAAGGAACTGCGCCCCGATTCAGGGGGCACCGGGAAACAGCGCGGTGGCTTGGGCCAATACATGGAGGTCGGCGCACGCGAAGGGCATGAGTTTGATTTTCAGGCAATGTTTGACCGTGTTGATCACCCTGCACGTGGGCGTCGTGGCGGCGGTGTTGGCGCGCGCACGACTATTGCACAGGACGATGGCACCAAAATGTTCGGCAAAGGCAAACAATTCGTACCACATGGCCGCAAGGTGGTAATGGCCTTTCCCGGTGGTGCTGGATACGGCGACCCAAAAGATCGTGATCTGACGCTGGTCAAACGTGATCTGGCGCGGGGATATATATCGGCAGAAACCGCCGCGCGAGATTATGGGTTAAGTGTTACTGATATTGCAGATGTAGAAAATGCCGTCCGCGATGGTGAAGTTACTGACTAACAACGCCAAGCGGAAAGCGCTCTATTTCCACAAAGCAGCCATCATCTCCCTGCCCTACCAAGGTCAGGGAGATGACATCCAAAGGTACATTTGCATGCGCTGCGAAATATGCCGCCGTGACACGTTGCGTTGCTTCAATTTCGGATTTCGGTATCCGCCCCGTTAAGGTCATATGGAACTTAAAATTCTCCATCACGTGAGGATAACCCCAATTACGCAGATTTTCTTGCTGCGCAGATGATAGGTTACCCTGCCCGCGTCGCGTCATTTCTTCCTCTGGCATTGGTGCCCGAAATGCATCAAGAGACCTCACAACACTGGCCGCCAATGTGTTCAAAGCAGATACATCGCCCTGCGGTATCAAAGCTAAAAACCGACCAAGCGCGGCGACCTCTAACCCTTGCACCGTCACAGGCTTTGAGCTGCCGCAGATATCTTTAATGGCGGATTTTAGGGCTGATTCAGTCCTGCCCTCGTTCAACACAAATGGCGGTTTGATCGTTGCATGAAAACCATATTTGCGCGGCTTTTTTGTAAGGTTTGTTAGGTCAATTTCCGTCAGGTGCGGGTGTGGCACGGGGCAACCACCACCAACATCCCATCCCAACCACGCGGCACCACGTTGCGCAAATTCACCTGACGCCGTGAAATAAACCGCGTATCGCTGAAACACCGTTCGGCTCTAACCAGTACGCCAGTCAAAGAACCCCTGACCCGCCTCGGACAACAGTTTCCGCGCCATCGCACGTCCAGCCTCTGCGCCATCGCTTATCGCACAGGTCACATCGTCACTAATCGCCTCTGATCCATCAGGCCTCAACACCTCACCGCGCAGGCGCAATGTGTTGCCATCCAATTCCGCCAAACCCGCAATTGGGGTTTCACATGATCCATCCAGTTCAGCGAGAAACGCGCGCTCTGCCGCGAGCTGTTGGCCCGTAGGTTCATGATGTATCACAGCCAGCATATCTGCGGCGCGCATATCATCTGCACGCCGTTCGATACCTATCGCCCCCTGCGCCACTGCCGGCAACATATCCTCAACCTCGATCGCTGCTTTCGGCACCTCGTCCATTTTCAGACGATTCAATCCAGCCATCGCAAGGAATGTCGCTTCTGCCACCCCGTCATCCAACTTTTTCAGACGGGTTTGCAAATTGCCGCGAAATTCTACAACTTTTAGATCTGGCCGCCGCAACATCAGCTGCGCACGACGTCGCAAACTCGACGTGCCCACGACACTGCCCTCAGGCAAATCCAGCAAACTCGACACCCGCGGTGAAATGAACGCATCGCGCACGTCCTCGCGAGGCAGATAGGTATCCAACATCAACCCATCAGGCTGCAACGTCGGCATATCCTTCATCGAATGCACCGCGATATCAATACTGCCATCTAACATCGCGTCTTCGATCTCGCGGGTGAACAACCCTTTACCACCGATTTCCTTCAACGGGCGGTCGATGATCTTGTCGCCAGTTGTTTTGATCACAACAATGTTAAAAGCCTCAAAAGGCAAATCAAACGCCGAAGCCAACCGTTCACGTGTTTCATACGCTTGGGCCAACGCCAATGGAGATCCACGGGTACCAATATTTAAGGGTCTTGCGGGGCTGGGAATGACATATCTCATGGGCTATCCCTACCCCTGCGCTGCGGCGCTGACAACACTTGTACCCGCCCTGCGGCAAAGTGCATGGTGCGGCCAAGTAAAGTTCAAGGATCAAGTGATATGACATCTCAAAAAACCATTCTGCGCGCGCTTGCAGGTGAAACATTGCCAACGCCGCCAATCTGGATGATGCGCCAAGCGGGGCGGTATCTGCCCGAGTACCGCGCAACACGTGCCAAGGCAGGTGATTTTCTGTCACTGTGTTACAACCCTGAGCTGGCATCGGAGGTCACGCTACAGCCGATCCGGCGTTACGGCTTTGATGCATCCATCTTGTTCGCAGACATCTTGTTGGTCCCTCAAGCCTTGGGTGCGGACCTGTGGTTTGTCACTGGCGAAGGACCACGATTGTCGACAATCACCAGCCAAGCAGAGTTGGATGCGCTGAAGCCTGCTGACGACATTCACGAACATCTCGCCCCGGTTTACGAAACCGTTGGTATCCTAGCCAAGGAGTTGCCGGATGAGACAACACTGATCGGATTTGCAGGCGCACCTTGGACGGTTGCGACCTATATGATCGCGGGCAAAGGCACCCCAGATCAAGGGCCAGCGCATGGGTTAAAAGCCGACAACCGCACCGTTTTTGACGGATTAATGGAGCGCATCACCGAGGCCACAATCACCTACCTCAACGCACAGATTGAAGCTGGTGCCGAGGTGGTCAAATTGTTCGATAGCTGGGCAGGGTCCCTGCAAGGCGCTGATTTTGAAAGATATTCAATTGCACCCATGCGTGAGATCGTGCGCGGCGTCAAAGCGGTGAACCCGAACACGCCCATCATCGCATTCCCACGAGGTGCGGGCGAACGCTACAAAGGTATTCACGCGGCTATTGGTGCCGATTGCATTGCATTTGATGATGGCGTCAGCGCTGAATGGGTCGCAGAAAACCTGCAACCGGATGGCTGTGTTCAAGGCAACCTCGCCTCCAGCCACATGGTCACAGGTGGTGACGCGTTGGTATCAGAAACCCGCCGCATCGTTGATGCATTGTCCAACGGGCCGCATATTTTCAACCTTGGTCACGGGATCACACCAGATGCGGACCCCGCCAATGTTCAGTTGATGATTGATACAGTTCGGGGCAAATAGCGCACAACGATAGGTATAATGGACACGCACACATCCGAAATTCTACGCGCGCTGGAGGAAAGCCTTTGGCGCGGCGTAACGCGCTTTGACGATACGCTGATGGACCAAATTTTCGCACCAGATATGATTGAATTTGGCCGCTCTGGTCGTATCTATTCGCGCGCAGAGCTACTGGTAGGATCAGCCGGACAAACCGAGATTAACGCCACGTTGCCCCTACCTGATTTTTCTGTGCGCTTCCTTTCGGATGATATTGCACTGGTGACCTATACTAGTGAAATACATCATGGGTCATATGTGGAGCGGGCCAATCGATCATCTATCTGGATTCAGCAAGACGCGGGCTGGCGCTTGCGCTTCCATCAAGGGACGACCAAAAGTTAAGGCATCAATACCATTTTGCCATTGGTGGCAGGCTCATCAACACGGCCTCTGGGTCGTGGCCTGTTTCCAAACCAAATTTGGTGCCCCGGTCATAGACTAGATTATACTCAGCATAGAGACCACGATGTTGCAATTGCGTGTCTTTATCGGCCTCGCCCCATTCAGTATCGCGGCGGCGATCCACCAACGGCACAAAGGCAGGCAAAAACGCTGATCCAACGTCTTGGGTCAGCTTGAAATCAGCAGCCCAATCGGCAGTGTTGCGGTCATCATAGAATATGCCCCCTACCCCGCGCGCACGTTTGCGGTGCGGGATATAGAAATACTCATCCGCCCAAACCTTGAGTTCATCGTAAAGCGTATCGCCATGCGGATCACAGGCGCGCTTCATCTCAGTATGAAAGTGCGCAGTATCCTCGTCGTATTCGATACATGGGTTCAGATCAGCACCACCGCCGAACCACCATGCATGCGGGGTCCAGAACATACGTGTATTCATGTGAACCGCTGGGCTATGTGGGTTTTGCATGTGTGCGACCAATGAAATGCCTGACGCCCAAAACCGGGGATCATCTGCCATGCCCGGAATACCCTTGCGCGCGGCCATTGCCGCCTGTGCCCGTTCCCCCAGCGTGCCGTGGACCGTTGAAATGTTCACGCCAACTTTTTCAAAGACGCGGCCGCCACGCATCACGCTCATCTCTCCACCACCTGCGTCTGATCCATCATCTGATGCGCGCGTGGTTTTGCGCACCTCAAAGCGTCCTGCAGGCTGATCACCGTCATGACGGCTTTCTAGATCATGAAACGCCGTCACAATTTCATCGCGCAGGGAACGGAACCATGCGGATGCTTGTGTTTTTTCGCTTTGAAATATCTCTGTCATTTTGTCGACCTTACTTGTCCTGCGATCTTTAGCGCGCGCTCTCGCGGCCAAAGATCATGTCGCTGTGTTTTGCTAGGTATACTTGTAGCCATGGGGTAAAACTGTCAGGCTTTTGGGAAACCTCATCAATCAGTTGATCATGATCTATCCAACGGGTTGCCATCACTTCGTCCGGGTTAGGGTCTAGCTTTAGATCAAGTGAGGCCTGAGCCAAGAACACCTCTACCACTTCGTGTTCGATCAACCCGCCCCCAACGTCTGCACGATACTCAACCTGACCACAGTGTTGCGAGGCCACTCCTGTGATCCCCAGTTCTTCGTTTAATCGACGCGCCGCGCAAACATCCGCCGCCTCGCCCCAGTCTGGATGGGTACAGCATGTGTTCGCCCACTTGCCCGGAGTATGGTATTTTCCCATAGCGCGTTGCTGAATCAATATCTGCCCACCCGCAACGACAAAGACCGAAACTGCCTTGTGGCGAAGCCCCAATTGATGCGCTGCAAGCTTTTCATAAGGCTGTAATATGCCATCAACCCATGTTGGTATCATGATCGTCATCAGGTTTTGACCCCAGCCCGTGCATCTTCTTAGTGCTTACAATTCACCCTATGCGCATACTCACCTAACTATTTGGACATTACCAGAGATCGCAGGCGTCCTATTGTCGCAGATCTATGTACAACGGGTCGTATAACATCACACTATGTATAGGCAGGACCGTATCGATGAAGCGCGAATGCACAACAACTGGAGACCTCACATGAAACTATTTTCCACAATGACCCTCGGCTTGTCCTTACTAGCCGCACCGCTGCTTGCGGACGGACATGCGACAGGCGACGCCGCGGCAGGTGAACAGATTTTCAGAAAGTGCAAAGCATGCCACGCACTGATCGCTGATGACGAAACAGTCATTCAAAAAGGCGGCAAATCGGGCCCGAACCTGTTTGGCATCTACACCCGTCAGGCGGGAGCCGCAGAAGGCTATAAATTCGGCAAATCTATCATCGCGGCCGGTGAGGCTGGGCTTGCTTGGGATGAAGCATCTTTCGTTGAATACGTTGCGAACCCAAAGAAGTTCTTGGGTACGTATCTGGACGACAAGAAAGCCAAGTCAAAAATGTCATTCAAACTAAAGGACGCAGATGATGCGGCTAATGTTTGGGCGTACCTTGTTTCTGTTGGACCCGAAGTTGACGCTTCGAACTAATCACCATCAATGGCCCGGCAGAGCATCTTCCGGGCCATTTGCAACGAATCGCTCTGATCTATGATGAAAGAGAGCGGTGACATCCAACCGATTTATTGCAAAATGGGTCTCTGGAACTGCCTCCCTTGATAAAAGATGCCTGTCTTTTCTTGCAGAGCCAATCGCGCGGCGCACAGGTTCAGGCCCATTGCGTGCGACAATCGATTAATGGCCGCTGCACAAGCCAGAGCCCTCTTAAACTAAGCGTTGAATACAACGCTATTTCTGGTTTTTTTGGGATACCAGCACCTCACAGCTTCAGTCCCCTATCAGTTACAGAGTGCGAATTTCAGACATTTCTAGTGGCCTCATCTATGCCTCCAAGATTGACAGAAGGATGAAATGGCGCTGACGCGCCTCAGCTATCGGCTGGCATATCAAGTCAAAATCACGACTAAAAACATTAGTCATTGCTTTTTCGTTACTTTTTGCTCTATTTACAGGACTAAGGGGGTCAAAACCTCCAATGAGGCAGTGAATAGAGTCGTAACCATGTCGCTTTACGGCATGTGATTTCGGCCAAGGCAAGAAATAGGAGGCGCAAACCCAAGCAGACCACCATAAAAGCAAGGGCCCATGTGGCGGCAACCACACGAGCCCTAAATTGAAACGTCAGCTTTGATACTGTCCGTTGTCTTCACCTCAACAGTACCAAAGCCATCGAATCACTGCAAGCCTTGCTTGCAGGATAGGAGGTTTTTGTGCCTGATACTTTTACAGCAGACCCTAAACAGGGCTTTGTTGCCTTCCCAATGTCTGTTTTCGATCTTGAACTATGCCCCGGGGCCTTCAGGACCTTGGCGGAGCTTTGCCGCATGGCCAATCTAGAGGGGCAATGCTGGCCATCACTCGCACAACTTGGCAAGCGCTTGGGGCGTTCACGTGCTGCCGTCTCTGGATACATAGCTGAGCTGAGAGATGCTGGCGTTCTAGAAACAGAAAATCAAAAAATGGCCAACGGATACAATTATCGCCTTCGATATACTGTTGTCTTTTGGAAGGCATGGCGCAAAGAGCTTAGCAAGCCTACTGAACGCAGCGTTAAGCCTACTGAACGCCCGTTAAGAACTAAAAATCATATTCATAAAAACAAACAGAGTCCCGATGTGGCTGGTTTTGAAAATTTACTTTTGGATTGGAAAAATTCGGTTGGTCGCGCCCCTTACCCAGATTTTACAACGTGGCCCGCAACTAAACTTCTCGACCAAACGCAGGCGGCGATAAAGTCAAAAGCGCCAGCTCAACAGCAGAATATATCCGCGGATATAAACAGATGCTTCGATGAATTTATTTCTCGAAACAAGATCAAAGCTAGTCTATCAGACCGAACTGGTTGTATCCGAATACTAAGTGACCAAATCACAACTGGAGAACGGCTAAATGCTATCATGGACCATTTGAATTCAATTTGGCAAGAACACTGGTCTAAACCCCCAACGCCTACTCAGCTTCTTAAGGCAATTAAGCAGTTGCCACCTACCAATGATACAGAAGCGCAACTTAAGTTGCTAAAATCATACCTGCAACGCTGGAAAATTCATCAGCAGAGCTTGCCCTCAACCCTTGCTGCAGCCAAAGTGGCCGCATAGCAATATCCGCGGATATAAACATGGCATACGGACAATTCGAACAGTTTATCCGCAATCTAGGGCGGGTTATGCAGCAGGTGAATACGAAGCTGCAGCGTGATCTAACGATGCGAAGTCGCGTGTCTCGTAGGTTCTCTATGACGGAGGTCGCGGAATTTCTAGCTGTCGATGCGACATATCTTACGCGCATCGACAAGGATGAACCCGCGTTTCCGGAAGGTAAGCGCACAGGCCGTGAGCGTAGTTTTTCACCGCCTGAGATTATGACTATTAGGGGAATTCTAGCAAGTAAGCCCGGTGCGCGTCGTGAACACCTTTATTGGCGCCAGGAAGGCGATCCTTTGAAGGTCATAACATTTGGGGCTCAAAAAGGCGGTACGGGTAAGTCTCTGACTGCGGCGCATTTTGCGCAGTATCTTTCGTTGTTCTATGGGCTTCGCGTTGGTATTATTGATGCTGACCCACAGGCAACAGCGAGCCTTTATTTTGCAGACGCTGATTTGCCATTGTTCTCACCGGACACAGCGACACTGGCGGAATTCATGGGCGTGGATGACCCCGGGAGCACCACATTAACGGAGCGAACCGTTGCAGAGCTAGATGCTATATGGCGCCCTACTCCATGGCCTGGAACACGTTTAATTCCTGGTGGTGCAAATATTCAGAACGGTGACATTAGCCTGTTCTTCTTATCTCAAGGCGCACGTGTCCCGGTCTACAGGGTTCTTCGAGATGCAATTGGTCGGTGGTCTGATGCAAATCCACCCGTGACCAAGGCAACGGATTTACGTGATCCTGTTGGGTCTTTTGATGCCGAACGATTTGATGTTGCTCTTAACGAAACGCTTGACGTTATTGTCATTGATCAGCAGCCATCGCTGACCTTGATGCAGCTCAATGGATTGATTGCCGCTGATTCCGTAGTGATCCCACAAACGATGAAAGGGTTTGATTTGGCAACGCTAGCGACCTATGTGGGAAATATTGGCGAATATCTTGATTTCATCATGGAGTTCGAATCCGATCTTGAGGTTGGTGGGGGTGAACATATCGTCCTGCCTACGATCGTACAGGAGCAGAACAACCAAGATACGGATCAGATACTTGATCTCTATAAACGATCGCCGCGTGAAATTAGCCAGGTTTGGTACAATCGATCTGACGCGATTGCCAATGCGTCGGAAGAATACAAAAGCATTTATGAGTATCTGCCACCAAGGACCAGGCGCGCCAGCGCGAAGGCGTTTATGACTAATGCAAATGCTGTGAATGATGCTCTTGTGACGCGCACGCTGCCGCACTTGCCGCCACGTGGCTACGCGACTGCATTTATCAAAGAAAGGTGGAGCTGATGGCCCGTAAACGTAAGTTGGATGCCGCAGGCATTACATCACAAAGTGAGAATGCAGAAGACACGCCGAAAGAGGGTCAGCCAGCTATGGGCGGCATGTGGGGCGGCACTGCGATGAACCTGCTCAAGGAGCGGTTGAAAGACACCCGCGACAACATTGCCCAAGGCGTGATGAGTGGCACCTTGGCGCTTGAACTTGAGCCATCGCAAATTCGCGATGACGTCGGCAGTGACCGATTATCTGAATGGCTCGAAGAACCCGAATTCAAAGCTTTGGTAGAGAACATCAAACGCCGTGGGCAAACGCAGGCCATTCGAGTGAGGCCTGCGGACACTGATTGGCAACCAATGTCAGACACGCCGCTGCAAACGTCTTCTGAATTTGTTATCCAATCAGGTCGTAGACGTTTGGCTGCCTGTCGCATGTTGGGGATTAAAGTCAAAGCTGTTGTTGCCACAGATCAAGGTGATCAGGATCTTGCTGATCTTGAGGAACGATTCCATGAGAATACGATGCGTAAGAATCTGAGCGGCTTTGAAGAATTGCTGTCGGTTGGTCTGATTGCAGACGCGCTCGGGTACCTATCGCAGAGCGAAATAGCAGACCGGCTAAGTGTTAGTCAAAATGATGTGTCGTTGGGCCGTTCTTGCATGGAATTACACGACAAAATTGTTAAGCAGATTGATATCAACAATACTCCTAAACGCGCCTATCGTGAGATAATTCCGCGCTTGCGGTCAGGGCAGGGGCCTGAGGTAAAAAAACCGGTTGGACCAAAGCCAATTGAAGCGAAGAGTAACGGCGTAAAAGTGAGGGTAAAAGAGACTAACACAGGCTTTTCGCTTGCCTTGAAGACAGACAAAAAGATTGATCCACAGTGGCTTGCAGAGGCCGTCGCTAAATTGGTTGAAGATCAAGAGTGACTTGCCGAGAAGCGCTACCCCTGCGGGCAGTTTCACCCTGCGCATAATTCAGGGTTGCAAATCCCACAGAAGACCGGAACAAATGAGGTGTAGGTCTTAAGTAAGGGGAGTTGTGACATATGCAGATGCAAAAGATCAGTAAACTTGAGAATTGGTTGACGGAAAACACTGAGTTTAAATCTGGCTCAGATGAGAACCTTGATCTAATTGATAGCGGTATTTTGACGTCACTTCAGTTGATGGAATTCATCTTGTTCCTTGAACATCTCTCTGGTCAAGCAGTAGACCTCGATCGATCCACGATGGATAAACTGCGCACAATCAACCTGATCTCAGCAAACTATCTGCAAGATGCCGATACCAAAGAGGTTGCGTTATGAGTGCTGAGACGCAGCAAAGGGGGAAAGACCCCAAAGACAGCATCATCCGCATGGATCGCCTCTGTAATCTGTCGAGAGAGAAATCTTACGACCACTACGAATTGTTCGATTGGCCAGAGACTGTCGACGAGAAGTCATTTTTGATGTCGCCGCAGCTGTTGAGTGTTGCGGAAACGTCATTTGTAGATGAGTTGACCCATGAACAAATGGTAAAACTTAGTCACTATGAACAGTATAATTACTCTAGCTTGAACACGCACGGTGAACGCGAACTGATCATTGATGTGATTGACCGCATGCATACCCCGAAGTACGAAATTTTCACGGAGTACATGCATCACCTCGTCGAGGAAGAGAATGCGCATCTTTGGTTTTTTGCGCAGTTCTGCAAGCGTTATGGCGTGCTGTATCAGCCCAAGAAAATAGTGCTGCCAAGCAGCTTTCCAGATGATGTGAACGATTTTCTGGTGTTTGCCCGCCTGATGATTTTTGAAGAGATTGTTGTATACTTCAACAAGGTCATGTCTACTGACCCATGCCTCCCCAAAATTGTCCGTGACATCAACCGCACTCATTTTGTTGATGAATCCCGTCACATCGCATTTGGACGTGATATCGTGGGTGTGTTGTACCACTGCATTAACTTCTCTTCGCATGGTGACGAAAAGGAGATGCGGCTAAACATTTCGAATTATATTAAAGCGTATATTAACGGGATGTTGCGGTTGTTTTATCCACTACATGCCTACACTGACGCCGGAATTCCGGACCCTTACGAATTTCGTTCAAAGTTGATGAAGTCGCCACAACGGCATGGTTTCCACCAGAAGATTGTGAGCAAGCAGGTGGCGTTTTTCCTAAAGCGGGACATCTTGATGGAAGAATCGCTGAACACCGGAGAAACGATTGGTGTTCTTTGACGAAACCACATCGGTTGTAGGTCACTTTGATGCAATAGCTAACGCCCACAAGGGTAACTTGGCGATCGTGTCAAAGGACGGCAGCACAACCACCTATGCAGAGCTGCGGGAACAAGCCCAGAGGCTCGCACTTGGCCTGCGTAGGTCACTCTCAATACGTCGGGGTGACAGGGTCGCCTTACAAATGCCTGCGGGCTTAGAATTGATTGTCTCGATGCTGGCTGTTCAATACCTTGGATGCAGCTTTTTCCCTATTTATGCTGGTGTGCCGCCAAAAGAAGTTGAAGGTATAATTTCGACAAGTTCGGTCAGCGCTTGTCTCACTCTTGGCGATACCGACGCTAATGAGATGATGCAAATTTGCGATTTGGTTTCGTCGCGGATTGTAATGATGGGAGATCATGGTTCATATACAGAACCAGCACTCTGTCATCACGAAACAGACCTAAAGGATGAAGAATGCTATATGATCCGAACATCTGGATCGACGGGTGTTCCAAAAATGGTATCGATCTCAAACCGAAATCTGATTGATCGGTTTAGATCTGTAGGTGATGTGCAAACCTATTCGCCTGATGATACTTGGCTGTTTTTTCATTCGCCCGCTTTTGACTTTTCAATTTGGGAAATCTGGGGTGCATTGCTGTATGGTGGAACCCTGGTGATACCCGATGAGCAGACGCGAAAAACACCTTGGGAAATTGTCAGGCTGATCAAAAAACAACAGATCACAATCCTATGTCAGACACCATCCTATTTCAATCAGATCCACATTGCGACGCGCCTACTCGGGCCTGAAAACCTGGCCTCACTGCGTTACATCATCCTGGGTGGGGAGGTCGTGAATAATGAAGTCGTGGGCGAGTTCCTAGAAGTACATCAGGATTTGCCGCTGCGGGTGTTCAATATGTATGGCATTACTGAGGTGACGGTCCACGCAACCTGCAAAGAATTAGTGACGCCACTTTCCAATTTGGCTGTGAATAATATTGGAAAAGCCTTGTTAGGGACTAATATTAAGATTGTAGATCAAGACCATAAAGAAGTCCCCACAGGAACGGCAGGTGAAATTACTCTGTCGGGGAGGGGGGTTGCGCGGTACTGTCTGACCATCGAAAACCACGGTTTTAACGCCCTCGGGCCAGAGGCCTCGTGGACCTATTTTAGTGCCGACAAAGGGCGGCAATTAGACAACGGTGAATTTGAATACTTGGGACGTTTGAACCGACAAGTCAAAGTCGCAGGGTTCCGTATTGATCTGACTGAGATTGAGCAATTGGCGCTGTCTATGGAGCATGTTCAAGATGCACGTGCGATTTTGGTGAAATCACCCGTGGGCATCCTATTGGCGCTGATCACAGATAAAAGCCAAGATGAGTTTTCCAGTGGGCTAAAAAATGTTTTGCCCGATTACATCTGGCCCGCTCATTGCGCGGCTGTTCAGTTCAGGAAATTTCCGATCAACCAAAACGGCAAGGTTGATGACATCGAAATTCTCCGCCTGGCCAGTGAAGGGTAACTGAAGTTGATGATGGAATGCCATTTTGACAAATATCGATGAAGATTTGGCAAATCAAAGTAGGGCAGGGGCCGTATTGCGGTTATTACTACCCTATTGTTTGATAATGGTGTCTGGCGTTTTTTGGGGCCTCAATACGGGGATCGCAAAACTAGCAGTGAACGAAGGTGTTACGGGTGCTCAGATTGCGTTTGTTCAAGCCTCTGTTGTGTTTGTCGGTCTGGCCGTACTCGGTGCGATTTGGAAAGAGAAAATTGCGTTTTCACGGTCGCTGTTGATCGGGTCAATATTGACTGGCATATTTGGTTTGGGAATTCCTAATATGATCGCTTTCTTCGGGGTCGATTTTGTCTCTGTCGGAGTGATATCGATCATTTTTGCATTGGTTCCAATTTTCACACTATGCCTTTCACTGATCGCTAAGACAGACAGGTCATCGACGATACGGGTTGTTGGGATCTTGCTGGGTTTGGCATCCGTGTCCGCGATAATTTGGGGGAGTTCCAAATTCGCTAACCGCAATAACGACATCGTTTGGATACTGTTGATGCTTGTTTCTGCGCTTGGGTATGCATTCAGGAATATCGTTTTCTCAAAGCTACCGACCGTCACCACGGCCCCGTTTTACACATCATGTACGACATTTTTTTTCGTGGCATTAACTGCCGGGATCACCGCCTTTATCTTGAATGATCCATGGACAGTTTTCGTGAGTAATCCAAAGGCAATAACTTATACGATGTGGATGGGCGTCGCGATGTGCATCGGCATGGCGGCATACGTCTATACGATCCGAAATTACGGCCCTGTGGTCAGCAGTCTGCCCACATACATCGTTGCATTCACGGGGGTTGTGAGTGGCGTTGTCCTCTTTGATGAACGCCTACCAGTCGCCTTTTGGGTCGCGTTACCGTTCCTGTGTCTTTCGCTTTATTTGGTGAACTTGAAACCTAACAAGGGCGTTTAAGTGTATGAGAAGGTCACCTGATACACAGTCTGGAACGGTAAAAAAAATACCCGGTATTCGGCTAGGTCCCTATCAGAATTTTTGCTATCATGTGGGGTATAGAGACTTTTATTCGGTGTATTTTACCTTCAAAATTGATCAGCAATTTGAGTCGGTTAAAGATATTTGGCACGATCTAATACAGTTAGAAAATTCTCATCTATTATCGTCGGTTGGCCCTCTTCAGGATGACGTGCTTTGGCAAAACTTTGACATGTTTAGTGCCGATGACATCATCGAGTGTCATAACTTTGCGCGTCTAGATAAGGTGGAGCGCGAGGCAAAGATGGTGAGCCTTACGGAGGAGACCGGCAAAGCATTTCGATTGGACGGAAAGTCGTCGTTGTTTAGAATTCTTTACGTTAACTTTGGGGACGGCGAGGATATCTATTTGACGGTCATTGGCTCGCATTATGTATGTGATGCCTACGGTGCCTTGAACATGTCGCGCGTCTTTTTTGATCGCATTGCACGTGCTTCAACCGATGTTGGTCGATCCAAGCTCAATTCTGTCGATGTGGTGACGGACTATGCCAACTCCTTAAATGAGTATTGCAGGACTGGATCACGTACCGAGGTGCCATTCTGGAACGATATTGTTACGCGGTCTAGGGCGGTCATGCTGCGGACTGATTTGAATGAGGGTCATGAAGCGTTCGATATTGAGAACATGCAAAACCTGCTGTTGAAACAGTTTAGCTCATCCAAAGACGTTACCAAGGAAGAGATGAACGCACTTGAGGCAGAAACAGGCTTCATCGTGCGACCCTTTTCAAGTCAAGCGACATCTGTGTTGCGTGACCTGGTTAAATCAAAGTCTTTGAGCAGCGAGTCAATTTTGATGAAGGCGCTGCATGAGAGTGTCAAAACCTATCTCGATGTGCCCATGCTTTGGGTGGATATGTTGTTGAACGGACGCGGCTTTTTCGGGGATGGGTACCTGCATTTCAAGACCAACTATTGCTGTATTGAGTTTGGGTCGTGGTTGTTGGAGTTTAACCAAGATACGCATTTATCGGCGGCGGATATGGCGCGTGATTTGACCCAACAGATTAGCGATATTCCCAACCGAGGCATGGGTCTTCGTGCAATGCTATACGGCCCTGATGGCGAAGCTGTGCAAAACTTCTCCCGCCGTGATTTGCCCAGTTTAGAGCTGAATTTCATTGCGCCGCTTGAGGAGCTTTTGAACATACCCTCAGATCACCCTATGCTGCTGGAAAACGACATATCATCCGGTGCGATGTATGATCACACGATTTTTCCTTTCAAGCTGTACTTCAATATCGGCGTCGGCCCTGCAGGTAATTGGGAATTGAATATGAGGTATAACAAGCGCTTCTACCACGCTGACAGTGCGCGACAGATGGCAGAGCGTTTTGTTGGAACTGTGGATGAGATTGCTGTGTCACATTGCTTAGGTGGTCTTGAGTGAGCGAAAGATAAACAAGGCCACCAGCACAATCCCAACAAGGGACATCATCGCTGTTGGGAAGTTGTAGAGATCAACAAGAAATCCACTGAGAATGACGGCGATGGCACCGATGGCGCGGGTTAGCATAAAGTTGTTGCCCAACACGCGGCTTCTTAGGTGCTCGGGTATTTTGTTTTGTAAGATAATATTGTTGCCGCTCCAAACAAACGCGCTGGTAAAACCAATTGCGAACAACATGCCAACGGCAACAAACCAGTAGCCACTCAGCACGTTCATCAACAAGAAGAACGCAGCGTAGAGACCCATCAGGGCAAAGATGACCTTTAAGGTGATGCCCTCTAGCCCCTGTTCATTGTTACGGTTTGCTAAGACTAAGCCCGCAACAATGCTACCAACCATAAAACTCGCCGTAAGAAAGGTATAGTTGGAGGCGCTGAACAAATCAAAATAGCTATTTATGCCGGGCATCAAACTGATCAGGGGACGTTGAAGAATTGCGACAGCCAAGATCAATACAGTAGCCCTTAAGGCAAGTTTACTTGCCCAAAGAGCGCTAATACCTTCAATAATGTCGCCCTTGAGGTCAGCGCTTGCTTTTTTGTTTGACACTGGCACAGGTTGGAGTTCGATTTTGGTGAGGCAGACCAAGTATACGAGGGTGCCGATTGCGTTGGCAGCAAAGGCAAGCGGCGCGATCCATAACCCAAATGAAAAGAAAAACGCAGCAATGAGCGGCCCCAAAGTATAGCTGGCTTGCGAAACGCTGGTGTTTAAGGCCACGGCTGCTGACAAGTTTGGTTTGCTGACAAGTCGGTTGATCATGCCAAAAAAGGCAGGTTGGCTAAAGCCGATAAGCGCCCCTTCTAGGAAAACAAACGCAGCAAGAATCTGTGGCGTAAGGTTGCCCAAAGCGGCGACTGCGGCCAAGGCAAGTCCAGAGAAAACCTGTATCCACAGAACAGTCTTAAGAAGTTTGAAGCGGTCACTTCGATCTGCGATTGCAGAAGCCCAAGGGGTCACTAAGACAGCAGGGAAAAGATCACAAAAATAGATGAAACCGACCCAGGTCGCGGATTGAGTAGTTTCCCAAACCCACCAGCCAATTGCGAGAAGGGTGACCCAATACAGCGTGTAGGAAAACCCATACCCGGCTAGAAATAACCGATAACTTTGTTCTCTGAGCGCGCCGAACCGCTGCGATTTATTAGCTTCCACTCTGTGTATCCGTTGTGTCGCTTGAGGGGGGCATTGAGCTAAACATTAGTTGTACACAATGCGGGAAATTATTTTGCAAATGCATCACGAACATTCATCTGAAGCAGTTGGAAAAAGGTATCGGATGCGACAGGTACAAAAGCACTGCCGTGCATGATGTGAATCTGATCTGAACGCTGCAGGCGATTTGAAAAATGAGTGTCCGAGCCAAAGACGAATTCGAACAGCACAAGGAAGTCAGCTACAATTTTTTGGCACCCAATTTGTTCGACGCACTTCCAAAAAAATGTCCAGTCGATGTCTTTTGACTGCGAGAAAAAGAACAGATCAACAAGTTTGTGCAGGCGAATGCACAAAATGCCTTCTGGCTCTAATTCGTTGAGTGTGAATTCAGAAAAATAGTGCAATATCATCTGGATCGCGTTGATCTCAGCTGGGAAATATTGGCTTTGATCATCTATGATCTGTTCTGCGACAGTCCAAAACTGTTTCTCAATAGGTGCTGTGTCAAATCGCTTCTCGAATGGGGCAGTTCCCCGTAACAAAATTCTGAAATTAACGTCGATTTCGGTCTCTTTGAACAACAACGACGGAAACTCATGTAGAGTCATAAGTGCCCGATTTAGGGTCGAATTCAGGGCAGTTGCTCCATTGGTATCAAAGGCGCGCGATAGCTCTGGATCATTCAGGGTGCACCCACTTTCCAACAGTGAATAGTACAGCGGTTTCACGCGACTTGGGTTCGCCAGAATGTCGATATTATTGACCATTCTTTCGATGGGCTTCAAATAAAACCTTGGCCCGGTGAACGCACCTTTAACAAAAAAGAAACCGTGGGGGGCGATGCCTTGAAAGGCTGATATATGTTGCCAAGCTGCTTCTGCTTTGTGGCGGACTATAGTCTGGGGGCGGCGTTCTTTGTCCATTAGAAACAATAGCTTTTGTTTGATGAGGAATTCGTCAAACGTCATCGTCCAATGTCCGTCGCCACGTTCAAAGAGTGCGTTCAATCGGCTTAGTAAATCGCGCCGAACGGCAAGGATTTCAACTTTGTCCACTGAAGGTCTCCAAAATCCTGTTGACCGTTTCAAAGTCTTCAAACGCCAGCTCATACAATTCGATCGAACTGGGCATGGCTTCGTCAATGCTTAGGATGACCTCCACCAGATCAAGTGAGGACAACCCGATGTCCACGAGGGATAGGTCTGGATCAACGTCTGACACATCACGCCCAATTTTATTTTTCAGCTCGCTCAGAATTATACTGCGCAGGGCCTTCCTTTTGTCACTAGATATCATTCCAACACTTTCTGGACTCGTGAAAAAAACTGTTCCGGCAATGTGGAATCCGTATCTGCGCCGCAGGCCATGCCGATTTGGACCTCTCCGTTATCCTGCCATATGCTCAGGTTCAAAGCGCATTGGTAGCTACACCAAGAGGGGCTGGCGGGACGCACTTTGAGGCTCGTAAGGTTTCTCGTTGGTCTGCCGCGCAGATTGAAAATCACATAGGGCAGGGCAGGGGCCATCGGTGTTTTCCCTTGTGGTTCAAGGAACCTTCGGGCCACAAGCGTTACCAATAGATCGGTATTATCTTGGTGATACATTTTTCGTTCGTTTGCGATTTCAGCAACCGATAGAGCGTTGTCTGGACCAACAACGGGAACAGAAATGTAGATACCAGCAGCAGAAAAAATATGCGCTTTTTCACCGGATATTGGTCGCCTGCAGGCGTCGTACGTGAGGTAGTTGAAGTGTTTGGCCTCTGTGACGTCTGCGAGCGCTTTGTAACAGATCGCTTCGAGGGCAAAGGTATCAATTTTGGATGTTACGGCAAAACTATGCATGTGATGATTTCCAGATGCAGCAATGTCGTTACTGCCCTGCATCTTTGATGGCGTAAAAGCAGGGTGTGTGTTCTGATCCGCTGTGCCTTGAAGCGCGAGTTGTAATGCCGCTAGCTTTTCTTCTGTATCGGCGTTTTGAGGTTTAATAACTTTTGTTTGGATTAGGCTTGCCCATCGTTCAACAGGGTTTGCGTGCGGATCAGTTGCCTTGCCGCGGTCCATCAAAAACGCGGCGACATCACGCAAGAAAAACCGTAATCCTGCCGCATCCATCACCATGTGGCTGCACATGAACGCGACATCGAAACCTGCGTTGTCTGTTGGGCAGATCAAGACAATCATCGTATCTTTGTTAAGGGTCGCTTCGGCCGCATTATAGCCGCGCTCAAATGCGTCACGATCTAGTTCCAATATGCGCAACGTGCGGGATGTATCCTCTGCGCATAGAGAACGACCATGGATCGATAAGGTTCCCATGCTCCATTTGTCAAACGCGGATCGAAATGCGGCACCCAACTTTTTCTGACTATATTCGTTCGCATCAACGCGCCATTTGCGCCGTAAAAAATTTCCACCGAGCATTCCTAGATGTTGGGTGTCGATTTCATTTCCAAGGGTCCTAATTTCTCTCATGCGATTTTTTCACAAGCCTGTTGGTTTGTTACCAGATTGCGTAGTTTGCGCTGATCTACTTTGTGGTTGGCGTTGCGTGGAAATTCCGGGATGAAATGGATTTCGGGCAGTTTAGCATTGGCTAGCCACGCACGGGCCGATTGACGCAATGCGATTTCATCGCCCTCGTAGGCCTCCACAAAAAGGTGCAAGCCGTTGTTAATAAAAACTGATTTGCAAGGTGTTGACGTCAACTCAGAGAACACTGCGTCTATCTCAGAGAGTTCAATACGGTGACCGTCAATTTTGATCTGATCGTCTTTGCGGGACGAAAAAAATAGCAACCCGTGTTCGTGATATCCAACATCACCCGTTTTAAACTGCATTGTTTTGGCGGGGACGTTATCGGTAATAGAAAAGGCTTCGTTGTCTGCGTTCAAGTACCCTTCTGAAATGAATTTGCTCTCGATCACAATTTCAGAAGGTGTTTTCCGAGATGGTGATGCCAAATGAATCTGCCAGCCGGGAATAGCGTGTCCGATCGGTATGGGGCCATCTTTCTGGCACCAGTCCGTCACGTCAAACCGTGCGCAGTAGATTGTTGTTTCTGCCGGGCCGTAGTGATTGAAAACGCGGGCATTTGGGAAATGTTCAGTGGCTATGTTGATGTTGCGTTGCCCAAGCGGTTCGCCGCAGAAGATCAGTAATCGTAGGTCTGGTGCTTTGAAGGTGGATTCTCGCGGTGCTTTTCTTAGAGCGGTTGGTGTCGAATGCCAGATTGTGACACCGTGACGTGCGATTGCGTTATAAGGGTGCAGTCGGTCAAGCCATCCATCCAATGTGACAAGTTGTGCCCCGGCGGCCAAGGGCGCGAATAGATCGAGCAAGGACAGATCAAACCCTGAACTGGAAAACTGTGCCCACTTATCATCAGGCATAACTGCGTAATCGGCTAAAAACACCCGGATCAACTGTTCCAGTTTGTTGAATTCGATTGGGATCGCTTTTGGTTCGCCTGTAGTACCCGAGGTAAAGACCACGTACTTTGATCTTGGATTAGGATCTACCTTGGGCAGTTCAAAAATACCTGCATCAAGAACATCGTTGGCGGTCGGATAGATTTTCACAATCCTGTTTGGAAAATCTGGATCATCTGGGATGTCGCTGATCAGAAAACCTGCCTCCACAATTTGGCAGGCACTTTTGATTTTGTTCGGCGGGGCACCACCATCATCCAAAGCGGCAAAGGAAAAATCGTTCAAATAGCAAGCCGTCTTAAACACAATTGCGTCTCGGCGTGACTTGCATGAAATAACGTATACGTGGTCTTTTGGAAGGTTCTCGGTCACTGCAAAACACCGCAACCATTCGGCGGTTTTCAACATATTCTTTGCAGTTACGGTGGCCTCATCTCCGACAATTACAATACGTTCTGGATCAGCAGATAACGCGTTGTAAATAGCCTCACGCATGGCTTTTGTGCTCTGCAAGTCGGCGCAAGGTCGCGCTATTTGCGTTGATCAGGTCATTCGAAATCATGAACATTGATGATGATAGGTCGCGAAATTTTCGCCACACTACGTTGCCGCTCATATCGCTATAGTGACGGGTGCCAAGGATCGTCATGAGATCAAGCATGTTGTGGCTCAACTGCGTCGACACCTCGACTTTTAGGTCATTAAATTCGATAACGTCCCTGAACCCAAAAGCCGCGCCGCCAGATCGTAGTATGATGTATCTATCAATCTGCTGCTCAAAAATGGCGTACAATGCATCACGCGATTTTGTGATCTTGTCTAACCGATGCGTCGCTTGACCTATGGCGGCGGGGCTTGCCTCTTTCCCGTTTTTCAACAATTCGGTGACCATATCGAAGACGTAGTCAAAAATGCCGAACCAAGTGGCTACCCAGTAAAGGTGCGATGCAGGGGTGAGAACTGTGCGCAGTGCGTTTCCCGATAGATCGCTCATTACAGGATCGGTTGTGCTGTTTGCTTTGACATGAAAGCCATGGCTTTGTGTGCCGCGCATGCCAATTGCATCCCAATCCCAAAGGCGTGTCAGGTCCAATTGATCAGAGAGAAAGACAGAAACACCAAGGCGCTTTTTGTCATCAGAATCGAAAAAATGCGAAAGCGCCATAACGGCGTCTGCTTCTTCTAAGTAAGAGCAGATAGGCGTTTCTTTGACCATCGAATATGTGTCATCGGTATGTTCGACTATGGATTTGGTTTTAGTGATGTCGCCGTTGTTTCCAAACTCAGTTGTGAGTGAGGCAATAAGCGCCTGATCATCATGGAGTTTTTTGATGGTTTCTCGTGTTTCAGTATGGCGTGGTTCTAACTGATTGATTAGCTCCCAACTTGCGAAATGCATACCCATCACCATCGATGATGTACTGCATACGCGTCCTAGATCATAACACAACCCTAGCGAGAATATTAGATGTTTGTCTGCCCCCAGTTTGTTGCCTTTTGGAGAGAGTAAACAATGCTGTTTCGCACAGGTAATTGTCTTATGCGGAAAGGCGGAATTTGCATCACATTCGCTGGCATATTGTTGCGCCACAGAGCAGATTTCATCATGTCCTGACGAGCGGCCTTTTGACAGTTCGCGCATCATCATTTGAAATCACTCACATTTCTCTAAGGTGTAGGAAAGTGCCCTTGTTTATAAATAGTTGAAAGATTTAGATGAGGCAACCTTGGACTAAGTTGAGGATAGGTTTTTTAGGATTTTGAAAGTACAAATCTGGATGAATTAGATGCGTTCAGCGGTTTTTTGCGCACACTTGAAATTTAATGAGTTTGTGCGCCATATAGCGCCTGTTTTTACGACGGCAATTCGTACGGAAACTAATAAACATTAGCTGAGCTATACGTGCAACTCGTGATTATGTGTGCTAGAAAACTTATCTATACTGACGTGTGAAAAAACATGAGTATTTGGTTCCTTCACAGATTGGGTTTAGCTTGGAAAAAATACTTGATTTGGCAAAGTCGATAGTGTGTCAGGACAAAATTCACAGGACCATAGAGGTTTTGTGCCGCCATGACCGATATCAAGCATCGCATGGTATTGTTGCAGCGGTCCAGGATTTGGCGGAAATCTTACGGTTCAACGAAGACGTCACGCCGACACTCACGACTCTTGACGTTGACCATAGCGGTGCGTGGGATTTCGGTATGCCGCCCAGTTGGACGCCTATTGTTGCTTCGCTTGAGTTGCCAAATGGGGAGATGTTTAGTTTGGCGCAACATCCGCTTTTGATTGCAACAAATTCGAAGGAGTTTGCGCGCCAAAGCTTGAGGGTGATGGCATATGAACCTGGAAAATGGACGGGCAAAAAGGGTAGGCTTGCACTGGTCGAACCCTGTGATTTCGATCTTGGGCGATTGGTGCATGATGGCGTGACCGTATTTGCGACGCGCGTGCCTTTTATGTCTGACGAGGCTGGTGATGACGCGCGGGGCCGGCTTGAGCTAGCTGCAGAAACGAATTTGACGGGCTTTAGCCTTGATCGACATCAATTTGATGCTTTGCAAAAACTCTCTGATCAGCGGCTAAACATCGCGGCCACAGTAAAAATAGATAACTCTGCAAAGTTACCTTTGTTGTCATGGGAGGTGCCGGGCGCGTTTCCAGGAGAGATCTGGGTGATGGCGCATATCTGTCATCAAAAACCGGGCGCGAATGACAACGCTTCTGGTGTGGCTGGCCTGGTTGAAGTAACGAGGTGTTGTTCCGCTTTTGCGCAACAAGTTCCTGCTGAACAGCGCAGAACCATCCGGTTTTTTACGGGTCCTGAGTTTACAGGGATCGCGGCATTCTTAGAGAACTCCATTGCTAAATCTCCTAATTTCAAGGGACCAAAGTGCGTTATTAACCTAGATATGATTGGACAGGATACTGTGGGAAATGGCGGGGTGTTCAGGGTTGAACGCTGTCCAAAGGCTGCCCATTCAAATTTGACTGCAGTTGCAGAAAAAATGGTTGCTGACACGTTTCACGGCGATGGGCACGAATGGTCAGCGATGGCATTCAAAGGGTATTCTGATAATTCAATATTTGCGGGCGGACCAATGTCGTGCCCAACGGTGCAGTTTTGCCATGACAAAGACATCTACAACCACACATCAGAGGACCGCGCCGACCGATTGTCGTATGAAAAGTTAGCAACAGTAAGCGCGGCGGCGGCGGCTACGACCTTGGTTATGGCGATGCAAACGGATGCTGCGACAGAGTATCGAAAAGGTGTGTTTGATACTTGGGCGGCAGATCAATCAGATCGAATTGTGAGGCCTGTGCCTGCCACGAAACCGCAAGTGAGATTTCTTAACAGTCCGCTCAACCTGCGGGGGCTATTACAAGGTGTCGATCCGCGAACGCGTCAAACTTACTTTGATATGTTGTCGCAGAATAAAGAAACCTATGCTGCTGTACTGAACACAATCATCTATGCAGATGAGGGGAGGACGACGGCAGACGCAATCGAGGCGGCGGCGGCTTCATTGGACAGAAGATTCTGTGATGAAATGATAAGGCTTTTATCCGAGATCGTAGAGCAAATCAGAACACACTGATTTTTCGGTGGTGGTTCAGTTTGGCCAAAGTAGTATTCAACCACTTTGGCCAAATATAGATCGTCTACTGTATCGATGACCCAAGCATTTTAATGAAGCGTTGGCGCAGGTGCATCGGAACAAATCGTTCAACGTGAACACCAAGCCCTGCATCATAGTTGTACTCAACTGGGTCTTCTGCAGCGATTTTCGATAGACCTTTTGCCATCGTTTCGATGTAGTTTGGAAAGGTCGATTGAATGTTGTACACAACGCTGTAGTACAGGTTCCGCCCAAGCGAGAAGCAAGGATAGCGCGCTTCGTAGTTGTCCAACGAAAACTTGGGAAAGCAGCCATCAATAATGCGTTTTGGACACATCCACAAAGGCATTATTAGCGTCTTTTCTCCAATCTTACGCGCCGGCATGCCAGCAGGTTTCATACCGCTCGACATGCGAAACATCTGTTCGCACACCACGTCCTCTAGATTTAGCCCGGTACAGATATATTCTGTCCCAATCTTTTCAGCATATTTCGAAAGCGCAATGCGGATCATCAGGGTTCCAAGAAACTCAAAATCGTCTCCGACAAATTCCCGCTCAAAGCGTTCCACTAAAGATAATCCATCGCTGGGGATACCCATCAGTTCACGAATGTCAGATTCTTCTAGAATGGTCAGGTCTAGCCCATAATTTTTGCACAACTCTTGCGCTCGAGGAACACCAGCGTCCCAATCTGGGATGCCTTTGACAATGATGGGCCGAATTTTAAGGCCTGCCTCAGCGGCCTTACTCAACCCGTACAGCATCGCGTTGCTATCACCACCACCACTGACCCCTACGACAATTGTCGAATTCGGTTCAACATGTTCATTCACAACATCCTCAACGCGTTTTGCGATGATGTCCAAGCAGTCATCAGGGCTAAGCTTTGCGAGTGTTGTAGTTGCAGAACCTTCTTCGTTTTGCATCACTTGATAGAAAAACTCAGTCTCATGTTCGCCGGGTTTCTCGGGCCCCGTTTCGTTAAACCCATCAATTGAGAACAGGAATGGGTTCACATTTCTGTTGAAGTACAAAAACAGTTCATCAAATTCGCTAAACTCTTCAATTGGTTTCCCCAAGCCTGATATCAGCTCAGTTTTGCCACCTTCAGAACGGACACCATAGATCGAAGTCGCAGACCAAGGCACGCCACTGGAGCGCAGCGTATCAACCAAAAGCTCGCCTGGGCGTGCTGTGAGTTCCCTGCGGCCATGGGCAGTTACAATTGAGATTTTAGGAATACCGTTATTCATTGAACACCCTGTTTTAAGTATTTAAAATTACGGGAGCGTCAGAAAAATTGCGCTCCCGTAATTATTTTTTATTGAGCGCCGGTTTCACAGCTTGCGCCGCAAATTACTTCAAGGCCGTGCTTTGAAGCAGGAACTGAAGTTGCATCCGCGCGCAAACCTTCAAGTTCGCTTACGGTCATAGTTTTACCTGCATTGTGTGAATGTAGGTCAACGTATTTAGCCTTCAGGTCGAAGTTTGAGCTTTGGCTAGCGTTCGTTTTCGTATGAATCATCGCATTACTCCTTTTACGTCTACTTAAAATGGCTGCAAAAAATTCAGCCTATGATAGTAAGCAATCTAAAAAATGATGTGTCAATGGGTTTGCCTTAAAATCCTAATACGGGAACACCATGTTCGCGCCGTAGCGTTTTCTGGCGCTGCAATCGGGATGCATGTTGTGAGGTCAAGTCAACACCTTGCTCATGTATCGGGATGAGGCGGTGAGGCGCATATTGCCCGAAACGTCCTATAAATATTGACTAAAGCGATTTTTCTCTGGAATATGATAGCAGTGTTTCGTTCAATTTCGCACGCCTGTCATCGTGGAATGATACCTCTGAGCAAGGAATTTCTATGAGGTGGCCTACGTGTACGGCTGGCGAATTTTTGCCGAAAATACTCCCTATGGGCGAATCATGGTGAGTTGATGAATACACCTAAAGGTAGTGGCGTCATGTATGCTGTATGTGAGGGAGTATATGGGGTGTTATCATGACTGTATTCATAGGAAATCTTTGGTTAAATTGTGATTGCTTTTAGTCACTAGCTTTTTTAATTTCAAATACTTAGCTCACGATTTCAGAAGTGTCTGTAGTTGACCAATACTGCGTTATTGAATTTCTCTTCTTGGAAATCTCATAATGTGATAGATTAATCAGTATAGCCGAACTGTAGTTTTATATATTTTACTAAATAGGGGGATTAACGAATGAAAAACCTTGAGCAGACAAAAGAGATCGCAGAACGTATGTTCAACGCTCTGCAAAATGACTTGAAATACGTTGGCGAAGACTGTTCGCAGGGGGCTTTGGCCCGCGGGCGAGTGTTGCAACATGCAGGCTACAAGGCAGACGCCGCAGAGCAATTTGAATTGGCAATTCAGTTGGACGAAAAAAATTATGATGCATGGTCACGCTTGATTTTGACATCGATTGGACAGAACAAACCTGAAAAAGCGCTTGATCGTGCGGTTCAGTTGGCTGCGAATGCACCTGATTATGCGATGCAGGAAACGACGTCTGATGAGGTTGTAAGTTCATTCACTTTGTTGGGTAATGCGTTGGTTTTGGCAGGCCGCAACAAGGACGCCATTGAAGCCTATACAAGTGCTGCGAAAAAATGCCCCAAGGATACAACATCAGCCGCACGTTTGGCGCAGCTTCATCTTGCGGCGGGCAATCCTGCTGCGGCGATGGATCAAGCGAAAGTGTTTAAAGACAATCCGCGTTTTGCAGACCTGTCAAATATCCTTGGCCTTGGTGCGGCAAGCCCTGCATTGTTGCCAGAGTTTAACGGTCGCGATTTGGCACAGAGGATTGCGCTTGATGTACATGGTCGACCGTTGACCATCGACGGTGAAGCGCGCCTGGCTGAATTGTCGGATGATAGCGCGTGGTGTGCGGATATTCCCGAACTTACTATCTAATCTTCAGAGACAATGGGTAATATAATGAATGAAGCTGAACGTATCTACATCGGTGAAGCTTGGATCGAAAGTGGCCTAGGGGAACATGCCTCTGTGGCCTCTTTCGCCCGGTTCACATTAGATTTGATGAGTCTTGGTGCTCCACCAGAGCTTTTGTATTCTTCTATTCAAGCGATGAAAGAAGAAGTGCATCACGCGACTTTATGCTTTGGCGTTGCATCAAAGTTTCTCCAAAGGCCAGTGAGCCCCGGACCACTTAACCTTGATGGGATTTTTAGCGCTAATACAACGGCATCTGCGATGCTCGAATCTGCAATATCTGAAGGCTGCGTTAGCGAAACTATTTCTCTTGCCTATGCTGCTGAAGGGATGGAACTGACAGCAGACGAGGGCATCAAAAGTGTGCTCAAAACAATCGTTGTAGATGAATCTCGGCATTCTAAATTAGCTTGGGATTTCGTGGAGTGGCTGATCAAACGGGACGAGAGCCTTCTGGGCGAAGCGCGTAACCACTTTCGTGATGCGGTTGCTGTACCCTATGTGTTTGAAGAAGGGGATGATGATTTTATGATCGCTGAACAGTTTGGGCACATTCGCGGCAAGTCTAAAAAGGCCGTTCGTGATCGTGTTATCGGGAAAAAGATAGTGCCACGCGCGGCGCGTCTTTTGAACGTCGAAGAACAAGAACTGTCGACTCAACTTGCTGCATAGGCTGCTTTGTCTTGGGATAAAGCGAAGGCAGTTTTGTGATGAACCTTGATGAATTCTTAAAGGAGGCTGGCTTTTTGCTGGCCGACTTACAGGCGCACCTACATACCACTCTTGAGCCGCAATTGGGGGAGGTCGTGTTTGTCTGTGGATCTCTCGTTGAGGGCCTTGGGAACACGGCATCTGATATTGATATTGTGCTGATCACAGCCCGCGAACGTGCAGGAGTGTCAGAGACGGGTAACATCGTTACGATGCTTGGTCCGATTATTTGCGACACGTTCATTATGACGCCAGATGCGCTGAACAGTTTGCTGGGTAAGTTGAACTTACTGGGCACACCTGATGCCGACCTCTATCAGAGCGCCAAAGGGTTCACAGATTATGAGCGGCGCCTGATACATCGTTTGCATACCGCGTTGCCAATATTTGGTGAAGATGACCTGCGCGTGTTTCAACGCTGCGTGACGGCAGACGCCATTCATTGGCAAAAGTACAACCGAAGCCGACACGAGGCGTTAGCCCTACAGTTGGATTTGGGTGGCTTGATCCAACAGAAGGATTGGTACTCAGTCGTATTTTGTGTGCAAAACCTGCTCGACTGGTCGATTGATGCGCTGCTGACGGGGTTTGGCGCAACAAACCCAGTTATGAAGTGGCGCATCAGCCAGTTGCAATCACTACCCTCAGATTGGTTCAGCCGCATCCCGGGGCTGTACGGTCCAGCAAATGCTGCGCAGTACTATCTCGCTCTGCGGCAAGGCGTTACCGATGGGAATCCGCAAGAAACTTATGCCTATGCGCAGAAGGTTTTGACGCTTTCTAGGCAGACATTTTTATGGGTTGAACATAGATTACGGGGCGGCGGTTTTTGCGAAAGCTGCGCGAGAATCAAGCCTTGCACTGATGTGCGATCCGCTGCTCTTGCGCAGCTTAATCTAAAAATCGCCTTTCGGTCATATGGTGATCATGTGGAAGTTTTTGAACTGAATAACCCGGAAAACCGACATTCGTTTCCAGCCTTTGCAGCGAATATCTTACCATATTTTGGTAGTGGTGTGCCCGTCGACGAACTGATCGCTGCGCTGGCAGATGATTGCGGCCTATCGGATGCAAAAGCCAAAGTGACGGGCCTAAGGGATTTTAGTGTGCATCAAGCATGGGAGGCGCAGCCATTGATCGATGAAAGCCAACTTAATGCGACGCTGCGGCGGGGTAGAATAGGCAGTTAGGGCGCGTAGATATGATCCACGCGCCCCGTAGTTATTGAGTGCTTAGTTTGACCACTTCAATGAGCTAAGAAAGTGCTGGTCGCCGTAGATTGCGCGGCTGCCCAACTCTTCCTCGATGTTGATCAAACGGTTATATTTTGCGGTTCGGTCTGAACGCGACAATGAGCCGGTTTTGATCTGACCACAGCCAGTCGCAACGGCAAGGTCAGCCACAGTTGTGTCTTCGGTTTCACCGGAGCGGTGGGACATCACAACAGTATAGCCAGCCTTATGGGCACGTTCGACAACATCCAAGCTTTCGGTCAATGTGCCGATCTGATTGATCTTAACCAGAACCGAGTTTGCAATCCCGTTTTCGATACCATCGTTCAGCAAGTCGATGTTGGTACAGAAGTTGTCGTCACCAGTAAGCTGGATTTGTGAACCTAGGTCCTTGGTGATCGACTGCCAACCCGCGCGGTCGAATTCGGCGCAGGGGTCTTCGATTGAGATGATCGGATAATCGCGAACCAATTCTGCAAGGTAGGCAACGTGTTCCTCAACGCTACGCACAAGGCCTTCGCCTTCGTAGTGATACGCGCCGTCTTTCCAGAATTCGGATGGTGCGGGATCAAGAACAAAGGCCAGATCGACGCCCGGTTTGTATCCGGCCTTTTCAATCGATCGCATGATGAAATCCATCGCTTCGCGTGCGTTCGCAACATTCGGGGCAAAGCCACCTTCGTCACCCACATTGGTTTGGTGACCTGCGGCAGATAGTTCTTTGCGCAGCGTGTGGAAAACCTCGGCTCCCATTCTGATGGATTCTGCCATCGATGTTGCATTGATTGGCATGACCATGAATTCCTGAAAATCCATTGGGTTATCAGCATGGGCACCACCGTTGATGATGTTCATGCCCGGTGCAGGCATGGTGCGCACGTTCGAGCCGCCGATATATTGATAAAGCGGCATGCGGTAACTAGCTGCGGCTGCCTTGGCAAGGGCGAGGGACACGGCAAGGATTGAATTTGCACCCATGCGTGATTTGTTTTTGGTGCCGTCCAGTGCGATCATCGCTTCGTCAACGCCACGTTGGTTAGACGCATCGCGGCCAATAATCTCAGCGGCGATTTCTGTATTCACGGCGTTGACGGCTGTCAAAACACCTTTGCCAAGATAGCGTTCCCCGCCATCGCGCAACTCAACGGCTTCATTTTCTCCAGTCGATGCGCCTGACGGGACAATAGCTGAACCAATGCTGCCACAGTCCAAAAGAACGTCTGCTTGTACCGTTGGATTGCCACGACTATCGAGCACTTCACGCGCGCGAACCTTTTCGATTTTCGACATTGAGAAACTCCATTTAATATATGCGCCGTTTTAGGGACGATGCTGATGCATTACAAGGCGCAGAGGACGCGAAGTCGCTATGTTTGCGGTACCGCGCCGCTTTCACTGCGGCTTGAAGGATCACACTTTAGGCGGGAATTTTTCTTTCGAGTTGCTACCTAGTTGGTGTAAGCTTTTCGTGAATAGGGGCATTTTCAGGTGTGGGTGGAATGACTAAAATTTCGGGTATTCGTGCAAGTGACGTTTTGGATTTGAGCAGTTCGTTCGTGCCGGGTGTTGAGCTTGATCTGGTTGAACAAACCACCCAATGTTGGACGAGCGAAACTTTTGATAGATCGTGCTTGAACATTGAATTGGACAGCCAAGTAAGGGCTGAACTAGTCGCTGCATTAAGTTTGTTGCGTGCGCGCCCTTTGCCGGTCTTATTGGAGGACAAAGGCCGCCATGCCTTGCAAGAAACCCATAGCTTTCTGACATCAATCCGCAGCCTATTGGACGTAGGGCCGGGCATCGCCGTAGTGAATGGGATCAATACCGATGGTTGTTCGCTTGATGAAATTAAGTCCCTATTTTGGTTGATCGGAAATGCGTTTGATCGAGTTGTGGCAACCAAATGGGACGGCACGATGATTTATGATGTACGCGACACGCGCCGTCCTGCGGGGTATGGGGTGCGGGGATCGACAACGAACCGAGAATTGTCTTTTCACACGGATAATGCTTTTGGCACACTATTGCCTAAACGTGTTGGGCTTTACTGTATTCGTCAGGCTGAAAAGGGTGGGGCAAGTCGTGTTTGTAGTCTGAACACCGTCTTCAATCATATGTTGGAGCATCACGGCAAACTGTTGGAGCGTCTTTTTGAGCCGATGTTCTATGACCGTCAGGCAGAACACGCTGCGTCGGCCCCAAAAGTTATGCGTGTCGCGATGTTTGATTTTGAACAAGGTCAACTGGCCGCGCGGTTGACGCCTAATCTAGTGCGTAACGGATACGAATTGTTGGGCCTCGAAATGGACAGCGTGCTAAGCGAAGCGTTGGACATGCTGGAACAGGTTTTGGCCATCGATAATTTTAGCGTACAGTTTTCGCTGAAAAGCGATCAGATGCAGTTCATCAACAACTTAAATATGGCCCATTCGCGCGAGGCATTTTCTGATCTTGATGATCATGACAGTCAGCGGCACTTGCTAAGGACGTGGTATCGCAGCACGGCGGGACGTGCCTATGACGGGTGAATGTTAAACACGCGTACTCCACGCATCAGGCGCGGGATTGCCAATTCGCTTTGGGTGTCCGGGTTCATCATATTCCATAGAAAAAGATCCAACGACGATCAGATCCCATTCATCGATTCTGGCCTTACTATCTGCAAGGCACTCACGCAGTTCGCGAAATGAGATTTTTTGAGTTTTAGCAGCTTGTGCGACCAACTCCCTTGCCCTGATTGCAGCAGGATTATCCAAGCCATGCAAAGTGTGTGCGAGCCGTTTGCACGCTAAAGAAAGCCTGAATGTCCGTTGCTCCTTGTTACCCAGTTCTATTGCAGCGTTGATGCAATTCTTTGAAAGCTGCGTCAGTTCGTCAGTTTTCAAAGCGCTTAACATCTCTGATTGTTGGTCGCGCGGCACGAGCAATGCACATTCACGGATAATATCGGCGGGTTCGTCAGCGACGTGAATGCAGCTCAATATACGGTTCGCTTGTCCTATAACTCGACGCAAGCAATCTGGCGATTGATTAAGCATATTTGACGCACCTTTGAGGCGGCTTAACCGAACGGAGGTTGGGATGTTTGATGTTTGTGATTTGTCTTTGAGAAGTAAGAAAAGCGATGTTTCCTTAAACAAGTGATCGTTGATCGCCAAGCGGTCGAATGTTGCTGAGGTTAGTTGATAGCGCCACAACTCACGCCATACTTTTTCGGACATATCGATGTTGCGTGCTGCTATACATTCAAATCCATGGGTATCAAGAAAATCCAAAACTATCGGGACTTTGTTACCGGATATTCCATCGGGTTTAACCACAAGCAGGGCTAAGCGGGCAGCGATTTGCAGCGCATTTTGACCAAATTTCGCTCGAAAAAAATCCAACCCTTCGCGAAAGTAAACTTCGCGGCGATAGGCGTCTGCCTTTAGAGGAACACGTGTGAGATCATGAAAATCAAGATCGTTCTCAACAGAATCTTTTGGTTGTGGCGTCGGTTTGATTTCTGTTTTTTCCGGCATGCGAGGTTTGCTTTCCACAAAATCGAGATGTCATGAGCGCAGAATAAATCGCACGTCCAGTACCTTATTTTCGAACTTCAATCACCGGGAACATCGGGTGATCCAGCGGCTGGTCAATCGGCATGTTTAATCCATCAGTACGGTGATTAGGGGCACCAGTAAAACGCGCTTTGACAGGTAGCCATTGGCAAGCATAAACCCAGCGTGGTTTGTCAGTCAGGTTTTCAGGCGCATGATGAATAACCGCCAAATTGTGGACCGTCGTGTCACCGACTTTCATGTCGAGAGGGTCGGACACTTCAAAGTCTTTTATAACATCCGGGTATTCATCTACCAAGCTGACGCCATCACTCCGATTTAGGAAGCGCCCAAAAATGCCAGCTTTATGAGATCCGTTCAAAAACCGCATTGTTCCCATTTCTGCAGGGCAATCGACAAGAGGTGTCCACATGGTCAGTCCGCCTTGACGATCAAGAGGATGGTGCGGCAGATCCTGATGCCAAGGTGTTGGTCCGCCGCTTTTGGATGCCGGGCGTTTGGTGAAAATGTGATCGAAATAGAACCGAATGGTACTGCCCGATAGCTCGGTCGCCGCCGCCGCCATGCTGCCTGCACTGTTGGAGTGGCTAAAGGATTTGATCCAATCATCCGCGTGCGATGGGCCATCCCAACGCGCATACCAATTGTATTCGTTCTCAATCCGTTCATCAGGTGAAAGCCGGGTGACTGTTTGCGGGTCTGTGCCCATTCTTTGCGTTGCGCGTTCTTTGATTTGTGCCACCGACGAGGGTGCCATGAACTGTCTTAAAATGACCCACCCATTTTTGCGAAAATGATCCACTTCAGTTTGGGTTATCTCGCGCACGCCTGGGTTGGAAGGGGTATCAATGGTTGAATTTTGAAATACACTCTTGGCCATGATGAATTCCTTTTCGTGTTGTGATGTTCTCTATTTTTATTGAACAAATGGTATGTTCAGCGTTTTAAAAGTGTCATTAAAACGCCTGTCAATTTTCAAAAGCTTGACAGAGTTAATAGGTCACTGCAAGCTTAACGTGTATCTGCGGGTTGGATGTCATGGGCGACGTTACCAACGAAAAACTGGGATGGGAGCCACCTGTTGGACGATGATAAGTCGACTTTTGAATCCGCCTGTGCGCGTGCGGGATTGGCTGTGCCTGAAGACCTGAAGGCAGGTACTTTGCACGGTTTTACGGAAATCAATAAACAGCTTGGGCACTTGCGCCACCCAAGGCCTGCTGAAAACGAACCAGCCAGTTTCTTTGTTCCAGAGGCATTCTTGCGACATGATGACTGATCAACTCCATTTGCTTTCTGTTTCGGAATTGGGGTCTAAGCTGCGCAGTGGTGCGCTGACTTCTGTGGCATTGACCGAGTTCACGCTGGCGCGCATCGAAAAACTAAATCCAAAAGTAAACGCGTTCATATTGGTGACGGGTGAACACGCCTTACGTACAGCGGCGCAAGCGGATGAAGCTTTTGAAAACGGTGTTGATAGGGGCCCATTGCAAGGCATTCCTTTTGGCCTGAAGGACATCTATAATACTGCGGGCATAGCAACGACCTGTAACTCAAGGATGATGCTTGATCATATTCCCCAAGAGGACGCCCACGCTGTAGACTTGCTCAACACGGGTGGCGGTGTCCTTGTTGGAAAGTTGAACACACATGAGTTTGCCTTAGGCGGGCCAGATGAGACCCTGCCTTTTGAGACAGCGCGCAATCCTTGGAATGTCGATCATTTCACGGGTGGGTCGTCCTCCGGCTCGGGCGTGGCTGTTGGTGCGGGTATGGTGCGTGTGGCACTTGGGTCGGACACAGGTGGGTCGATACGATCTCCCGCTAGCCATTGTGGTGTGGTCGGTTTGAAACCAACTTATGGGTTGGTCTCGCGCCGCGGGGTTTTTCCGCTTTCTTATTCACTTGATCATTGCGGTCCTGTATCGTGGAATGTTGAAGACGCGGCTTTAACCATGAACGTCATTGCCGGTTTCGATAAAAAAGACCCCAGCAGTGTGCCCTTGCCTAAAACCGATTATGCGCAAAAGATTGGCAAGTCGGTTGAGGGGATGCGCATCGCATTGGCAAGCAACCTGTACACTGATGTGCCATCAAGATCACAGGAAATGGTCGATACGATGGAGGCTGCGGCGCAGCGGTACACATCGCTTGGCGCGATTGTGGAGCGCATACAATTGCCCGACTTTGATCAGTTTAAAGCATGCCAACGGGTCATCATGTTGGCCGAAGCTTATGCAATTCACGAAGCAGATCTAAAATCCCGCCCCCAGGATTTTGGCCGCTATACGTATCAACGCGTTGCAGCTGCGGCAGGGTTGTCAGCGGCTGATTATATTCAAGCCCAAAGGTTGCGGCGTGAGTTGACGGTTTCGTTTAACGCACAGGTCTTTGGAAAAGGGTTTGACGCGCTTATCACTGCCACCAATGTAGCGCCTGCGTCGCTGATTTCGGATTTTCCAGTCGACTGGCCCCCCCCGGGGATCGCGACAGCAATCAACGCTCCTCCCTTCAGCGTAACGGGCAACCCTGCACTGACAATCCCAATTGGGTTTTCCAAAAACGGCCTTCCTTTTGGCATGCAGGTTGTTTGTAAATTGTTTGATGAGGTTACGATGTTTCAGGTCGCCAGCGCATTCGAGGCAAGCGCAGGCGTAACGCATGTGCGTCCATCGTTAGATGATGCGGCATGAAGCAACAAAAGATTCAGCCATTTTCGATAGCGATCGTAGGCTGTGGCCCACGCGGTACATATGCTTTGGAACGGCTAGCGGCCATGTTGCCAGAGATGGCATGCGCAGATCAGATAGAGATTTTGGTTTTTGAGAGGTCTGGTGAATTTGGGGCGGGCGCGACCCAAAGTGCCGACCAATGTGTGACTGGCCAGATGAATCGGGTCTCAAGCCAAATTGCATTTGCTGCTGATCAAACGAACCAACCTGCGACAACACTATTGGGGCAGAGGGATCGACCGACCTTGTATGAGTGGAGTGGAGTTGAGTTTAAAAAAACAGGTGATCCGAAGTATCTGTTAGAGCCGATGCAAATGCCGACACGGGCCATTCACGGTGAAGCATTGAATGCTGCATTTGTAAGGTATCAAGCGTTGCTTGAGGCTGTGCCAAACGTAACTATGAAAAAAATTCCTGAGGATGTTATTGATATTGCCGAAACGCCCGGGGGCAGATTTCGATTGCTCACAAGACGAGGACCGTATCATACGGATCACGTTTTGCTTGTCACTGGACATGCGCCCGTTAGAGCGGCGAAGGGATCAAAGGCTGAAAGCCTAATGCACGCGAACGCTGCGATGAAATCGGCGCAATTTGTCCCCTACATTTATCCAACGAAAGAAAAACTGGGTTCTGACGTTATCGCGCCCGGTTCAGGCGTTGCTGTTTTGGGTCTTGGGTTAGCGGGTGTGGATAGTATCATCAGCCTGACCGAAGGCAGGGGAGGGCGGTTTGACAAAGCACCGGATGACACCCTGAAATATGTGCCGTCTGGGCAGGAACCCAAGGTAATTTTTGGGCTGAGCCGCAGTGGTTTGCCTGTCCAAAGTCGGGGCGAGAATGACAAAGCAGCCACAGGATCAGGTGTTGACCATGCGCATAAGGAGCATAAGGGGCAGTTTTTGACGCGAGGTGCTGTTGAACAACTGCGCACCTCTGTGGGCGTGCCTTGTCTTGTATCCGATATGGTTGTGAAACAGTTGAATTATAGCCGCGATATATTCCCGCTGGTCGTGTTGGAAATGGCGTATGTCTATTACAAGACTTTGTTGGGGCCAAAGTTCGCAGCGTACCTCGTGGATGTCGTAACACCTACCTATGATGCTCATATTTCATCCAGCAAGCTAAGCGAAGAAGAGGCTATCGATGCTCTAATGCACCCGGTCAACGAGGCTTTTGACTTTATGGCTGAGGCCCTTGTTAATCTGAGTACAGACCAACAGGCCCGCAAGGATGATCCCTTTTCTGAAATTTATCATCAAGCCATTGCTCGGTTTCAAATCTGCGTTTGGGGTGATGATCCGAAACAGAAAACATCACCCTGGCAGCATCCAATAGACATTCGTCAGCATCGCTTTAATTGGAAAGACGTATTTTACCCGGTACGTGCAGATAACGCAGTACCCGGTTCTGATTGGCACGAAAAGACAGTCGCACATATAAGGCGCGACAATCTATTTTCGGCACAGGGTAACATGCGCAACCCGCTAAAGGCTGCGACGGATGGGGTTTGGCGTGACCTCAGAGCGGTCTATGCCGCGATCCTTGATTACGGCGGTCTTCAGGCGCAATCCCATGCGGATTACATAGTTAACCACCATCGGCTTTATACCCGCATGTCGAATGGTACCAGTTTAACGGCGACCCGCAAACTCGTGGCTCTTGCAGAGGCCGGGATATTGGATCTGTCGATGGGCCCTTGTCCCGTGATCGACGTTGATACGGCACATGATCGGTTTTGTATCGTGAGCTATGAAGGTACGATTAAGCAATATGTTTCATCGGTTATTGACGCGCGGGTGCCTGCATTTGATCCTGAACGGGATGGGCCCGACTTATATCGGAATTTGTTTGCGCGAGGGATGGTGCGGCGCTGGAAGAACCCGGGCGTCGATGAGCAAAGCAATTTTGAACCCGGGGCCCTTGATTTGAACAAACAGTTTCATCCCTTTACATCAGATGGGAGAGTCGAAAACCGTCTAACGGTCATAGGCGCGCCCGCAGAAGGCTTGATTGCTTTTCAATATTCTGCGGCAAAACCTTATTCGAACAACGGCATATTGAATGACATCGCTGTATGGGCAAACGAAATTGTGGATACGGTCAAGGGTCGCCACCCTGCTGAGCGTGTACACGAATGTTCGGGGGTCTAATGTTGGACAGCATCCGAGATTTTAGAAAATACCTTGCTGATTTGATGGGTCAGGAATGCAGATCAGGTCAGCGTCGCAACATCATTGTACTTGCCGTTGACGGAATTGATTACAAGCATGCGCAATCCGCTTGGCAAGGAGTCGCGCTTGAACGTGTGACGTCGGTGTTTCCGTCAACGTCCTCAACCGCATGGTTAAGTGCACTGACCGGGGCATCGGTTGATGAGCATGGCATCCCCGGCGTAGTATTTCGTCTAAACCCAAATGAAATGGTAAATGTTTTTGAATACCAAGGTGCGTTAGAGGTGCCACAGCTACCGACCATTTTTACTGATGCAATCGATCTTGGCTACGACGCCCATGCAGTGCTTGGCGATTGGGAGGATTTTCCTGGGCCTTGGCGCAACATGCTGTTGAACGATGCGTCCTTGGTGCAGGGTCACAGGTTTTATACGCATGCAGATCGGGACAATGGCGCAGGTATTGTTCAAAAGGTTGAGGGTGCAATCAACGACACTTTGGATGGTGCAACCACTGGCAAACTGCTCTGGTGTTTTATCGATATTGACCGTCACATCCATCAGAACGGTTATGATGATCATGTGGATGAAGTTCTTGTCGGGCTGGACGGACTAGCGCGACATTGGGTTCAAACAGGCAACTGCGTTATCGCACATTCCGATCATGGATTGGTCGAAACCTACGACATGTCGAACTATGGTGCGCAGGTTGATGCCTTGATTAAATACCACGGCGTCGAAATGGGCGGGGCAGGACGTGTGAGGTGGTTCTATACGAACGGTGACAACACCCTGACTGTTGCCGTGATGAGAGAACTACAAAACATTTTTGGGGCGGACGCCACTGTCAGCGAAAGAGATGCATACTTTCGCACGGGGTCATTGGCGTATGAACGGGTCGGTGAAGTTGTTCTTGTCGCGCAACGCACAGATTTTCTATGCGACAAGGCCTATGGATATGAACACGGATCATGGACCGCATCAGAACGTGATGCGATGCTTGCAACTTGGCAGCCAACTGATCTGTGGTTGGAAGGGGCGTAACATGGTGTTAGCCGTTAGCAGCTATGAAGATATTGCCATTTCTAGTGACACTTTTTCAGGATTGAACCTTGCGTGGACCAGCGATGAACAGCAATTTCTCACACAGGACGTTACCAAGATCGTAAAAGAAGAATTGAGCAAAGAACTCAACGAAGGCCTCCCATACGTGCAATCGTACTTCTTGGATGACCCTTTTGGAGAAGCGGCCCTTAAACCTGCGGCAGCGCGTCATTTGGGACTTTCACCATCGGATTTTCAACTTACGGCAGGTGCTGGCATCAATACTTTACTGTACGCCCTGTCACGTATTCCAAAGCGTGGCGGTGGCTACATGATTGGTGATGTTTATCCGGATTTGCCACATTGGCTTGCTCAAAATGGGGTGGAATGCCGATCCCGTCACAGTTCTGATCTGGGTGAAAGTGATTTGGAAAATATCGCGCTGATCAAGCCAGCATTTGTCCATCTTGAAAGACCCAATTTGATGGGCGACCTTTTAAGCACTTCACATCTAAACGCCTTGCTGGACGCTGCTGACGCTGTTGGTGCTTTGGTGATCATCGACGAAGCATATGGCAATTACCTCGCGCCCTCAGAGAGCATGGCGCGATTGATCAAAGGCCGTCGGAACCTAATCGTCTTACGCGGCATATCGAAAGGGTATTGGCTGGGGGGCGTTCGGCTGGGCTATGCGGTAGCATCACCTTATGCCACACGGATGTTGCGCAAAGCTCTTGTGCCGATGTCAGTATCCTCGTTGTCTTATCGCATTGGGAAGGAGGTCTTGAATTGCCCTGACCTGACGCGCGCGTTGCGTGAAAGGATTGCTGACGTCAAAGCCGATCTTTCTACCTTGCTCAAGGAATTAGACATCCCGCCAAGCATCGGCTTGGAGTCATCACTTCCCTACCTCGTATGGCCAAAAGAGGTCTGTCAGGATGTGTTCGATTATTTCTACGAAAGGGGGATCAAGGGCAAAAAACATTTCTATTGGAGGGGTGATGATAGCGATCAGATTTCCACATGTTTCCGAATGAGCATACCATTAGCGCAGCCCCGTGTTGAGATGTTCCGACAGTTACTTCAATCTTGATAGGAAAGCTTGGGAGTTAAGATGCAAGTTAATGAAACGATGGCCACTTTGGGTGCATTTTCAGGCTCTGTTCAAATGGCCGATGGCCACAATGATCCGTACTGCAATGATTTGTACATCTATGAATGCAGCAAAGAGATAGAGAACAGATTGGGCGATCAGACTCAGCACTGGTACAAAAATACTGCGCTGATGATGTTCAAACCTGATGCAATTGTAGGAAGGCGTGGACAACAGATTTTGTCTTTTTGCAAGGAGCATGGGTTTGAGGTGAAAAGCTCTGCGATTGTTGAACTCAACCGTCATTCTATGCGTGAAATATGGCGATTTGATTGGCAGACGTTTCCTATCGAACGCCTTAGTTTTTCGACACTGTGGTACACAGTTTCAAAAACTGTTGTGATCCTATTTGAGCAAAATGATACATATTTCCAACCCGCTTCTGAGCGCCTTAATGCTCTAAAAGGGGGGCCGCGTTACCCGGGTCAAACCGACAGTTTACGATCTACGCTGAACCCTCCGAATGTCCTGTTGAATTTTGTACACGTCGCGGACCACCCGATTGACGTGGTCCGAGAGATTGGAATTCTATTTGATGAATTTTCAAGAGGTAAATTCATTGAGGGAAAATGGGGCATATCAGGACAGAGTGCTGCTGTGGAACTGGATGAACACATCAACGCGTTAGAGGCGATGTATCCTGCTCACGATTTGTCTTTTGAAAATTCACTCAGCCGACTTGAGCGGGCGGGCTTGATTGAGCATCATAAAGCTGAAAACCTAAGACAATTGAAAAATCACCAACTCAATATTTCATTGGCTGAAATGCATGCCGCCGTGGATATGGCGAATGTACCTGCTCAGCATACTTGGGATGTGATCGCATCCCTAAGCTATGTTATTGCGCCTCAGATTGAGTAGCTATTAGGTGTTAGTTAGCAAGATCAAGAACTAGAGTTCCAAATCCTTATCTTCGCCATCCCCGCCACTCTGACCATCTCGGCCTAGAGAGGAAACATTAGGGCGTTGGTTATCGCCTGGCTCAGCGTAAATATAGCTTCGGTTCCATGGGTCAGTCAGGCCATCTTCGCTGTCAAGATAGGGGCCCTGCCAACTGCTATCACCCGGCGGGGCATTTACCAAAACACTTAGCCCCTCAGAGTCGGTCGGATAGCGGCCAGTATCAATGTAGAACAATTGCAGCGCATTGCCGATTTGATCAATCTGAAGCGATGCGGTCTCGGATTTGGCACGGCCTAGATATCCAATCAACCGGGGTCCTACGACAGCCGCAATCATGGCTATAATCGCGAGTACGATCAGCACCTCTAGGATGGTGATACCACTGCGTTTTGTCCAATTGGGGTCGTGGGATTTCATATTGGTGCTCCGGCCAGCCAAATTGTCCAAGCAGAAAGACAAAGAAACGGGCCGAATGCAACCATGGACTGGCCTAGCGGGTGATGTGTCGAACGATTGTGAACCGCACGCAGTGCAAGGAGAACAATCCCAGCAAGCGATGCGGCGAGCACCACGTTTATTGTCGCAGTAAACCCACACCAAAGACCGATCCCAGACATCAGTTTTACATCCCCGAACCCCAAGCCATGAAACCCGCGTGTGCGCAGATACCCATAGGCTATGGCCCAGAACAATAAGGGCCATAGGGTGCCACCGACAAAGCTGTCGAGTACAACGGCACTGGGTTGGTCCCAGAGCAAAAGAACCCCAGTCACTGCCAAAAGCAGCGCGGCTATGTCAGGAATTTCAAAGCGGTCGGCATCTATGACGCTGATCCAAATTAACAGCAGTACAAACACAAACGCTTGCAACGTCAGAGACCCACCAACAACAATAAATACGACAGCATAGCCGATCATATGCAGCACTGTCAGAACTGGAAGGGAAAGGGATTGCATAACAAAAAGCTCGGCGGCAGGTTAGGGCGCATGGGTATGACTTATAACAAACGTCGGGGGTTCGCGTTGATTGTGGTGTTGTCCACACTCAGCATCATCACGTTGCTGTTTGCAATAGCGAGCAGTCGCGTCGTGAGTCGCCTTTCGGATACCCGAACCGATAGCTTGGTAGCACATGATGCGTTGGTAAAGGCGTCGCTGTTGGCACTTGCGGCACGGGTGTATGGGGATGCGCAAACACCATTGACGCCTGACGTGATCTTGCCCGTTCAATGGCGCGGAGAGGATGCGTCGTTAGTGCTGCAAGACGCAGGCGGTTTGGTCGATTTGAACACTGCCAATCCAGTGATGCTGGAACAGTTGGCAGACGCACTAGGGGTGACGTCCGCGCAGCTTGAAGGCTACCGTCTTTGGCGCCGGACACCGCTGCGTTTGCAGCGAACTTCTGATTTTGTGCGCGTGATAGGAGGCGATACGGAATTACGCGAATCGCTGTTTCCAATTGCGACGGTATTTTCTGGCAGACCCGGTATTGCCGCGCACCTAGCACCAATTAAATTGCTTGAGATATTAACTGGATCAACTGGAAGTCGGGCCGTTTTAATTCAAGATTTATCGATCAATTGGGTGTCAGCCCCATCGGGTTCAAACTATCACGTAAATGTTATGAATAAGGATGATCAGGCAATTCCCCTGGGGGTTATAAACATCGGTTCCGGTGCTAACGGACTGATAGTAAGCTCTTTCTAAGCGCTTTCTCTAAAATTGACTTTGCGTCATTTTCAGTCTTGTTGCTTCTGATTTTGCTATCTAGGGTTAAGGAAAAATTAGATCAAGCTTTCGGTAGGGATGGTTATGAGTATTTTTGTGCGCACTTTTTGTGTGGTGGTTTTGTGTGTTGTTTTCGGATTTGCGGGAAACAGTTCGAGCGCGCAGACTTCAATTCCGATAAAAGCCATTGCTGGTGAAACTATCCGGCTTGATCCAACGGATGCCGTTGAACTTCCCTCATCACCCCTCACCGTCATGTGGTCTTGGACGCAGCGCCCTGCCGGTAGTGTTGCCAGTTTCAGCGATCCTGCTGTGTTGCGTCCGGAAGTTACCCTTGATCTGCCGGGTACCTATGAAGCTACGGTTGAGTTTCTGGATGAAAATGGTGCAGTTGCAGGCGTTGCGCTGATCAGCTTTGGGTCTGAAAATCTTGCGCCTGTTGCGCGTGCGCGTCTGCGCGGTATTCCCGGTGACGACAGCTTGCTGACTCTTGATGGTGGTGCCAGTTTTGATGTCGAAGGTGATGAACTGACCTATCTTTGGTCGATTGTCACAGCGCCGGCGGGATCATCTGCCACCATCGCAGCCCCGCAAGCAGTGTTGTCGGGTGTGACACTGTCCGCAGCAGGTGACTATACGTTCTCACTTACAGTGCAGGACGCGGTTGGAAATCTGTCTGCTGCCAGCACTGTTGATGTGACTGTATCTGGCGGGGCCACGGGTCTAGGTCTGCAAAATAGCTTGAGCACATTCAACCTGATCACCGAAGGGTACTTTGGCACTCAAGAGGTCGAAGGCCGGACATATATCGACAGCTACATCGAAAGCGTGACCGGCCAGTTTGGCTATGCGCCCGCGCAAGACGGATTGCCTTACGCCGAGATGTATATCAACGGCGATTTGCGCAACTCAACAATCAACCTGACCCCCGGCGACGAGCTGCGCATTTCTGGCGTTAAGAGCTATGCAACCGTTAACAATGGCACCTTGGTTGAGAATGCCACCGACCTGCCGCCGTTCGACTTCCAAGCCTTCCGTGATACTGCTGCGTTCCTTGCTGGACTGTCAGGCACACCCGCGGATGTGTCTGACCAAAATAACAAGAAGTTTGGTGGCGTGCCAAATGCGATTGCGGCCGAGGCGATCTTTGGTCCGCGCACCCGTGTTGTCGAAACGCATATGAACGACCTCAAGACCGGTGGATATTCTATCGATCTTACTGGCACGGATACAATCTTGATTAACGTCGCAGGCAAGTTTGGCGATTTCCAGATGAACCCGCTGGGTGGAACCGGATACGCCGGCCGCGTCATTTGGAACTTCTACGAGGCCACCTCCATCAAGGTGAACACACCGATCGTTGGTCATGTTTTGGCACCGTATGCGTGGATGAACGGCTTTGCAGGATCGTCTGAAGGGACGGTGATTGCCTACAATGTGCAGTTGTCGAATGGCGAATTGCACCAGCAGCCATGGCTTGGTGTTGTCCCATTGCCGAACGGATCAACGCAAAGCGGCGCGACGCAGTCGGGGCCAGTGGCCGATCTTGGCTTTGACCAATTGGTTGCTGTTGTAGGCGAAGCTGTTGTCCTCGATCCTTATGCATCCAGCGATATCAACGGAGATGTTCTGACGCCCAACGCATTTGTTGCCGTGCAGCCTGCAAGTTCATCGCCAAGCCTCAGCACAGATGCTGATGGCTTGATCACCTTTAGCGCAGATACCGCTGGCGCATATCTGGTGGCGCTTGATGTGTCAGATGCGAACCGCACCGACCAAGATCAGGTGTTGATTGTTGTTGGCGCAGATGCATCTGCCCGCCCCGTTGCGCGCATTGCGGATGTGACAAGCGCACCTTTGAACGCGCGTCTCATTCTGGATGGCAGCCAAAGCTATAACCTTGATGGGGCATTAATCAGCCATACGTGGAAATTGCTGTCCGCGCCTGTCGGCAGCGCCGCCGCTTTGGAAGAAGAGCGTACTGGGTTTGCCGCGCTGACGCCTGATGTTGCGGGTGATTATGTTGTCCAGCTTCAGGTTGCGGATGATGCCGCGGCAGGTGTGCCGCAAACCGTTGTAATCCGTGTCGAGGGTGCTTTGCCATTGGCGCAAGCCGGTGCCGATCAATTGGCCGGTGATATTGGTACAGTTACGTTGGATGGGTCACTTTCTACGGGTTCATCCGCGCTGACCTATGCGTGGTCGGGCATTGGTTTGAACGGTGATGGTGGTGTAGTTTCTGTAGGCGATGCAAGTCTTGCGCTACTCGAAGCCTCCTTTGATCAACGCATAGGTAGGTTCCGCGATGTGATTTCGCAGGCATCTGTTTATCATATCAAACGCTCTGATCGAGGTGGCTTGTGCCAGTTCGATACGCGCTTGCCTGCCGATTTGGCTGGGACCAATGCGTCCGAGCAGGTCAGTATCAAGCTCCAGAACCGTGGAAAGCGGACGGACAATGGCACCACGCTTATGGTTTGGGAAATTCACAATAAGAAAAACCACACCCGGCAGGTAACGCTCATAGATACAAATGGGATTGATCACGGGATCTTTGCTGTGCCGGGTAAGGTGACAGTGCATGTTACCACTGCCGACATTGGCACCACAAAGCTGCGTGCGCAGGTCGAAGGCATATACCGTTCAACTGCGCGCTATAAAAATAAGACTTTCAACCGCAACAATCCCGTATGCGTCGGTATCGGGTCCGGTGTTGTGCAGTTGATCGTTGCAGATGGAAATGTGCCGTCTTTGCCGGATACGATCTTTGTCGGGAATGGCAACATCCGTCCCGTTTTAAGCGCAGGACCAAAATTCGAAACGCTTGCAGACGCGGCAGTTAATCTTGACGCAGCACTTTATGGAATGGACGCAAATGGCGATGCGCTGAGTTATAGTTGGTCATTGGTTGCGCGCCCGCAGGGCAGCGCGACTGCGTTGGCTGCGCCGATAACGGCTGGACCGCTGCTTGCCTTTACCCCAGACCGGGCAGGTGTGTATTTGTTGCAAGTCACCGCAAATGACGGCGCGATGATTGCAGTTCCCGCAGTGATCGAAGTCGAAGTAGTGAACAGCCCGCCTGTGGCGTCCATCAGCGGCGATGCGCAGGCTTTTGTTGGTGAAACGGCCACGCTTGACGGCTCTGCTTCGTTTGATCCTGACGGTGATGCGCTTAGCTTTGATTGGGCGCTGGTATCTGCACCGCAGGATAGCGTGGCTACCTTGGGGACCAATGATCAGGCGATGATCTCGTTTGTTCCGGACCGCCGTGGTGATTATATTTTTAACCTTGTGGTGTCTGACGGGGCGCTTGAAAGCCCAGCCGTCACATGGACGCTGACCGCACCCAACCGCGCGCCCGTTGCCGCCCTAACTGGCAATGCCGAAGTCGAATTGGCGGCAGAGGAAACATACTCTGCAGTGGGGTCCATAGATCCTGATGGCGATACGCTGACCTTTAGCTATGCAATCATCTTGCAGCCAGCGGGCTCTGATCCGTTCCTAAGCGATCTTGGGAATGGCGAAGTCGGTTTTATTGCCGATGTTGCCGGGGACTACACGCTGGAAGTCACGGTTTCTGATAGCTTGGCCACTGCAAGTCAGACCTTTGATATTACTGCACAATCTGGCAATGCCGCGCCAATTTTGGGGCCACTCAATGCATCTTATACGGTTGAACTGGGTCTGGAATTGGCCCTTGATCTGACGGGCGTTGATCCTGATGGCGATGTGGTCACCTTCTTTGCCACGCCTTTACCGCTGGCGGCTGGCATCACGATTGACGCAACCACAGGACAGGTACGTTTTCGTCCCGAAGCAGGGCAGGAGGGTAGCTATTCCTTTACCGTTGGTGTCTCTGACGGGACGCTTACAGATGAGGCTGTGCTGAACATTGACGTGGTCGATGCAGATTTTGGTGATACGGCTGTGTTTGGCCGTGTGCTGGATGCGCGTGACTTTGCAAATGGTACGATCACACCCCTGACCAATATGCCAGTGCGTTTGCGGGACGCGGCGCTGATGACCACATCGCAACCCGACGGCACGTTTGATTTTGGTAGCCTTACTGCGGGCAATGATTTGATCCTGATCGAACCTTCTGCTGATGGTGGACCGGGGGGATACCTGTCCACCTTGCGTGCAATAACTGTAACAGAAAACCAGAACCGAGACTTGGCACCCGACTTCTTGTTGGTACCGCTTGATGATGGCTGCGCGCCTGTAGTGGCAGGGGCCGCCACGGTGTTGAGCGGCACGGTATCGGGCGTGAATGTATCGATACCAGCGGATTCCGTTCAGGATGCTTTAGGTGATCCTTATACAGGCCAAATCTGCCTTGGCTCCTTGCCTGATATGTTTGACCATCCCGGTTTTGACGACGATACACAGGCCTGTCGCATTTATGCGCTGGACGCGCCGGGTGCTACATTCACGCAACCGATTTCGATTGCGGGTCCGAACCTTGATAACTTGCCAGAGGCAACGCAGCTCGAGCTGTGGCGTGTTAATGATCTGAACGGACGCTTCCGCCGGATTGCACCTGCGGGTGTGGACGCAGGCGGGGCCACTGTAAGTGCCAGCTTGGCTGGTGTGAACCAATCCGCGCTATTTACGTTCTTGCCGCAGTCCCCACGGACGATGGCATCAGCCGACATGCCAAATGGTGTAAGAATGCTGACGCCTTTCGAGGGTGACAATGCGACGACATACACCTTGCCGGGCTACACGGCATTTGGCCAAGACCAACAGGTTGCGCTGACTTATCACAGCCAAGCGGCCAATCCGTCCGTGATTGTTGCGGGTGATGTCACAATTGCTGCAGATGCGTCTTTGCCTGTCACGCTTAGCACACGCCTTGAACTAGGTGGGTTGTCGATCAATGATGCCAACCAATGGACACCACGTCAAAGTATTGATGGTTCGATTCCTGCCCTTGTGGGCGAAGCCGTAACACTGCGACAGTCCGTTCCTTTTGATGGCTCTGGCATTGCGTCAGGTCGGTATGACGCACAGTTTGTAGCGCGCGCGCAATACGATTGTTCTGTTGTAAGCGCTGGCCACACAGCCGAGATTTACGTCCAGAACGAAACCAACAGCCCGTATGGTAGCGGTTGGTCAATTGACGATCTGCAAGAGCTGGTGGTCAATCCTGATGGCACCGTTGCGATCATCGATGACGACAGCGTCACACCGTTTGACCCGGTCAATGATTTTACCGAATTTGATGATGAACCTCTGGTTCTGCCGGGCTTTGGTGTTGAAGACTTGATGGTCGCAGATTTTGACCGCAACGGCACAACCGATATTGTTTTCCCAAATTCCGGGACCGGCTCGCTGGTGGTAGCGCTGAATGAGGGTGGCCGCGACATTTCCATCGTGAATGATGTTGTCGTGTCAGAGCCCAGCGAAGTACCTGACACTGGTCGCTATTTCCCGAACCTGTTGGCGGCAGTAGCTGTTGATTATACCAACGATGGTATTCTGGACGTTGTACATTCCAGTCAAACTTCTCAGAAAATGGGCGTTGCCGAAGGCGATGGTTTTGGTGATTTTTTAAACACCGACCTGAACAATGCGCGCCCCTCTGATTTTGCTTTGGCTGATCTGGATGGCGATGGGTTTGATGACGTCGTCATTCCCGGGCTCACAGGCTTCTTTGTCGTTCGCTCAAATGTCACAGTATATTTTGGTGGCCCCAATGGTTTCGAAGAAGAAATTGTCGTCACCTTTGATTCTGGTGTTTCCAGTACTGTTGGCGGATTGCAGATCGAAGTCTCCGATATCGATCAGGATGGTCTATTGGACGTTGCCGTGCGCTCTCGTCGAGGTGTGAACATCGGATTTAACAATGGCAATCGTAATTTTACCCGCGAAGTTTTCGACTTGGGCGAGGGGGGAGAACGGTTGCTGGGCGAGTTTGTGAAATTCGCTGATGTTGATGGTGACGGTCTCGAAGACATGATCTGGTCTGCGCTGAACCGATTAGATTTCCATAAAAACATCGATGGCCGCAGCTTTGCAGACGCCGTACCATTGGCCCGGCCAGTCGGCACATCGACCACTGCGCCAATCGCGTTGTTTGATGTGGACCGCGATGATCAAATAGACATCCTAATATCGACCAACGACGATGATGTTAACGGCACTGGTGTCGTACTGAACGTCCTCCCGGGCGTTGGTGATGGTACGTTTGAACCTGCAGTGGCAACTGATTTTGGACACGCCATTCGACAACTTGTCGTAACGGATGTTGATGGTGATGGTGGTCTTGATTTGGTCAGCTCGCAACGTTTCTCGGTGACTGTTGATTTTTCGAAGCCGTCGGATGATGGGCGCTATGTATCTGGCAACGGTGATTTCTCGACGCTGGCAGCATTGCCCGGTGGCGGTTGGGAACGTCGTTACAAAGACGGCAACACAGTTATCTTTGATGAAGATGGACGACAGACCGCTGCAATCGATACCTACGGACAGCGCCGTGAGTATGCTTATGATACCTTGGATCGGCTTGCTACAATCACCGATCAGGTGGGTGGACAAACGGTGTTTGCCTATGCCGCTGATGGCTTGCTTGCATCCATCACCTATCCTGATGGGCGTATCACAGAATTCAACTACAGCGCTTTGGCGCAGTTGGACAATGTGCAGGAACCTACCGGATCGCAAGTCAGCTTTGCCTACGATGAAAATAATCGCCTGGTTTCAACAACCAACCAGAACGGCAATGCCACGCTGTACACCTATGACGGTGTTGGCAATATGAGCGGTGCTACGCTGCCCGATGGGTCCAACATCAACAATCAGGTTGCCGCATCTTTGGGTCTGACAGATGGTCTTGGCGGACTGGCGGCACAACCGCTGACCTATGTGGCACCCGAGGACCGCATGACAACCGTGACCGACCGCAAAGGGCAGGTGACGCAAGTTGTGGTCAACGAGTTCGGCTCGATCATTCAGACGACTGATCCACTTGGCCGCGTGACGACGATGACGCGCAATTCCGAGAACCTCGTCACCCGCATCGAGCGGCCAAGTGACGCGGCACCCGGCGGCGTGCGCGTGGACGAGATTACTTATGACAATCTCGCCAATGTTCTGTCCATGACCGAAGCGGTAGGCACGCCTGCTGAACGGTCTATGAGCTATGTCTATGAGCCTGAGTTCAACAATGTTGTGTCGATGATCGACGGGGATGGCTTTGAGACGACCTATGAATATGATGCCTTTGGTGGTCTGCTGCGCACAGTTGATCCCGAAGGTGGATCTGAGGCTAAAGTCTATACCGCCGAGGGCAAGCTTTCCTCGCGGACTGATAAGAACGGCAATCTGACTGCGTTCGATTACAATGCTGAACAGAACCTGAACGGCGTGACCTATGCGGACGGGTCCAGCACGCAGATGACCTATGATGCAACTGGCAACACCACGATGATTGCTGAGGCCGCTGGCACACCAATCGAACGACAGGTTCAGCGGACCTATGATGCGCTGAACCGTGTGTTGACGGTTGAGGTGACAGGTGCCGATGGTGCGCAGATCGACGGTGTGACGCAGTACAGCTATCTGCCTGCGGGCAACCTTGCGACGGTTACGGACGAAACAGGCCTAATCACATCAATGGGTTATGATCCCGTTGAACGTCTAGTGGCATTGGATGACCCTGCCGAAGGGGTGATCCGCCGCACATACAACGCAGCGGGTGAAGTAACTGAGCATATCAATGGCGACGACGAGGTGCATACCTATGCCTATGATACTGTCAGTCGCTTGACACAGACCACGGACCCTGAAGGGTTTGTGAAAGCGTTCAGCTACGACACCCGCGACAACATTAGCACCGTGACGGATGGCGGCGGCGGTGTGACCACCTTCGGTTATGACACCCGTGACCGGATGCTGACACGCACCAACCCCATCGGCCAGGCGATGACGCGCAGCTATGACGCACGCGACAATCTGGGCACTTTGACCCGCGAGGATGGCACGCTTGAGACGGCGACTTATGATGGATTGTCACGTCGCACACAGGTGGTGACCCCCGACAACACGCTGACTTATGCCTATGACGCAAGGGGCAATCTAACGGAGGCGGCGGACAACGACAGCCGCGTCACGTTCACCTACGATCTTCGCAACCGGTTGGAGACGACAACCACTGACGGAACCGTGGGTCCACAGCCGCAGGTGACACTCAGCTACACGTACGACGCATTGGACCGCCGTCTGACGATGTCGGACAGCTTGGGTGGCACGACCAGCTATGCCTACGACCCCGAAGACCGCCTGACCGATCTGACCGCCCCTTGGGGTACGGTATATAGCTTTGGCTATGACGGTGAAGGGCGCCGCACCTCGCTGACCTCAACCTCTGGCCGTGTGTCGAACTACGGCTATACCAATGGGCTGCTGACGGCACTGTCACATGCCCAGTCCGGTGTGGCATTGACGGACCTGTCCTATGAGTATGACGTCGACGGCCAGCTAACTGCTATCTTGGACGCAATTGATCCTGAGAAGTCGAAGTTCATCAACTACGACGACCTGAACCGTCTGGTGCAGGTGGACGAGGGGATACCCCCGCTGGCTGGCGGCACGCCACTGCCTGTTGAGGATTATGCCTACGACGAAGAAGGCAACCGCACCGCTTCGCACCTGTCAGCGATCTATGCCTCGAATGATCATAACCAATTGCTTGAGGATGAGGACTCTACCTACGCCTATGACGCCAAGGGCAACAGGGTGTCCAAGACTTCCAAGGCAGATGGATCGGTCGAAACCTACACCTACGACAGCCAGAATCGGTTGGTTGGGTATGCGTCGGACACGACCACGGCGAGCTATGCGTATGATGGGTTGAACAGAAGAATCTCTAAGAGTCTCGGTGTTTCTGAAATCGGGTATGTTTATGATTCTCCAAAACCGTCTGACGTGGTTGGTAGTGAAATAGTCCTAGAGTTTTCGAATGACCAACTCAGACAGCGTTGGTTACATTCTCAGGCCATGGATGAGCCACTTTCATTTGAAAACTATGATCTGAATAACAGCCCAAATTCCGGGACAATCTACGAACTCTATACGGATCGTATGGGGTCGATAAGAAGTGTCGTTGACATCAGCAGTGGTGCGCTCGTTTCGGAATACTCATACTCCGGCTTTGGAGAGCAAGTATCTTTCGCATCCAGCTTGCAGCAGTTTTATGGATACGCAGGCAGAGAAACAGATAGCGAAAGCGACCTGCTCTATTATCGCGCTCGCCATTATGATCCGGCAACGGGTCAATTTATAAGCAGCGATAGCATGGGCTTTGCGGCTGGGACCGCCAATTTATATAGTTACGTAGATAACAATCCCTTCAATTATTTCGATCCAAGCGGACATGCCAAAGTACCTAAGAAAGGCTTTACAGCAGCTACAGCTGAATGGGGAATAATTACGGAAGCCTCAATGGCGATGACGGGCTCTGCGATCGTAGGAGTCTACACCGGATTGCTCAACGGCCCTTTAGATGGCATTAACGATTTCCTTTCCAACATTTCGTTTTCAACCGCAAGTGGCAATGATTCCGCAGGTACTTCTCCTGGTGACGGAGGAAACCAGTGTAATGGCGGCGGTGGAGGACCTAGCCGCTGGGAAAAAATAAAAGCAGCATTTCTGAAGGCTGTTCAAGCATATGCTGCCATGACTGGGGTTGAGTTATACGGATCAGATACAGTAACTTTAGAAGACCTCCCGACAGATCCGGTAGCATCGCGGCTATCTTCAGAAAGGTGGAAAGAGAACTATGATGATATAAACGATGCCTATGAGAATGCGAAAGATGGATCGGACGATGGATGT
>CALKXT010000180.1 GCA_938003685.1 uncultured Sulfitobacter sp. | reverse complement strand
ATCCAACCCATCTAACTGGCCAAAGACCCGCTGCATGTCATCTTCATCTGCGGCATTGGCGTTCATCTTGCGCCAGTGATCCGGACAGCGATCAAGCGCGTCGCCGTCAACATCCGTGACACAGACCTCAAACCCCGCCGCATCGAACGCTTGCCCCATGGCGCGCCCGATGCCGGATGCGCCTGCTGTGATCAAGACACGTTTCAACGTGGTGCGCCAATCGCACGGCCCAATCCGTCAGGCTTGGGCAATGCGCCGTGACCTTTGGCAAAGCGCACCAATGCCGCTTCGATTACCGGGCTTGGTGACGACGGCTTGCGGGTCTCAAGCGAGACATGCAGCAAGAAATGTTCACCCGTCGCAAGCAACCGTTCGCCATCCCGCATTTCATGGAACAGGTGCATCTTTTTGCCTGCCCCTTCAACTACTTGCGTGGTGATGGTGATCACCGTACCTGCATGCACCTCGTCCAAGTGGCGAATGTGGGTTTCTGCGGTGAAATAACTGCCACCGCTGGAAATATAGGCCGCGTCACAGCCGATAATTTCCATAAAGCGATCCGTCGCATCGGCAAAAGCGTGCAGATAGCGCGATTCAGTCATGTGGCCGTTATAGTCAGTCCAATCCAGCGGCACCGTGCGGTGTGCGGTCAGTACAGGTTTATCCGCACTCAGATCATCCGCCTGCGCGCCCATATCACTACCTGCGCGCATGATCTTTTCTTGTGCGTTCAGCAGCGCGCCTGCGCCCCAATCTTGGGTCTTCAACCCTCGCATCATGGTGACCAAATTGTTATCGCGGATACGTTCCAAATCACGGATCGAATGGTGCCCCGATTGTTCATCTGATTGACCCGCGATTAGGTCGACCAATTCGTCTGTAAATTCAGGCACATCCATCAGTTTGGTCCACGGCCATGACAGGCACGGGCCGAACTGCGCCATAAAGTGTTTCATTCCGGCCTCGCCGCCCGCCACGCGGTAGGTTTCAAACAATCCCATCTGCGCCCAGCGGATACCAAACCCATAGCGGATTGCGTTGTCGATTTCTTCGGTTGTGGCAATGCCATCTTTGACCAGCCACAGCGCCTCGCGCCACACCGCCTCTAGGAAACGATCCGCCACATGCGCATCGATCTCTTTTTTCAGATGCAGCGCGTACATGCCAAGTGAGGCAAGGATTTCCTTGGCACGATCAATCAGCGGGCCATCAAACCCTTCTGCCGGGACCAATTCGACCAGCGGCAACAGGTAGACCGGGTTAAACGGATGTGCGACCATGATCTGATCAGGGCGCGCCATTCCTGTCTGCAACTGACTGGGTTTGAACCCCGATGTGGAGGAGCCGATCACCGCGTCAGGATCGCAAGCTTGCTGGATTGCGCCAAAGGTTTTATGCTTGATATCAAGGCGTTCTGGCACGCTTTCTTGGATCCAGCTTGCGCCTTCAACAGCTTCTTGGATTGAGTCATGAAAACTAATCTCACCCGCTTCAGGCAAGGCCACATCTGTCAAACCCGGCAGTGAGCGACGCGCGTTGCTCATGACTTCCGCGATCTTACGCTCGGCCTCAGGGTCAGGGTCAAAAACCCGCACATTCCACCCATTCAACGCAAAACGTGCGGCCCAACCGCCGCCGATGACGCCACCACCAATGATTGCAGCTGTATTACTCATTTTCTCACCTTTTGCAGTCGGGTTGTATCCCAGCCATTGAAGTCCAGTATTTCTATTGCTGCGGCGATCCGGTCGCGACCGGGGTTTGCGCTACGGTCCAATATGGCCGCCCAACGCCCATCCGCATCACCAATGACAGCGGTACGAAAGCCCGTATCCACCCACATCACCACAAGCCTGTCAGCACTGCCCTGACGGCGCAGAACGCCGGGGGACGTGATCACGTAATCTTTGGTCTCGCCCGCGATTGTCCGCAGGTAGACACCGTCAGTTGCCGCCTTGTAGCTTTCTTTGGGCGCACAGGGGCCAAGGCAGGACACCGCGATCCAATCACCCGCGAATTTACGTGCATCAAATCGCGAGGTGCCGCCCAGTATTGCCGTGGGATTGCGAAAACCAATGCCAGCATTAGGCGCGCCTGTGTTCTGCGTTGTGCAAGCCACAAGCAGGCCCAAAGCTGAAACCACAATCAGACGGCGCAAAGCCTTCACGCTTTGGGTGCCTGTTTTGTCAGCCCCAGCTTTTCACGCACCTCAGCAGGCCCAATCACCCGCGCGCCCATGTTTTCAATGATGGTGCCAGCGCGTTCGACCAACTGGTAATTTTCGGCCAATTGCCCTTTGCCAAGCCACAAGTTGTCCTCAAGACCCACACGTACATTGCCACCCGCAAGAACGGATGCCGCGACATAAGCCATCTGATTGCGGCCCAAACCAAAGGCGCTGAACGTCCAATCATCTGGCACATTGTTCACCATGGCCATGAAGGTATTGAGATCATCCGGCGCGCCCCATGGCACCCCCATGCACAGCTGGACCAAGGCCGGGCTGTCCAGCACACCGTCTTTAACCAATTGTTTTGCATACCAAAGGTGGCCTGTATCAAATGCCTCGATCTCTGGCTTGACGCCCAGCGCGGTCATCATGCGCCCCATTGCCGTCAACATGCCGGGCGTATTGGTCATGACATAGTCAGCCTCAGCAAAGTTCATGGTGCCGCAATCGAGTGTACAAATTTCGGGCAAACATTCCGCGACATGCTGTACCCGCTCTGATGCGCCAATCATGTCTGTACCTTCAATGGGGGGCATCGGGTTTTCCGTAGGTCCAAAGATGATATCGCCGCCCATCCCCGCCGTCAGGTTCAACACCACGTCGGTTTCAGATTCGCGGATACGCTCGGTCACTTCGCGGTACAGCGCTAAATCACGGCTAGGTGCGCCGGTTTCAGGATCACGCACATGGCAATGCACAATCGCCGCCCCCGCCTTGGCCGCCGCAATGGCGCTATCCGCAATTTGCGCAGGACTGCGTGGTACATGCGGGCTTCGGTCTTGGGTGCTGCCTGAACCTGTGACGGCACAGGTGATAAAAACCTCGTTGTTCATTGTCAGCGGCATTGCGTGTTCCTTTGTCTTTGGGCGTTACTTGCGTTTAAGCGTACCTTGGCGCAGGTTCGCAATCATCACTTTGCACAAAGCGACTCTAGTTTGAATAAATCCGCAAAAATCGCACCCACTCAAGTGACGCTTTTGGTTTTGGACGGGTCAAACACCTTGTCCTTTGCTGCGGCCGTTGATCCGCTGCGCGCAGCAAACAGGCAATCAGGATTGCCCCTCTACGAATGGCGCTTTGCGACCCCACGTGACACGCCTGTAACCCTGACCAGTGGCCTTAAAATTCCCGCTGCGCCAATTCATAAGTTCACGCAAACTGACCTCTTATTAATCGTAGCGGGCTTTGACCTTGAGGCGCAATCAACACCTGCCCTTAGCGCCAGTATACGCCGCATCGCAAGCATTGGCGCGACCATTGCAGGCATTGATGGGGGGCCTTGGGTTATGGCGCGCGCAGGCATTTTGGACGGGCATCAAGCAACCTGCCATTGGGAAGACATGGGGGCATTTGCCCAGAATTTCCCTCAGGTCCATCTGGTTAATACCCGGTTTCAGACCAGTGAGCGCAGATTGACCAGCGCCGGTGCCGCACCCGCGATTGAGATGATGTTGCATCTGATCCGTGAGGGTCACGGTGGTGCCCTCGCCGCCAAGATTGCCGCCACGTTTATCTATGATTTGGCAGCCCCACCCGCACGTCCCCAAAGCCGCCATACCGCATTGCCACACAACGCATTGACCGCCCGGACCCATGCGATGATGGAAGCCGCCCTAGACGTTCCACTGCCAATCAGCACATTGGCAAAACGGTTGGGCGTCAGTCCACGCGCCCTTCAAGCACAGTTTAAATTACGTCTTGGAGTGACCCCTCAGGCGCATTATCTATCCCTGCGCCTGACCGAGGCAGAGCGGCTTGTCATGCAAACTGCTCTGCCTCTACAAGATGTGTCTTTGGCGACTGGGTTTAGCTCTCAGGCCAGCTTTGCGCGCGCGTTTCGAGCCGCTTTTGGAAAGTCAGCGACGATGGCGCGCCACCAAAATTTTTGACAAACGCGCCGTTTAATAAGGCATCGGATGGGCCATGTTCACGGCATCCAAATCTGCCAAAACCTCATCGCTCAAGGTGACCTCGACCGCGCCCAATGCCTTTTCAAGCTGCTCCAAAGTTGTTGCGCCAAAAATCACAGATCCCATAAAGGGGCGACCACAACACCACGCCAGCGCCATATGCACCGGATCAAGCCCATGCTTTTTCGCCACATTCAGATAGGCATCTACCGCCTCGAACGCGCGCGCTGTTTTGCGCCCGCCCAGTTCGGGGCTAAGGGACATTCGTGACCCTTCAGGAATAGCATCATCCTGATATTTTCCGGTCAACAACCCCGTCGCAAGTGGTGAAAACGCAAACATATCAATATTTTCATTCACACATGCTTCGGCCACATCCGTGTCAGCGACCCGGCACATCAGTGAATATTCATTCTGCACCGAAATCGGACGCGGCCCACCAACACGCGCGGCTACGGACGCCCATTGCGCCATGCCCCAGGCACTTTCATTGCTTAGGCCAAAGGCTCGGATGGTCCCGCGTTCAACTTCGCGCTGCAACGCGCCAAGTGCATCTTCCATGTGCGCGATTGTTTCAGCACGATTTTGATCTGACGGATCATAGGTCCAGTTTTGACGAAACATATAGCTGCCTCGGTTGGGCCAATGGAATTGATACAGATCGATGTAATCGGTCTTGAGCCTATGCAGCGACCCCTCAATAGTATCTTTGATGGTTGCGGATGAAATCCCAGCCCCATCTCGGACATAGGCAATGCCTTTGCCGGAATGTTTGGTCGCCAATACCATATCTGCGCGCCGCTTGCTTTTTTCAAACCATTCGCCAATGACCTCTTCTGTGCGGCCTTGGGTTTCGGCGCTCAGCGGATTAACCGGGTACATCTCGGCAGTGTCGACAAAGTTGATCCCAGCGTCCAACGCGCGATCAATCTGGGCGTGACCTTCTGCAAACGAATTCTGGGTGCCCCACGTCATTGAGCCAAGGCAAAGCTCTGACACGTTGATACCGCTTTTTCCAAGGTCATTCATTTTCATCGCATCGTTCCCTATATTTTTGCCCAATTTAGGGTGCAGCAGCGCCACCGCAAGGCGATACCAGACCACCAACATCACATTTTTAGAAATGAATCAGTGGCTTTAGGCAAAAACGACGGTGTCTCGTCGTTAATGCACTTGGGATTTCTTCGTGAACCAGTCTAGGTAACCTTATGCGTTTGCTCATTTCATTTGCGGCACTATTTTTATCTGTCATCCTCTTGCAACTGTCATCCGGCGGTGTGGGACCACTGGACGTATTGTCCGGTTTGGAACTTGGGTTTTCGCGACAAGAAATCGGGATGTTGGGGTCTGCACATTTCGTTGGCTTTTTCATCGGCTGCTGGTGGTCACCACGCTTGATGGGAAGCGTCGGACACAGCCGTGCATTTGCGGCATTCACCGCAACAGGTGCCATCGGGTTGATGGCACATATGATGATCCTTGATCCCTATGCTTGGGCCTTAATGCGCGTGGCATCTGGGCTTTGCATCGCAGGGTGTTACACGGTCATCGAAGCATGGTTGCAGGCCAAGGTCACAAATGAAACGCGGGGCCGTACAATGGGTGTTTACCGCGTCGTCGACATGAGCGGATCACTGGCCGCGCAGATGATTATTGGTATTCTCGCCCCCGCATCTTACGTATCTTACAATTTACTCGCCATTGGGTGCTGCGCTGCGCTATTGCCCCTGACCCTATCCAAGGTCAAACAGCCGGAAACCCCCGCATCCCCCCGGTTACGCCCCCGCCTTGCGTGGGAACGATCACCGCTAGCCGCCGCTGGGGTGGTTGTGGCCGCCGTGTCCAGCGCGTCCTTTCGCATGGTCGGGCCGATTTATGGGCAAGAAGTTGGCTTAACAGCAGGTCAAATCGCGTGGTTCTTATCTGCCTTTGTCCTTGGCGGCGCTCTGGCACAGTTCCCGGTCGGATGGTTGGCAGATAAATATGACCGCCGTTGGGTGTTGATTTGGCTGTCAGTCGCTGCAATTTTCAGCGCAATCATCACTGTCGCGGCCGCAGGAACTGGCACAATTGGCGTTATGCTCTGTGCGGGATTGTTTGGATTAACCACCTTTCCAATTTTTTCGGTCGCCTCTGCCCATGCGCATGATTTTGCCAGCAATGAAGAACGCGTTGAACTCTCTGCTGCATTGATGTTTTTCTTTGCATCAGGGGCGATCTTTGCACCGTATCTCGCTTCAGTTCTGATCGAGAACTATGGACCCGGCGCATTGTTCATCATGATCTCAGTCAGCCACGCCGTCTTGGTCGTGTTTGGCCTCATTCGCATGCGCAAACGCGCAGCCCCCAAAGAACGCACACAATTCGTCAGCACCCCGCGCACCTCATTTCTGGTAGGGCGTCTGTTTGGCCGCAACAGAAACGGTAATAATCGCCCCGATTGATTTGACGACACTGTCAGGCTGGTGCGTCGCAACACTGCCTGCTAAAGCATGTCAAACACTGACCAAAGGCGCGCGCTCGTGACCAGACATCTCATCACCTCTGCAATTCCCTATATCAACGGGATCAAACACTTGGGCAATCTGGTGGGAAGCCAATTGCCTGCTGACCTCTATGCACGCTATTTACGCGCCCGAGGGCACGAGGTGCTGTTTTTGTGCGCCACGGATGAACACGGCACCCCCGCAGAACTGGCCGCAACGAAGGCTGGTAAACCGATTGAGGAATACTGCGCGGAAATGCACGCCATTCAGGCCGAAATTGCTGCTGGTTTTGGTCTGTCATTTGATCACTTTGGGCGTTCTTCAAGCCTTCAAAACCGTGCTTTAACGCAGTATTTTGCAGGTGCATTGGCAGATCAAGGATTGATCGAAGAGGTTGTAGAGCAACAGGTTTATTCCAATGCAGATGGCCGTTTTTTGCCTGATCGCTATATTGAGGGCACTTGCCCAAATTGCGGATTTGAAAGTGCGCGTGGGGATCAATGCGACAACTGCACTAAGCAGCTAGACCCCGTTGACCTGATTGATGCACACAGCACAATTTCCGGCTCAACCGATCTTGAAATGCGTGAAACCAAACATCTGTTTTTACGTCAAAGTCAGTTGAAAGACCGCCTTGACGATTGGATCAGCGAAAAGGCCGATTGGCCGGTTTTGACAACTTCAATCGCGCGCAAATGGTTGCATGATGGCGATGGCCTGCGGGATCGGGGCATCACGCGCGATCTGGATTGGGGTGTGCCGGTAAAACGCGGCGCGGACGACTGGCCCGGCATGGAAGGCAAAGTTTTCTATGTTTGGTTTGACGCCCCCATCGAATACATCGCTTGTGCGCAGGAATGGGTTGATGCGGGTAAAGGCGACGATTGGGTCCGCTGGTGGCGGACCGATCAGGGCGCGGATGATGTGCGTTATACGCAGTTCATGGGCAAAGATAACGTGCCCTTTCACACGCTAAGCTTTCCAGCAACAATCATGGGTTCAAATGAGCCTTGGAAGTTGGTCGATTACATTAAGTCGTTCAATTACCTGACCTATGATGGTGGACAGTTTTCCACCTCACGCGGGCGCGGTGTTTTCATGGATCAGGCGCTTGAGATTTTGCCCGCCGACTACTGGCGCTGGTGGTTACTCAGTCATGCGCCCGAAACATCTGACGCGGAATTCACGTGGGAAAACTTCCAAACTTCTGTCAACAAAGACTTGGCAGATGTCCTTGGGAACTTTATCAGCCGGATCACAAAATTTTGCCGGTCCAAATTTGGCGAAGCGGTTCCATCGGCGGGGGAATATGGCCCAGCGGAACACGCTTTGATCGCGGATTTGGCCACGCGTGTAGCACAATACCAAATTCATATGGATGCTATGGAAGTGCGTAAGTCCGCGCAAGAATTGCGGGCGATTTGGTCTGCAGGCAATGAATACCTGCAAGCCGAGGCACCTTGGACAACTTTCAAAACTGATCCTGAAAAAGCCGCTGTTCAGGTTCGGTTGGCGTTAAATCTGATACCGCTGTATGCTGTATTGAGTGCACCATTCATTCCAACAGCGGCCGCATCCATGTTATCAGCCATGCATGTCGAAACACCTGACTGGCCTGACGATGTTCCTGCAGCCTTGGAGGGGCTGGCAGCGGGTCATATTTTTGAGGTGCCTGAGGTCTTGTTTGCAAAGATCAGTGATGAAGATCGCGAAATCTGGGCAGAGCGTTTTGCGGGAACGCGCGATTGACCCAATACTTTTTATCAGTGTTCACCACATCGAAATCTTGGGCAATTGCCGCACCCCATATTCAAAATTCCTCCCAGCCGTCGCTTTCAGGTTCCTGTGACAGGTCATAAGCTAAATTACTCTTCGAACTTAACACAGTGGACACATCAGGTTGGCGTAAAATAGGCCGAAACTGTGTGATTTCCGATGCGGCAGATGAATCGACAGTGTTCAGGCGGAACCGAGAAACGGCACTGGCCAGCGCATCGGCCTCAGCCGTAAGAGCGTGGCTGGCGGCAGTCGTTTCTTCAAACATAGCCGCGTTTTGTTGGGTTACATGATCCAGTTCTGTCACAGCAGAATTAATTTCAGCAAGCCCGCTTGATTGTTCACGTGCAGAGGTTGCAATATTTGCTACCCGGTTTGAAATTTCTGAAACAGATGAAACTATTGAAGCGAGTGCAGCACCTGTTTTATCAACAAGATCAACACCTTGACGCACTTGATCTCCGCTAGATGAAATAAGTGCGTTAATTTCTCGGGCCGCATCCGAAGACCTCTGTGCCAAGGCGCGGACTTCTGTTGCCACCACTGCGAAACCACGACCCGCCTCGCCAGCACGTGCGGCTTCAACACCTGCGTTCAACGCTAGTAAATTTGTTTGAAACGCGATGTCGTCAATGACGCTGGTGATCTTGGAAATCTCTTGGGATGAGGTCTTAATCCCATCCATCGCCTCAACTGCTTGACGCGCAACGATGCCGCCTTGTTCTGCGTTCTTTTGAGCATTTTCAGACATTTTGCTCGCATCATCTGCCCCTTGCGCTGCTGATTTCACCGACACTGTCAGCTCGTCCAATGCAGCAGCGGTTTCTTCCAATGTTGCAGCTTGTTTTTCAGTCCGCCGAGACAGATCGTCAGCCGCAGATGTAATTTCTGTCGTTTCATTGCGAATAGAATCTGCATTTTGAATCACAGTCGAAATTGCATTGCGCAAAGCTTCAACAGTCGCATTAAAATCCGAGCGTAACTTTTCATATGCCTGTGGGACGTCTTCCGCGATGTCTGCCTGCAAATCTCCATCAGCCAATTTGTTCAATGCTACCCCCAACAAATCGACAACATGCCCCTGCTCTTGCGCAACGTCTGCGCGTTCGGCCTCTGCTTGTCGCACAACCTGGTCATGCGCGGTGACATCACTGGCAAGAAATATCATCCTTTCAACACGCCCCTCAGCCCCTGTAATCACCGCAAATCTACCTTCAAGGACGAAAGATGCATCTGCATGGGAACTATAAGCAGAAAACCTGCCTTGCTTGATCTTCTGTGCAAGCACTTGTTGGTGAAAAATATTGCCCATTGGATCATCATCGAGATTGCCAGCAAACATTTTGGGCAATGTACAAACAGATGTATCTGCCTTTGTTCCGTCGATCAGTGCGAGGAAGTTCTCATTTGCATCGCAGACCTTGCCAAATTCATCGAATTCAATGCTAAGTAGGTTGGCATTGAGCGCATCAATCAAAGCGGCATTGCGTTGCGCATCCGTTCGATCATTCCATTCAATCACACAGCCGATCAAATTCCCCATGGGATCAATCGCAGTGTTTACCTTGATTTGAATAACTCGTTGCCCCAAACGGGCAATAACTTCTACATTCTCTTTTCCCGTATGTTCTGCACCTTTTTTTTCACGAAGAGAAACAATACCGCCTTGAAGTGCAGCCATCATTGTTAAATCAGCTCCGACAAGCGCGGCAGGATCAACACCCGGCCAGTTCTCAACCAATTCTGGCATCAAGTCTGCCATCAATCTCTCACACGCCGGGTTGGCAAAAATAACCTGAAACGCCTCATCAACCATCATCAGTCGTGCAGATGATCCAATAAATGCAGCACTTTTAAACGCATTCTCGCGCGATGTACCTTTTGCTGACTGTAACGCCTCACGAAAACTCTCTAACCGACCAGCCATCTTGCCAATTTCGTCTTTGCGCGCAGTATAAGGAACCACCACATCATAGTTCTCTTCTGCGACGTCCCTCATCGCGCGTTCCAATTGCGTCAAAGGCCGCGACATATGTATAAGTAAGAAATATCCAGCCGCCCCAAGGGCAGCGAACAACACACCCATTCCGACCATCAGTGTCGTGATCAATTCGCGCTCAAGTTCTGCTGTATTGAATTCGTCAGTCCAAGCCGTGATGACTGCACCAACAACAGCATTTTCGCCACCAAACCTTACAGGAATGGCAACAGCGGTCCCTGCTTTGTCGCGGGTCAGTTGCTGAGTTTGAAGCGCCTCTACCCCCAATTCTAGAGCTACGTTCTCATCAAATATCGCGTTTTCTTGAGTATACAGCGGCTTACCCTGTAGGTTAACGACCATCGCACCGATGGCATCGCGACCCGCTTCTTTCATCACGCCACCGATGATTTGATCCAAGGCATCCACATTTCCAAACTTGATAGACCCGCCCATCTGCATCGCCAAAAGGCTGGTGACCTCGTTCGCACGATGCTGCAAATCGCGTGCGGCTTTTTGGGTAATTTGCGAATAGTTACTAATTTCAATTGTTGCGACCACCACCACAACACACAAGACAACAATCGCTGTGCATTTGAAAAACAAGCTGTGCATCGGCTTGGCACGTAGCTTTTTGGTGATCTCTTGCGACATCGCATATTCCCCTAGCGCTGCATTCACCCATCTTGGGCAATCGGGGGGACATTAGGCCCAGATGTCTTACAACCGCCTTAACAAGGCTAGGATATCAAATTGGCACATAAAAAGGCGGCGTTT
>CALKXT010000179.1 GCA_938003685.1 uncultured Sulfitobacter sp. | reverse complement strand
CGGCGAATACGCGATCTTGTCGGACATCTTGGGTGACGAAGACCACCTTGGCGACATGGATTTCAAAGTAGCAGGTACAGAAGCCGGGATCACATCCTTGCAGATGGACATCAAAATCGCAGGCATCACGCCAGAGATTATGGAAAAAGCCTTGGCACAAGCCAAAGAAGGTCGCATTCATATCCTTGGTGAGATGAACAAAGCGATCTCTGGTGCTGCTGAATTCTCTGAGCACGCACCACGCATTGAAACGATGCAAATCCCAACCGACAAGATCCGTGAAGTTATCGGTTCTGGTGGTAAAGTGATCCGCGAAATCGTTGAAGTGTCTGGCGCGAAGGTCGACATCAATGACGAAGGCATCATCAAGATTGCATCGCCCAACGGCGAAGCGATCAAGAAAGCCTACGACATGATCCATTCCATCGTAGCCGAGCCAGAAGAAGGCATGGTTTACACCGGGACGGTTGTTAAAATCGTTGATTTCGGTGCATTCGTGAATTTCTTTGGCAAGCGCGATGGACTGGTCCACGTGTCCCAGATCGAAAACCGCCGCCTGAACCACCCTTCAGATGTTCTGAAAGAAGGTCAGGAAGTGAAAGTGAAGCTTTTGGGCTTTGACGATCGCGGCAAAGTGCGTTTGTCGATGAAAGTTGTCGATCAGGAAACTGGCGAAGAAGTAAAAGAAGGCGCAGCAGAGGAGTAAATCCTTAGCGCTACCTTTTAGAGCAATAAATGAGGCCCTGATGGAAACATCGGGGCCTTCTTTCGTTACTGGTTTGCTTATGTTTCCGGTTTGCACCGCTTTTTGCTTAAGGCTAGGCTAATGTTAACTTTGTTTCATCCTAGGGGATTTTAAATGTCACTTCTTAACCGCCGTACGCTTTTGACCACAGGTGCCGCAACGCTGATCGCTGGCCCCGTATTTTCCGCGACCGATCCCTATAAAATCCCCAAGCATCATCAGGCCAAGATCGTGAAGATAAGGGACGGCTTCCGCCCCGGTGAAATCCATGTCGATCCGGGCCAGTTCGCGCTCTATTGGACATTAGGGGGCGGCAAAGCGGTTCGTTATCCCGTAGGTATTGGTAAAGCTGGGCGTTATGCCTCCGGTACGTTCCGTGTCGGGCGGCAAGCCGAATGGCCAAGCTGGACACCCACCAAAAACATGATCCGCCGCGAGCCACATCTGTATGCAAAACATGCAGGCGGTATGAAGGGTGGCGGTAATAACCCATTGGGCGCGCGTGCGTTGTATCTATATTCGGGCAGCCGTGACACATACTTGCGTATCCACGGCACACCGCGTCCGCAAAATGTTGGCTCGGCCGTATCGAACGGCTGTGTTCGGATGATCAATGCGCATGTGATTGACCTCGTTAACAGAGTGCCAAACGGCACGCGTGTTGTGCTGCATTAATGCAGCGACAGACACGCATCGGTTAAACAGCCAGCCCCAAACAAAAACCCCGCACCAGCGCCAAGCTGATGCGGGACATACCGCGAGAATTATATCGCGCTGTTAAGGTTCGAACCCAGCGACTAAATCACTTTGGTGCAGCAGTTGTGCGCAGGTACGGCAGGACCTTTGTGAAATCGCCAAATTTCGCTTTAGCATCATCATCTGACAAGGTGGCCGGAATGATTACATCATCACCCACATTCCAGTTTGCTGGCGTCGCAACACCGTTTCCTGTCGACATTTGCAGACCATCCAGCGCTCGCAAAACTTCGGCAAAGTTGCGACCAACAGTCATTGGGTAGGTCATGCTGAGTTTCAGCTGTTTGTCCGGCCCAATGATAAACACAGAACGCACTGTCGCGCTGTCAGCTGGGGTGCGGCCATCGGGTAGATATGCTTCTGCTGGCAACATGTCGAATGCCTTAGAAACTTCCAGTCCCGTATCCGCGATGATTGGGAAACCCGCAGTCGCGCCAGCAACCTTTTCAATGTCACCTTTCCACTTCTTGTGGTCCTCAACACCGTCGACTGATACACCAATGACTTTCGTGCCACGTTTGGCCCATTCATCTGCCAATTGCGCAACTGCGCCAAACTCAGTGGTGCAAACAGGTGTAAAATCTTTGGGGTGTGAAAACAGGATCGCCCAACTGTCACCGACAAAGTCGTGCAGCGAAAGCGTGCCGTGGTCGGTTTCGACATTAAGATCAGGAATCGTGTCGTTGATGCGCAAGCTCATGATATCCTCCAGGATAGAAGTCAGGTTGTTGTCCCTTTGATGTAGTATTTATTGCGCGCACTTGCATCCCCTCTCTTGCAGCCACATCTACGCAGTGACAATGTGACGCCAAATTGAGCGGCCCAATATCGTGGCCGAACGTATGAATGAAGGAGCCACTCCATGCTTGAGAAACGCGATTTTTATATCAACGGCGAATGGGTTGCCCCCGCCAAAGCCAATGATTTTGCGGTCATTGATCCCTCAACCGAAGAGCAATGCGCGGTCATCTCATTGGGCAGTCAGGCAGATACTGACGCCGCCGTTGGTGCCGCACGCGCCGCATTTGACAGCTGGTCGCAGACATCAAAAGAAGAACGCACCAAGTTGATCGAAAAGCTGGCCGAAATCTATGACGCCCGCCAAGAAGAAATGGCACAGGCCATGTCCATGGAAATGGGTGCGCCGATTGAATTGAGTCGTAACCAACAGGTTGGTGCGGGCAGCTGGCACATCGGTGGTTTCCTCAAGGCTTTCGAAAATTTCTCGTTCGATCGTGATTTCACGGCGACTGAAAAAACGCTGCTGGAACCGATTGGCGTTTGTGCGCTGATCACGCCTTGGAACTGGCCAATGAACCAGATCATCCTTAAGGCGATTCCAGCGATTGCCACTGGCTGTACTGTGGTTTTGAAACCCTCAGAAATCGCGCCGCTATCTGGTTTGTTGTTTGCTGAATTCATCCACGAGGCTGGTTTCCCTGCAGGCGTATTTAACATGCTGAACGGCGACGGCCCCGGTGTTGGTAGCCAGCTTTCCGTGCATCCAGAAGTCGACATGGTTAGTTTCACCGGATCAACCCGCGCCGGCATCGCGATTTCCAAAGCAGCAGCAGATACGCTCAAGCGTGTTTCGCTGGAATTGGGTGGCAAAGGCGCGAACATCATCTTTGAAGATGCGCATCCTAAAGCTGCGAAATCTGGCGCGATCCGGTGTTTCCGCAACTCTGGTCAATCCTGTAACGCGCCAACACGGATGTTGGTTCACAAATCCCGCTATGACGAAGCCGTTGAAATGGCAGCAGATGTTGCCAAGAACACCCATGTGGGTCCGGCATCTGATGAAGGTCAGCACATCGGTCCAGTTGTTTCCGAAGCGCAGTACAACAAAATCCAAGGACTGATCGAAGTTGGCATGTCAGAAGCACGCCTTGTTGCGGGCGGTTTGGGCCGTCCAGATGGATTAAACCGTGGCTACTATGTCAAACCAACGGTTTTTGCCGATGTGAACAACCAGATGACCATCGCACGCGAAGAAGTCTTTGGACCGGTCCTGTCGATCATTCCTTTCGAAACCGAAGAAGAAGCGATCGCGATTGCAAACGACACGCCGTATGGCCTGACAAACTATATCCAGACCGAAGACACCGACAAACGCCGCCGCGTTGCACGACGTGTCCGTTCTGGAATGGTGGAAACCAACGGATCAGGATTTGCGCAAGGCTCACCATTTGGGGGATACAAGCAATCCGGTAACGGCCGTGAGGGCGGTGTGTACGGGCTTGAGGAATTTCTCGAAGTCAAAGCAGTCTCTGGCTGGGCTGCTGAGTAACAACGGTTATCCATAAACAGATTTTGGGCTGCCTTCGGGTGGCCCTTTTTTGTTTCTGCACGCGCCTATACTCGAGTATTGAGTTGATTTGGCTAAGCGAAATGCAATGCGGTTCACCCTGCCTTGATCAATGCTGACCACACAGGGTGTCATTCTAAATTAGATTGCCATTGGCCCCTAAAACGGGGCCTTTGCGCGTATCTTGGTTGAATGGCCACCTTGCGGATGGTTGAACCGCAATTCCTCTGAATGCAGCATCATGCGGGGAAAATCCCGCGCGGGTCCTGTGGCGTAAAACGGATCACCCAAGATAGGATGGCCCAACGCCAACATATGTACACGCAATTGATGGCTGCGGCCTGTTTTGGGCATCAGCCGTATCCGTGATGTGTCACCTTGATCTTTTAGCAATCGCCAATCCGTTTGCGCCGATCTACCTGTCTCATGGCACACCATTTGCAGCGGACGGTTCGGCCAATCCACGATCAGAGGTAGATCAATCAGCCCTGTTTTCTCCGCAGGCACGCCCCATACGCGCGCAACATAGGTTTTGCGTGTCATGCGTTTTTCGAACTGCAAACCAAGGTGGCGTTGCGCATAGGGCGTCAGTGCAAAGATCATCACGCCAGATGTATCACGGTCAAGTCGGTGTACCAAAAGGGCTTCGGGAAACACATCCTGAATACGACTCATCAAACAATCGGCCAGATGTGGCCCTTTGCCCGGCACGCTGAGCAGGCCAGCGGGTTTATCCACCAGCAGAACCTCAGCGTCTTCGTGCAGCACCACCAATGGGTCGTTCGGTGGCGTATATTTTGTATCCAAGTGTCCCATATCAGGTCGCCTTGTGCCGCATCTGGCGTAGCATGGATGTGGAATAGATCACCAGAGCAAGCCAAATCATCGGAAATGCGATCATCCGGGCACGGCCAAAAGGTTCATCAAAGACAAAAACGGCAATCAGGAATATCATCGTTGGTGCGATGTATTGCAAAATACCAATAGTCGACAACCGCAGCAGCTTTGCACCGTTGGCATAGATCATCAGGGGCACCGCCGTCACAACGCCGCAGCCAATCAACAGCCATGTATCAGCACCTACCCCAACACCGATATGCGATTGCCCTGTTCCTGCGAGATATCCCGCATAGCCCAGCGCGGGCAGTATGAGAATCAATACCTCAAGCAAGAACCCTTGGTTTGGACCAACCGGCAGGCTCTTTTTCGCTAGTGCATAAAACCCCCATGACAGCATCAAACCCAATGCCGCCCAAGGGATGCGCCCTGCATCAAACGTCAGGACCAGAACGGCACCCGCTGCCAACACAATTGCGGCCACTTGCGCACGCGAGAGGCGCTCACCCAGCAGCACTGCGCCCAAGAAAATACTGAACAGTGGGTTTATATAATACCCCAATGCCGCGTCTAATGCATGACCAGACGAGATGGACCACACATAGATGCCCCAGTTGATCGAAATCAGTGCCGCCGTGACGCAAGCCATGGCCATGGTCCGAGGAGACTTGAGCGCGTGTCGCAGGTCGGATGTGCGGCGCAGCAAGATCAGTACAACAGCCGCAATAGGAAGCGACCAGATGACACGATGTGCGACAACTTCGGCCGCCGGAATATGGGCAACCAACTTCATATAGAGCGGCAGAAAACCCCACATCACATAGGCCGCCACCGCAAAGGCAAGGCCTTGTGGCGTGTCTTCGTTGGCTTTCTTATTCAGGCTGTCAGGGTTGCGCATCGGAAATCCTCCACATCAGGGGTGGGTACTCCGATACGCACCCTTCTGCCAGCGTTAAACCTTCACGCGCTCCGACTTTGGATCGTACATAGGCTTGAGCGATACTTCGGCTTTGACACGTGTGCCTGCAACGTCGATTTCATAGCTTGAGGCAAGAACGTCAGCCGCTGTTTCACCTTTGCATGGAACATATCCAAGACCCATTGCCGCACCCAAATGGTGACCGTATGAACCAGAGGAAAGGAAACCAACGATCTGACCGTCACGAATGATTGGTTCATTGTGATACAGCAGCGGTTCAGGATCAGTCAGACGGAATTGCAACAGACGCGCGTTCAACCCTTCTTCCTTTTTGCGCAGCACCGCATCGCGGCCAATAAAGTCGGTTTTGTCAGTTTTCACGGCAAAGCCAAGGCCCGCCTCAAGCACGTGGTCCTCAGACGTAATATCATGGCCAAAGTGGCGAAAACCTTTTTCGATACGCGCTGCGTCCATCATGTGCATACCGCACAATTTCAGCCCCATATCTTGGCCCGCCGCGTGCAGTGTCTCAAAGGCGTGTGCGGCCATGTCTGCGCCTACATAGATTTCCCAGCCCAGTTCGCCCACATATGTCACGCGGTGAACACGGGCGAGCCCCATACCCAATTCAATCTCTTGCGCCGTGCCAAAGGGGTTCACATCGTTGGTGAAATCATTGGGCGATACAGCTTGCAACAATTTACGCGCGTTCGGACCCATAACCGCCAACACACCTTCGCCAGCGGTCACGTCCGTAATCACTACATTAAATTCACCCACGTGACGGCGCATCCATGTTTCATCAGCCAGACGTGTCGCGGCGGGGGTGACGACAAGGTAAGCCGTTTCAGATAGGCGCGTGACGGTCACATCCGCCTCGATCCCACCACGCTTGTTGAGGAACTGGGTATAGACAATCTTGCCCACTGGCACGTCGTACTGACCGCCGCCAACATGGTTCATAAAGGCGCAAGCATCGCGGCCCTCAACACGGATCTTACCGAATGACGACATATCATACATGCCAACATTGGTGCGGATTGCCGCGACTTCTTCAGCGACATTGTCAAAGAAGTTTTGGCGCTTCCATGTGTATTCGTATTCCGCTTTCTGCCCTTCACGTGCGTACCAGTTGGCGCGTTCCCATCCGGCCAGTTCGCCCATAACTGCGCCTTGGTCTAACAGGTGTTGATGGAACGGTGTACGGCGCACGCCACGTGCTGTGGCCTTTTGTCGGAACGGGAAATGATCGGCATAAAGCAGGCCAAGCGTTTCCTTGGAGCGTTCAAACAGATAGGTTTTATTGCCTTGAAAGGGCTGCATACGGGCAATATCCACATCCCCCAGATCAAAGGGTTTGTCGCCCTCATCCATCCATTGCGCCAGTGCCATGCCAGCACCACCCGCCGATTGGATGCCGATCGAGTTAAAGCCCGCAGCAACCCAGACATTGTCCATCTCGGGTGCTTGACCAAGGTGGTAGGCGTCATCAGGCGTGAAGGATTCTGGCCCGTTAAAGAATGTGTGAATACCCGCTTCGGCCAACATCGGTAGGCGCTCAACCGCTGCCTCTAGGATGGGTTCAAAATGGTCAAAATCTTCGGGCAGTTGGTCGAATTCAAAGTCTGCCGGGATACCATCCATCGCCCATGGTTTCGACAACGGTTCAAACGCGCCCAACAGCATCTTACCTGCGTCTTCCTTGTAGTACGCACATTCATCTGGCACGCGCAGAACTGGCAACTGCGTCAAGCCCGCAATCGCTTCGGTCACGATGTAAAAGTGTTCACAGGCATGTAGCGGAACATTGACGCCCAGCATACGGCCAACTTCATGGCCCCACATGCCACCACAGTTCACCACCATGTCACAGGTGATGTGGCCCGTTTCCTCACCCTGTTCCCAGTTGACGCCCGTGATCTTGCGCCCCTCACGGGTCACGCCAGATGCGCGGGTCCGTTCGATAATTTTTGCACCGCGTTGGCGGGCACCCTTGGCAAGTGCGAGCGCGATGTTCGCCGGATCGCCCTGCCCGTCTTTTTCTAGATACACAGCACCCGTCACGCCATCGATGTTCAGATGTTCGTACTTGGCCTTCACCTCTGCTGGGCTGATTTCCTCAACCGCCACCCCAAAGGCGCGTGCCATCGCTGCTTGACGATAAATCTCTTCTTTGCGTTCCTCGGTTAGGGCAACCGTGATCGACCCACAGCGCTTGAACCCTGTGGCAACACCCGTTTCATCCTCAAGATTGCCGTAAAGTTCCTGAGAATACTTTGCCAGTTTGGTCATGTTCGCCGTTGCGCGCAATTGCGCAATCAGGCCAGCAGCGTGCCAAGTTGTGCCAGACGTCAGTTGCTTGCGTTCTAGCAAAACAACGTCTTTCCACCCCAATTTAGTCAGGTGATACGCAACAGAGCAACCGATAACACCGCCGCCAATGATGACCACGCGCGCGTGGGAAGGAACGTCAGCCATGATCAGGCTCCTTTAAACAATGGTGTGACCAGCCGCACGTAGGCGGGTGGCGATTTCAGCAATATGTGCGGGGCCAACTTCACAGCATCCGCCAACGATGGTCGCACCCTGATCAACCCATGCCATCACATGATCCGCATATGTTTCGGGTGTGAGGTCACGGCGCATGCTCAGCGCATCAACGGTTGGTTTGTCTTTCAGGAAATCGTCAGTGATTTTCTCAAATGCGTTGGCGTAAGCACCGTAGGGAAGATCGCTTTGCACAAGCACATCTAGGGCAGCCGGGATCGCCTCTGGCGAGGAACAATTGACCAAAAGCGCAGCGGCCCCAGCATTGGCAGCGGCCAAAACCGACTCAAGTGGTTCACCGGAACGTAGTTTCGTGCCGTCATGGTCATCCACCGTTAGCGAAAGCCAAATTGGCTTACCTCCCCAAACGGCACCAGACAGAACGCTCAGCGCATGATCGTATGATGCGACCGTTTCACAGATCAGCAGATCACATTTCGGTGCCAGTAATTTCGCAACTTCGGCGTACAGCGGCGCGCCAACATCTGCGTCTGGGTGCAAATCAGGGCGATAAGACGCAATAAGCGGCCCGATTGACCCCGCGATACGTTTTGCCCCACACCCTTTTGCTTCACTCAGCGCCGCTGCAAAGAGGGTTTCAAAGTCACCTTCCAGCGCTGTACCCGCAAGCCGATCACGATGCAGCGCATATGTGTTAGTCGTCACAATCGTAGCCCCGGCACTGGCAAAATCGCGATGGACCTCGGCAACAAGTCCCGGATGGTCGATCATCACTTGTGTGGACCACAAAGGCGTCGGTTGATCGCCTGCACGGTGAACCAGTTCCTGACCCAGCCCACCGTCAAGAAGTGTTATTTCTGTCATGGTCATTCCTTCATGATCGGAAATTGTCAAAGAAAACGATTACGCCCGGATGCGTTCATTTTCAGGATCCCAGAGGGGTTGATCTTCTTGCACAATAGCCTTGCAGCGCGCACCAAAGATTTCGACCTCAAGCTCTGTGCCCGGTATTGCCAAGTCAGCCCTGATTACGCCCAATGCAATGGATTTGTTCACACGGAACCCCCAATCGCCAGAGGTGGTTTCACCAACAACCTCATCACCACTCCAGACCGTCGACATGTAAGGCGCATCCGCAAAGGGCGCGTCCACGGTCATGGTCACGAACATCTTTTTCGAACCTTGCTGCTTTTCTGACAACAAAGCAGCCTTGCCGATAAAGTCTTGAGGTTTGTCAAAACGAATGAAGCGTTCCATCCCACCTTCCAGCAATGTGTAGTCAGTGGAAAGATCGCCCTTCCATGTTCGGTAACCTTTTTCGACGCGCATGGAGTTCAACGCATACATGCCAAACGGGGTGGCCCCTGCGGCGCGGAGCGCATCATAGGCGACTTTGCTGTCCTCAAAGGATGTGTGCACTTCCCAACCCAATTCGCCGCAGAACGAAATCCGCATCAGTTTGCAAGGTTTGCCAGCAATTTTTGCGTCTTGGAGAGTGAGCCAGCCTGCGCTCAGATCCGCACCTTCGACGATACCAGAAAGCAACTCACGTGACCCAGCCCCATTGACCAAAGCGGTCGACCAATCGCGTGTAATATCAGTCATCGTAAGTGAGCCGTCTTTAGGCAAACGGCCTTTGAGAAATTCAAAGTCATGCCACTGCGCGACAGCGGCGGTCATGATCCAAAAATCATCTTCATCCCAGCGGATGATTGTGACTTCGGTCACGATTTTACCGCGGCTGTCTGTAAAGTAGCCAAGGTTCATCCGACCCGCTTTTGGCAATGCGCCTGCGATCTGACCACGCAACCATTCAGCAGCACCTGCCCCGGTCAACGTATAACGTGAGAAGCCGGGCATATCGAGGACACCTGTCCCATTGGTGCAGGCTTCTACTTCCTCAGCAACGCGCACCTTCCATGGTCCTTCGCGGCCCCACGTTTGGGTTGCTTCCTCGGACGTATCATCACCATCTTTGGCGAACCAATTGGCACGCTCCCAGCCATTATAGGCACCCATTTGGGCACCGGATGCCAGCAACGTCGCATGGTTTGGTGACAGTTTTTTACCACGCCCAGCGGGCCATGTGTGATGCGGGAAATGCATGGCATATTCGTGGCCATAGGTTTCCATTGCTTTGCTGAGGCAATAATCATGGTCCGCGTAATCGGTATAACGGCGCGGATCGACGGCCCACATGTCCAGCTCAGTTTCGCCGTGCATGATCCATTCGGATAGGCATTTACCTGCCCCGCCGCCTTGGGCGATGCCAAAGGTGAACGAATGCGCCTCAAACGCATTTGGCACACCGGGCATCGGGCCAATCATTGGTAGGCCATCTGGCGCGTAAGGGATCGGGCCGTTGATATTGCGGCCAATACCCGCGGTGCCAAGGGCGGGGACACGCTCCATCGCGTCTTCGATATAGAATTCAAGCCGCTCAAGATCATCGGGATAAAGCTGAAACGAGAAATCTTCGGGCATTGGATCTTGAGGGGTGACCCAATGCGCTTTGCAATTACGCTCATAGGGACCAAGGTTCAGCCCGTTCTTATCTTGGCGCAGATAATAGCTGATATCCACATCGCGTATGATCGGCAGCTTATGCCCTTTTTCTTTGGTCCATTCCGCAACTTCCTTAATTTCTTCAGTCAGGAAATACTGATGTGACATGACAACCATCGGTACGGTGCGTCCCCCAAAAGGCTTGAACATCTCACCGACACGCTGCGCATAATACCCTGCACAATTGACCACTTTTTCGCAGCGAATATCGCCCTTTGCCGTCTTGACGATCCACTCATCGCCGTCACGGTCCAATCCAATAATTGGGCAAAAGCGTTCAATATGCCCGCCAGCATCCCGCGCGCCCTTGGCCAAAGCCTGCGTCAGTTGCGCCGGATCAATATCACCATCCAATGGGTCCCACATACCGCCAGCCAAATCATGGGTTTCCATGAACGGATGATATTCCTTCAACTCTTCCGGGGTGAGGATATCCATCTCTAGGCCCTGGTAACGCCCCATCCCAGCAACACGTTCAAATTCCTGCATCCGCTCTTTGGTATGGGCCAATCGGACCGAACCCGTCACGTGGTAGTTCATAGGATAGCCGACATCCTCACCCAAAGTGCGATACATTTCGGCTGAGTATCGTTGCATGTTCATAATCGCCCAAGACCCGGCAAAGTTTGGCACATTGCCTGCCGCGTGCCATGTGGAACCAGCAGTTAATTCGTTCTTTTCCAGCAAAACGCAATCTTTGTAGCCCGCTTTCGCCAAGTGATAGAGCGTAGACGTGCCAACGACACCACCACCGATAATGACCACACGAGCCGTTGTTGGGAAATCACTCATTTTCTTTCTCCTCCTGCCGAACGTTGTCGGGAATGTCGTAATAATCGCCTTTATCAGCGGTGAATATGTGTCGCGCTAGGTGCATGCCTGTTGGCCCGTCGAGTGCGCCTAGGGAAATGCCTGTGTCGGGGTCTGCATCACCTTTCCAGAATAGAAAGCTGCCGCAATTCGGGCAAAAGCCGCGTTTGGCTGTTACACTAGAGGCGTACCATTTTGGCGTGCCTGTGATGGTCAGATCATCGTCCATAACCTGAACTGAGGCCCAATGGTGACCGGATTGTTTGCGACATTGGTTGCAATGACATGCAGCGGGCGGGCGCGCGCCACCTTTGGCGGTGAATGTGATCGCGCCGCACAGGCAACTTCCGTTCAGCATATCATACTCTTCCCGGTGTTGAGGACGCGCCCAATAGGACGCCATAGATAACGAAACACACCGCCATCACACGGCGGACCCAGACGTTAAACACAGCGCCAAGGGCCGCGCGCCCGATGCCTGCGCCAAGCGCTGTAAAACCTGTATAACTCAGGGCGGTCAGCGTCAGTGCCGTTGGGAAGATCACAAGCATTTGGCCCCAGATTGGCACATCTGGCTGCACAAACTGTGAGAAGGCCGCGAGGTATCCCGCAACGCTTTTGGGATTGATCGTCGCGATCGCAAGCGCACGCAGATAGATTGAGGATGCTGGACGCGCATCAATCTTTACTGGTGCCTTTGCCATGATCCAGCCACGGATACCTAGGTATATCAAGAAAGCCGCACCTATGAATTTCGCTGCGCTAAAAGCTGCTGGAGATGCGGTGATCAAGGCAGTGATACCAGCAGCAGACAGCAGCAAAAACAACGTCGCTTGTGTAAGGATGGCAAGCACCCCGATCATGGCGCGGCGGAAACCAATATTCATCCCATTCGTGATGCAATTCACCGCGTTCGGCCCCGGCGTAGTGACAAAGACCAACCAAAACAGAGCAAATATGATCCAAGCATCGAATGTCATAATCAATACACCGGCGGCGCAATGACCCAGATGGCCACAGCAGGTTGATCAGATGGATTAGACCAGCGAAAGGGTTCGCCGCGCACACGGAAACTATCCCCGGGGTTCAAGTTATGTGTCGCCCCATCAATTTCAATTTCTAGCGTGCCAGAGATGAGATAGCCGACTTCTTGGGTCGGGCGTGTCACTGCGTCTTTGATTTTGCTGTAGGGCTGAAAGGTGGAATGCACCATTTCAAAATCATCTGTCAAATCCGGTGACAATAATTCTTCAACCAGTCCGGCGATGGATGATCCAATAGGGCGGCGCGCATCTTTGCGCACGACAAAACCCGCCTCACCCGCTGGGGCGGCGGCATGGCGAAACAACATTGAGACAGAGACATCCAGACAGGCGGCGATGTGGCGCAGATCCGTGATGGAGGGTTCTGATTTATCGCGCTCAACCTGACTCAACCAACCCACAGACCGCCCAAGAGAATCAGCCATATCCGACAACGTCAGCCCCCGCGTTTTACGCAAGGCGCGCAGGTCAGCACCAAGGGAGTGCGGCATGTTGGGTAGATCGTGGCGCATGGGATTTCCGTGAAAATATGGATCAGAATTTCACGTTGCCCGAAGCGTGTGAAAAAATCCAGTATTATTTCACAGCGGCAAAGGTGTTCTTTAGAATATCTGCCAAAGCATCCGCGTCCGTTTGCGTAAAAGCGTTTGGCAAGTTGCTGTCGATATCAAAGACCCCCAACAGGCCGCCCGCCCCGTTGAGCACTGGCAATACAAGTTCTGACTGCGTGGAACTGGCGCAGGCGATATGACCATCAAAGGCATCCACGTCAGCCACCAATTGTACCTGCCTTGTCCTTGCAGCAGCCCCGCAGACCCCACGTGAAAAAGGGATAACCAGACACCCGTGTCCCCCTTGATAAGGTCCAATTTTGAGGAGTTCCGGCGCGGTGACTCGGTAAAACCCAGTCCAATCGAAACGATCATCTGCGTGATGCACTTCGCAAGTGACAGTGGCCATTAGGGCAACGGGGTCGTCTTCACCCGTCGTCAGTGCATGTATTGATTTTGCAAGGCTTGGATAATCAACGCGCATAGCAGTTCCTTTTGTCGGCACCCGGGGGCTGCCGGCACCCGGACCCCCGTGAGTTTTTGTCGCTAGATGAAGTTCAGGCGCGTTCGATGGCGATTGCTGTGCCTTCGCCACCGCCGATACAGATGGCTGCAATGCCACGTTTTAGATTGCGTTTTTCCAAAGCGTTTAACAACGTCACCATGATGCGCGCACCCGATGCGCCGATAGGATGACCCAGCGCGCAGGCACCGCCATTGACGTTCACGATGTCATGGCTGAGGCCCATCTCGTGCATGAAAGCCAAGGGAACAACGGCAAAGGCTTCATTCACTTCCCAAAGGTCAACGTCATCTTTGGACCAGCCGATGCGGTCCAGCAGCTTTTGCGCCGCTGGCACGGGTGCTGTTGTGAACAACCCCGGCGCTTGCGCATGGCTGGCGTG
>CALKXT010000178.1 GCA_938003685.1 uncultured Sulfitobacter sp. | reverse complement strand
GAGCGCGGCTGCCCTTAAAACATTCCTTGCGGATGAGATCGAAAAAACCAAAGCCGACGGCACGTTGTTCTCATTGCACATGAAGGCCACGATGATGAAGGTTTCTGACCCGATCATCTTTGGTCACGCAGTCAAAGCCTTCCTTGCGCCTGTTTTTGACAAGCACGCTGATGCGATGGCCGATCTGGGTGTGAACCCGAACTCTGGCCTTGGTGATCTGTTGGCCCGTGTCGAAGGCAATGCAGAAATCATGGCGGACATTGACGCCTGCATGGCCGCGCGCCCGCCAATGTATATGGTCGATAGCGACAAAGGCATCACCAACCTGCATGTGTCATCAGACGTGATAATTGATGCGTCTATGCCCGCACTAATCCGCGCTGGTGGTAAGGGGTGGGGGCCAGATGGCAAGGAACACGACACCAATTGCGTGATCCCTGATAATTCCTATGCGCCAGTTTACGACGAATCTGTGAAGTTCTTTAAAGAGAACGGCAAGCTGAACCCAGCCACAGCAGGTACGGTCCAAAACGTCGGTCTCATGGCGCAAAAGGCTGAAGAATACGGTTCTCACCCCACCACGTTCGAGATGCCTACAGCGGGCACCGTCAAGATGATCCTTGATGATGGCACAGTGCTGCACGAGCATAAGGTTGAAGCGAACGACATCTGGCGCTCAGCCTCTGCGCGCAAGGCACCGATCGAAGATTGGGTGAACCTTGCCATTGCCCGTCAAAAAGCCGAAGGCTGCAGCGCGATTTTCTGGCTGGATGCCGCGCGCGCGCATGACGCAGAATTGATTGCCTATGTGAAGCCGATTTTGGAAGCCAAAGGCGTGGCCGACAAGTTCGAGATCATGGCACCACGTGAAGCTACACGTGCGTCATTGGAAACAATCACCAAGGGCGAAAACACAATTGCCATCACGGGCAACGTATTACGCGATTACCTGACTGATCTGTTTCCAATCCTAGAACTGGCGACATCGGCCAAGATGCTGTCGATTGTTAAACTGATGAATGGCGGCGGCCTGTTCGAAACGGGCGCTGGCGGTTCTGCGCCCAAGCACGTGCAGCAGTTGAACGAGGAAAACCACCTGCGGTGGGACAGCCTTGGTGAATTCTGCGCTTTGGGTGAAAGCCTGACTTTCCTTGCCGACACCAAAGGCAACGACAAAGCGCGCGTTTTGGGTGCAGCCGTTGATGCCGCAACCCAAGGTATTTTGGACAACAGCCGTTCGCCGTCGCGCAAAGTGGGTGAGCCTGACAACCGCGATAGCCACTATTGGTTTGCCCGCTATTGGGCGGAGGCTTTGGCCGCGCAATCAGATGACGCCGATCTGGCCGCGCATTTTGCGCCTATCGCTGATGCATTGGCGACAAACGAAGCTACGATCCTGTCAGAGATTGCCGCCGTTCAAGGACCTGCCGCTGATCTGGGTGGCTATTACCGCACCGATGCGGCCAAAACGGCTGCTGTGATGCGCCCATCTGCGACACTGAATAGCATCATTGGCTAACGTCAGTTGTATACCTGAAAAGGGCTGCGCATTGCGAAATGCGTGGCCCTTTTCGTTTTTAGTCGAGGTCTTTATGGGGATGCTACGTGTGCAATGGCTTTCATCCCAATGACATGCCTAAAACCTCAACGGGTCATACGGTGTCAGATCAATATTCGGTGGCACGCCAGCGACAATATCCGCGATCAATTCCCCGGTTTTAGGGGCCATCATCAATCCATAGTGCGAATGGCCAAAAGCTGCGAAAAGACCTGCGTGACCATCAATGCCTCCCAGGGCGGGTAGACTATCAGGGAAAGACGGGCGGCGACCAAGCCAAAACCCAACATCCCTTGTGTCCAAATCCGGTAGCATCTCGCGGGCTTGTTTGACCAAAGTCACTTTCTTACGTGGATCTTTTGGCGCGTTAATTTCTGCAAATTCAGAACACCCCGCAACCCTGATGCCCCCTTCCATGGCACTGGCAACAATCTTTGCATCCACATCCATGATTGAGTTGTTGATAGTCAAAGCAGCGTGCGGAAACTCAACATGATACCCACGTTCTGCCAGCAAAGGTTGTTTGATGCCTAGAGGTTTTAACAATTCTGTACTCCAGACACCTGCGGCCAGCACAATCTTTTCGGCACTTAACGGCCCGATGGATGTGTCTAGTCGCCAACGAGTATTTTTATCTCTTGTGAGGGCCGTTATGTCTGCTTGGATAAACTCGACGCCCAGGCCGATTGCTTTTTGCGCTAATACCTCGGCAAGGCGTCCCGGCGCACGCGCGCGGGCCTGTCCTTTGATCAAAACGGCAGCCTTGAAAGCAGTGGAAATAGCGGGTTCAAGTCTTTGCAATTCTGTACGGCCCACCAGTTCCAAATCAGCACCGTGTTGTTGGCGAATGGCAAATCCAAGATCGCGCAGGTTGGCCTTGCTGGCATTGCGAAACGCATGCACGTACCAACTGTCGACGATCAAACCTTCATGGCCTGTACCGTTCAGATGTTTTCGAAAGAGCGATATTGAAGGGTGGCACAATGTCTCCATCGCGTCAGCCACAGAACGGGTTGACGCCTCGGATGATTTAGCCAAAAAACGAAGCCCCCATGGGATCATCTTTGGCCAGAATGTTGGGCGTACCGAAACGGGCCCTGAGGGGGCCAACACCATGCCGGGTATCGATTTCCAAATGCCGGGCACTGCTTGGGGTATGATCGACCACGGCGAAATGACCCCGGCATTACCAAAGGATGTTTCCTGACCGGGTGCACCACGATCAATTAAGCGCACTTTCACGCCGCGTTCTTGCAAGGACAGGGCGCAACAAATCCCCACGATGCCCGCGCCAATGATGGTGACCGTTTCGTCCATCGTCTTTAGGCGGCGGCGGGTGCGTTGCGCCGCGCCATAAATTGCAGGATCGTAACTGGGGCCGCGATCATCATCGCAAGCACATCAGCGCTAAGTGATGGGGCGACAAACACCAAACCCGCAACCGCCATCGAAATGCGCGACAGCACGCCCATGGGTTTGAACCAATACCCAACCACCGCTGTCGACAGCGCGAACACACCCGCAATACAACTCGCCGCGGTATAGGTGAACTCCCACAGGTCGAACCCTGTTGAGGACACGAACAACAATACTGGTGCATACACAAATGCCATGGGGGCCACGACCTTGCCCAAGCCAAGTGAGAACGCGGACAACCCGGTTCGGAAGGGGTTGGAATTTGCGATTGCGGCCGCTGCATAGGCGGATGTGCAGACCGGCGGCGTGATTTCGGACACCACACCATAATACAGCACAAACATATGGCTCGCGATGGGCGGCACGCCAAGCTGTGCCAATGCGGGCTGCGCGACGGACACCAGCATGATGTAAAGCGCTGTGGTCGGTATGCCCGCGCCCATCATGATGCAGGCAAGCGCGATAAAGACCAGCGAGATAAACAATTGCAGGTCTTCGACTGTGAACCATTCAAACAACCCGCCCAAAGACAGGAACCCAAACATATCGGAGGCTAGATTGCCCGCGCCTTGGGTCACCATGAACCCGATGCGAAACCCGATACCTGTGGTGTTGATCACGCCAACCACGATACCCACCGCAGCCGAGGCGGCACCAACCGCGAGGGCGTATTTCACGCCCAATTCCATTGCCGCAGACATCTCAGGGATTTTGATCCGATCCTGTGGGTTCAACGTCGCGATAGCAGAGATTGAACAGAGGATGGCCGTCATCGGCAGGCCAAACCCGCCGCCTGCAAACTTCCACAAAACAAACGCTATGAACGCCGCAGAGTAGATCAGCGTTGGTGGTTCTTTCAGCCGCGACATGCCGGTGATGATCGCCAATGATATGCCACAAAAAGCTGACATATAAGGCGTGTAGCCAGAGAACAAGACAACCAGCAACCCGATCAAAGGTACGATGTTGGCCCAGCCCTCAGACCAGACCGCCTTGAAGTGCGGCAATTGTTCCTTGGTCAGCCCTTTGAGGTCCAGCTTGCGCGCCATCAGATGCACAACTGTGAACACACCCACGTAATGCAACAGCGCCGGAAAGATCGCGGCGATGACGATGGTGGTGTATGGCAGTTCCAAAAACTCAGCCATGATAAAGGCCGCAGCCCCCATGATCGGAGGCGTGATTTGCCCGCCTGCCGATGACGCCGCTTCAACCCCGCCTGCGAAATGACCGGGATAGCCGAGGCGTTTCATGTTGGGAATTGTCAGCGCCCCTGTGGACACGGTGTTGGCAACGGATGAGCCAGAAATCGTGCCAAAGAAGGCTGAGGACACAACCGACACCTTCGCAGGCCCGCCCGTATAGCGCCCCGCCAATATCGTCGCGTTATCAATGAACAATTGCCCCAGCCCTGTGCGCTGCGCGATCACGCCAAACAACACAAAATGAAATACGATGGTGGAA
>CALKXT010000177.1 GCA_938003685.1 uncultured Sulfitobacter sp. | reverse complement strand
TTCAGAATGGCCTGTGCAAACATTGGTGCGGTTGGCACGATGCGAATATTAGTGGCCTTTTTGATGGCATCTGTTGGTTCGATGCTGTCGGTAATCACAAGTGATTTCATCACCGAATTGGTCACACGCTCCACCGCAGGGCCGGACATGACACCGTGCGTAATGTAAGAGTGAACTTCTTTCGCACCGGCTTCCATCAACACTTCGGCAGCTTTGCACAGCGTGCCAGCCGTATCGCAAATGTCGTCTACGATTAGGCATGTTTTGCCCGTCACGTTGCCAATCACGGTCATTTCAGCAACTTCGCCCGCTTTCTCGCGGCGTTTGTCGACAATCGCCAGTGGTGCATTCACCCGTTTTGCCAACTCACGTGCCCGCGCCACACCACCAACGTCAGGTGAGATGATCATCAGGTCGCTCATCTGGTCTTTGAATGCATCTTTAATGTCCAACGCAAAAACCGGGGAAGCATAAAGGTTGTCGACTGGAATGTCGAAAAAGCCCTGAATCTGTGCGGCGTGCAGGTCCATTGTAAGAACCCGCTCGATACCTGTACCAACCAGCATATTTGCCACCAATTTTGCCGTGATCGGTGTGCGTGCTTTTGTACGGCGGTCCTGACGGGCATAGCCGAAATAGGGCAACACCGCCGTGACGCGCGCTGCTGAGGAACGGCGCAAGGCATCTGCCATGATCAGCAGTTCCATCAGGTTGTCATTGGCCGGATTTGATGTGGGTTGGATAATAAACATATCTTCGCCCCGGACGTTTTCGAAGACTTCGACGAAAATCTCACCATCGTTGAACCGTTCGACCCGTGTGTCCACCAAACCTACGTTGACCCCCCGGTGCAGCGACATACGTCGTGCGATGGCCGTGGCAAGTGGCATGTTGGCATTACCAGAGATCAGTTTTGGCTCAGATGTATTTGGCATGGGGGCTCCGTGGCAGCGGGATGTGACAGAATCGAGGACGTTGACACCGCTTACCACGGCGTTAGCGTCTGGCAAAGCAAAGCCACTAAATCGGAGTGCCAAATGGCCCAAATTGATTATTATTTTGCGACCCTGTCGCCATATTGTTACCTCGCAGGTGAACGGCTTGAAGCCGTGGCGGCCAAGCATGGCGCGACCATCAATTATAAACCGTTTGATATTGTCACGGCTTTCGGGCGTACGGGTGGTACGCCGCCAAAAGATCGACACATCAGCCGGATTGAATATCGTGCACAGGCGCTGACACGTGAGGCGAAAAAGCTAGGCATGACATTCAATTTGAAACCTGCGCACTGGCCCACTAATGGCGCACCTGCTGCATACGCTTTCATTGCAGCGCAGAATGCTGGTGGTGGCGATCTGGGTAAACTGGCGCATGTGATCATGCGCAATGTATGGGTAGATGAAAAAGATATCGCGGATGATGATGTGGTGCGCGCCTGTCTGATCGAAGCAGGTTTTGATCCGGCATTGGCGGATTCGGGATTGTTGGTAGGGGCAGAAACCTATGCCAAAAACCTCGAAGACGCGGTTGAAGTGGGTGTTTTTGGCGCGCCGTTCTACGTCGTTGGTGATCAGCGGTTTTGGGGTCAGGACAAGATCGAAGATCTAGATGCTTACCTCGCGGGCGATTTGTGAGGGTACAGTTGGGGTTTAACCCTCATGTGACACACTTAGGCCAAGGTCAGCGCCGTGCGCTGGCCCTACACTGCACCTTAGCCTTTGGTGGCGTGTGGTCCGGCGTGGCACGGAATTTGGACCAAGAGTTAACCTTTGTTGCACCAGATATGCCAAGCCACGGTGAAAGTCCTGATTGGGATACGCACAGCGATTTTTCTGATACTGTATATGCCGCTGCATTGGCGTGCCTAGACGATACGCCGATGGACTTAATTGGCCATTCATTTGGTGGCATGACGGCATTGCGACTGGCCATTGAGTATCCTGAACGTATCCGCAGTTTGACGTTGATCGAACCGGTTTTCTTTTCCATCGCATCACAAGATGCATCTGCCACGATGGAGGATCACGACGCGCGCGCAGCACCGTTTTTTGAGGCAATCACAGCGGGAGATCATATGCTCGCCGCACGTGCGTTTAACCGGATGTGGAGCCGAGCAACACCTTGGGATATTCTGTCGGATCGCTCGCGCGCTGCGATGGCACGTGCCATTCCAGTGGTGCTTGATAGCTATGAGTTTTTATATAATGACGCCGCAGGAATGTTGCAGCCCAACGTCTTGGACCGCGTTAACATGCCAACGCTACTGATGCGCGGTGCCGATGCCTTACCTGCTATTGCAGCGATCAATGATGGATTGGAACGGCGCTTGCCCGATGCAACTCAGGTGGTGATCGAAAAGGCTGGGCATATGGCACCGATTACCCATCCGGCCCCGGTTGCAGAGGCCATTCGCGCATTGTTACATCGCACTTAAAAATGGCTTAGGAACTCGTCGATCTGCGCGCTGCTGATTGACCAGTCACACACCATGCGCGCGCCTACCATCTCATCATCAGGGCCTTCGAGTGACCCTCCCCAAAGGTAATATTTTGCCCCGGCGGCGTGCAGTTTGTGGTGAATGGCGCGGGGAAAATTAGCAAAGATCATGTTGGCGTGTGGGTCGTGCAAAAACTCAGCACCCGCCTTGCGTAGGCCATCGGTCAAATGGGCCGCGTTGTCGTTGGCTTGCTTGGCTGTCTTCATCCATAGGTCATCCTGCAAATACCCGGCCATCTGTGCAGACAAAAACCGATGCTTGGAAAATAGATGCGCCCCGCGTTTGCGACGTAATTCAAATTCCCAGGCTTTTTTAGGATCGAAAAGCACAACGGCCTCAACGCCCATACAGCCGTTTTTGGTGCCACCAAAGCTGACCACATCAACACCTGATTTCCATGTCATTTCAGCTGGTGTACATCCCAATGCCATCATCGCATTGGCAAAACGCGCGCCATCTAGATGGACAGGCAGATCATAGCTTTTCGCCACTGCCGTAAGTGCGCGCAATTCTTCTAGCGTATAAACTGACCCACGCTCTGTTACTTGGCTGATTGATACAGGGCCGCGCTTGGCAGAATGGATATCGTCGGGTTGGCGGGGTTCAATTGCAGCGGCCAGTGCGTCAGGCAGCATTTTGTCAGCGGTAGGGATGACCGTTAATTTGGCTGCACCTGTGTAGAATTCAGGTGCGTTACATTCGTCCTCTTGGATATGTGCCACTTCAGAGCAAAAAATCGTCTGCCAAGGTTGGCAATAAGTCGCCAAAGCCAGCGCATTTGCTGCCGTACCTGTTGCTACTAAATAGACCACGGCATCGGGTGATTCAAAAGTCGCGCGAATACCGGCGCGCACCTCATCCATAATTGGATCTTTGCCGTAAGGCATCGCATAATCAGCATTCGCCGCGATCACACGGTCCATGATTTGCGGATGCACGGGGCCGGTGTTGTCAGAGGCAAAGAACATTAGGTCGGCTCCTCAATTATGTGATCTTCCCATTCCTCGAATGGCGTATCAAATTCAGACACAGTATTGCCCTGCACGCTGATCCCAGCATCATGCACAGATTGCTGCGTGCCACTTATCAACGGGTGCCAGTCGTACAGTGGTTTTCCTTGCCACAGCAGGCGATAGGCGCAAGTTTGGGGCATCCAATAGGCATGTGTATCAAGGTTGTCAGGTTTCAGCACGATGCAATCCGGCACAAACTGGTGACGGTTTTCGTAATGCACGCAGCGACATGTCGAATCGTCTAATAATCGACACGCAACACGCGTCAGAGCGACCTCTTCGGTGTCTTCATCCTCAAGCTTGTTAAGGCAACATTTACCGCAACCATCGCAGAGTGCTTCCCATTCTGCGGGTGACATTTTGGTGAGCGGTTTTTTTTCCCAAAACCGTTTGGACAAGCCATCTGGTGCAATCGGGTCGCTCATAATGCGGCCAATATCGTGCGCGCGCGCTGACAATCCGCATCCATTTGGGTGATCAAGGCCTCAAGGCCGTCAAATTTTTCCTCACCACGCAGGCGTTCGACCAAGGCTACAGATAAGGGCGTGCCGTATAGATCACCCTTAAAATCAAACAGATAGGTTTCAAGATTGGCTTTGTTTTCGCCAAACATTGGACGCACACCTAGGCTGGCGGCACCATGATAGCTGCCTTTAAACGATCCTTCTAGGACATCAACTAGGACGGCATAAACACCAAAAGCCGGGGGATGCAGGCCATCGATGGACATGTTTGCAGTTGGAAATCCCAACTCGCGTCCGCGTTGTTCGCCGCCAATCACCGGACCTTCGATGCGGTGCCAATGGCCAAGCATCGCGGCGGCCTCGCCCGGTTTACCCACGCTCAACGCTTGCCGGATTGCGGTTGATGAAACAGTTTGTGATCCTTGCGCCATCAAGGGTGCAATTGTGACACCAAACCCAAGTGCTGCCCCAAAGTCCACAAGGTCTTGCGCTTTGCCAGCACGCCCTTTTCCGAAACAAAAATCTGCGCCAACAACGACATGCGACAATCCCAATCCATCACGCAGGACATCGCGGGCAAATTCCTGTGGGGTAAGGGATGCTAATGCGGTATTGAACCCCAGCTCATAGAGCCGCTGAACGCCTAGTTTTTCCAGTTGTGATGCGCGTGCCTCGGACCCCATCAACCTGAAAGGTGTGGAACTAGGCGCAAAATACTCACGTGGATGTGGTTCAAACGTCACGACACCTAGGGGGGCATTGGGCGCAGCATTGCGCGCAAGGTCAATTACAGAACGATGGCCAAGGTGCACGCCATCAAAGTTGCCAATCGCGGCCGTTGCGCCGCGATCTTGGTCTTCTACAAATTGATAGTCTCGAATGATCCGCATGTGCCTTGCGTAGCCTTGACGCGCTCCAGTGGCAAGGTGATCTGCCGTATCATTCACTCAGATGGAGTTCACAATAATAGCGTACCAAAGATCAATTGGATTTGCGTGCAGGGGCCAGAACAGTTGCTTCTCCGGCCAACACTTTTTTACCATCTACTGCACAGTGACAATCCATCTTAACACGTTGCTTCGCAAGATCGATTTCGGTCACTTTTACCTCAGCATATACTAGGTCACCGGGGCGCACGGGGCCTAAAAACTTTAGGGATTGCCCCAGATAGACGGTCCCATGGCCGGGCAGTTGTTCTCCAACGACGGCTGAGATAAGTCCGGCCGTTAGCATGCCGTGTGCGATCCGGCCGCCAAACATAGTGTCCTTGGCATAGTCATCATCCAAATGGACCGGGTTACGGTCCGTTGAAATCTGCGCGAACATTTGGATATCTTCGTCTGTCACAACCTTGCTGAGCGAGCGAAACATGCCAATTTCGATGTCTTCAATATAAATCGTTCCGCGCGGCAGGTTATCCGACATATTAAACCCTTAAGTAATAAAGTGACGCCTGAACGGCTTCTTCGGGAACTTTATTGCTTTGCAGGCGCAGGAAATCAAGCGGAAACTGAGTTACCTTAGAAACCCGATCGTATAGGTTGGGGAAGACATTTCCTTTTTTAAGTAATCACTTAGAGCAGCCTCATCGGGTTGATTTCCAGTTTTCGTTTCTGATGCAGCCAGCCCGCCGGAAATGAATAATGAATCGATGTCTTCGCCCATCGCCCCTCTTATGTCAGTTAAGACGCCGTCACCGATGGCAAGGATACGATCATCGGGAACATGCCGTCCCAAAGCAGATAAACGACGGCGCGCGAGATCATAAATGGGGGGATGTGGTTTACCAAAATACAGGCTTTCGCCGCCCATTTCCGTATAAAGTGCCGCCAATGCACCTGCGCACCATTCACGGACCTCGCCACGGTCCACCACAAGATCGGGGTTCGCGCAAAGCAGTTTCAATCCCCGCTGTTTGGCCAGCAAAAACTGTGGGCGCATTACAGCAGGGTCGGCCATGGGGTCGGCTGGGCCTGTGCAAACAATGCCCTCAGCCTCATCCAATGGCACTTGTTGAATGTCGACGGGGTTTTCAAGCAGACTGAGAGGCTCAAAGAATTTTTGATCACGGTCCTCACCAATGAACCAGACTTTGTTGCCCACGGCCCCTCGGTACATGGCGGATCGGGCGGAATCACCAGAGGTCGCGATTGTATCCCATGAATCCTCTGGGACGCCAAAATGGTCCAACTGCTTCATCACACCAGCACGCGGGCGAGGGGAATTTGTTACCAGCACCACTTTACCACCTGATTTGCGATAAGCCTGCAAGGCCGCAACCGCATCAGGTAGGGCCGTCACGCCGTTGTGCACGCAGCCCCACAGGTCGACGAAAAGCGCATCATATTGCGCGGAAATTTCAGCAAGACTTTCGACGATACGTGTCATGGCGGATGCTCCGTGAAGGTTACGAGGCAGGCTTACGTGAAGTCGCGGGGTTTTGAAACCGGGGAAGTATGCGCCCCTAAAGACGGGCGCATACCTATTTACATTTTTAGATTTGGAATGATCTGCTTTTTGCGGCTCATGATGCCGGGAAGTACAACGGTGTCGCCTGAAACTGTCGCACCAAAGCTTTTTTCAGCGACGGTTTTGACCACATCGTTTGGCACAAACAGCGTTGCTTCTTCTTTCAGAATATCAACGATAAACAGCAAAACCTGTGCTGCGCCGTCTTCGGTTGCAACACCAGGCATCGCCGCCATCAGTGCGTCCTTGCGGGCCAAAAGTGGGGCGGGCGACGTCGTTTCCAAAACCGAAACGCGCAGGTTTGTGCCATCCAGATCAAATTCCTTGCTGTCCATGCGCAGCAATTCAACTTCTGAGAATGCAGAAACATCTGATTTTGCCGCGAACATTTCAGCAGCAAAACTTGGGATGTCTACGCCAAGATCATCCGCGATTGCATGAGCGATAGCGCGATCTTCTTGTGTTGTTGTTGGGCTGCGGAATTCTAGCGTGTCAGACAAGATGCACGACAATGCCGCACCTTTTACGCCGCGCGGGGCTTGGGCCCAGTCTTTGCCAATCATTTTGTACATGATCGTCGCGGTGCATGCGAGCGGCTGAATGTTGATCTCAATCGGGCCGCGGGTTTCAAGGCCGGCCACCAAGCGGTGGTGATCGATGATGCCTGTGATGTCGGCGTCATTGATGTTTGATGGCAGTTCGGCAGGGTTGTTGGTGTCAACAATAACGACTGGTGTATCTGCTGCCAGATCAGTCAGAATTTCTGGCTTGTCCAGCTTCCAATGATCTACAACAAACAATGCTTCGGTGTTTGGTTCGCCCAACAAGACTGGTTTGGCTGACACGCCTTTGATCTCATTCAGGTACCAAGACCAGATGATGGGGCTGCCTGTGCTGTCTGTGTCGGGTGATTTGTGGCCGAATACGAGTGTGGTCATTGGATGAATCCTGCGATCATATGATGAATTTTCGGGCCTTATAACACGTTCATATCACTTGTCACCTCATTCATGCTGCGACGCAGCATCACAGACCCAGCTCTGCCCGTTTCTTTTTAGAGAGGGCTGCAACGATCATGTCGTATGAGGCACGGATATGGTCGCGCAGACTGTCCTCTGACAGGCCCGGCTCCTCATAATGTTGTATCCATTTCATGCCACGTGATGCGAGATAGGGGGCAGGACGACAGCCGGGACTGTCAGATAGAACTTCATAGGCCAGTTCGGTCACTTTGAAAGTAAACGCATCACGCCCCTCGGCCCACCCACCAACGGCAAACAGTTTCCCCGCGACCTTCCAAACATCAGAGTTCCCCCACTGCACCACGTGGGTTGTCTGGGGCAGGCTTGCGCAAAAAGCATTGAATTCATTGCGGGTCATTTTGCTAGGGTAGGGGCTTCTCATCGGCTTGTGAATACTGATAACTTGCGCATCATGAGCAGTGCGCGCGAAACCGATCTTTATCCCCCGATCAAAAGCTTCCTTGAAGATCAAGGATATGTGGTGAAATCCGAAGTTGGGGCTGCGGATGTTGTGGCTGTGCGGGGGGCAGAGTCGCCGGTTGTCGTTGAGCTGAAACTTGGGTTTTCGCTGGCTTTGTTCCACCAATGCATAGCGCGCCTAAAAGTCACAGATGATGTTTATCTTGCGGTGTCCCGCCAGGCTGGCAAACGCTTTGCTAAGGCTGTGAAGGAAAATACCGCGATGGCCCGGCGTTTGGGATTGGGGCTGATCACAGTGCGGTTATCTGATGGGTTAGTTGAGGTGCATTGTGATCCGGGACCCTATGCGCCCCGCAAATCTGCCAAGCGCCAAAATCAATTGTTGCGCGAATTTGCGCGGCGGCAAGGTGATCCAAACGACGGCGGTCAGACGCGCGCCGGATTGGTCACAGCCTATCGTCAAGATGCGCTGAAATGTGCCCTATATCTATTTGAGATCGGGGCCAGTAAAGGGGCTGATGTTGCGCGTGCTGCCGCTGTGCCAACAGCCACCAGAATCATGCGCGCGAACCATTACGGCTGGTTTGAGAAGGTTGAAAAGGGTGTTTACGGATTGACCCAAAGTGGGGCCGACGCCGTTTCTACATCCTCTCGTATCTTAGGGGCTAGTTGACGGAAGCCTCCTAAAAATATGAGTATTTATGCTTTTTGGAAGAGAGTTTCAGGACGACATCTGGACGCCTCAAAATATGGATTCACTTTTTCATATCGGATTGGTTGACAGACATGGGTGCGATGCCTAGCTATGCCTCGTTAGCACTCAGCCGTGTTGAGTGATAACGCCTGATCGTTCCAAACGGGAATGGCAGGTAAAGAAGGAAACTTTGAGCCTTAAGGAGCTACAAAGATGGCATTGAAACCACTGCATGACCGCGTGCTGGTTAAACGCACCGAAAGCGAAGAAAAAACCTCTGGTGGGTTGATCATTCCTGAGTCCGCCAAAGAAAAGCCTGCTGAGGGCGAAATTGTTGCCGTGGGTGAAGGCCTGCGCAAAGACAACGGCGAACTGATCGAGATGGCTGTTAAAGTCGGCGACAAAGTTCTGTTCGGCAAGTGGAACGGGCAGGAAATCACCGTTGACGGCGAAGAAATGCTGATGATGAAAGAAAGCGACATCATGGGGATCCTCTCCTGATTTAGGAGGGTGGCGGGCCACGTGCCCACCCAAATGACGCTGACATCAATTACAAGTTTATGGAGAATATAAATGGCTGCTAAGGACGTCAAATTTGACACCGATGCCCGCAACAAAATGCTTAAGGGTGTGAACATCCTTGCAAACGCG
>CALKXT010000176.1 GCA_938003685.1 uncultured Sulfitobacter sp. | reverse complement strand
ACTTCAAAACCGTCCATGGCGGCCTGCAAAGCGCAGATCGGGTCAACTTCGGTGACTTTCACACGTGCACCGGCACCTGCCAACGACGCGGCAGAACCTTTACCAACATCGCCGTAACCCATAACAACGGCAACTTTACCGGCCATCATGGTGTCTGTGGCGCGGCGGATGCCGTCAACCAGCGATTCTTTACAGCCATACTTGTTGTCGAACTTTGACTTGGTGACAGAGTCGTTCACGTTGATCGCAGGGAAAGGAAGTTGGCCTTTCGTGTGCAGATCATACAAGCGGTGAACACCTGTTGTAGTTTCCTCAGAAACACCTTGGATCGCGTCACGTGTCTTGGTGAACCAGCCGGGGCTTTCCTTCATGCGCTTTGCGATTTGTACTTTGATCGCCTCTTCTTCTTCGGACTGTGGCACAGGAATGATGTCTTCGCCAGCTTCGGCGCGTGCACCCAAAAGGATGTACAATGTTGCGTCGCCGCCGTCATCGAGGATCATGTTCGCGCCTTCTGGGAACATGAAAGATTTGTCTAGGTAATCCCAATGCTCGGTCAATGTTTGACCTTTGATTGCGAAAACGGGTGTGCCGCCTTCTGCAATCGCCGCCGCAGCGTGATCTTGAGTAGAGAAAATGTTGCATGAAGCCCAGCGCACATCAGCACCTAGTTCAACCAATGTTTCAATCAAAACAGCTGTTTGGATTGTCATGTGCAGCGAGCCAACAATACGCGCGCCTTTAAGTGGTTTGCTTTCGCCAAATTCGGAGCGGCAGGACATAAGGCCCGGCATTTCTGTTTCAGCAATATCCAATTCCTTGCGGCCAAATGCAGCAAGGTTGATGTCTTTTACAATATAGTCGTTGGCCATGGGGCACCTCATTAACAAGCTTTGCGCGCCGACTATCATCTTTAGTTGGCGTTCTCAACGTCTGATAGCACCCGGATGATTTTGGCGGATATCTGCCCAAAGTGGGTTTCATGATATCTGTCTTCATGGAATGAATGAGGTGCTTTGACAAAGCATGTCACAGATATAGGCAAAGGAAGCCCAGATGGCGCAACAACCACGTGCATGGCAACGTATGCTATCAGGCCGTCGGCTTGACCTTCTTGATCCCACTCCCGTTGATATTGAGATTGAGGATATCGCCCATGGATTGGCTTTTGTTGCGCGCTGGAATGGCCAGACCCATGGTGATTTTGCCTATTCGGTTGCTGAGCATTCTCTGCTGGTTGAAACGATCTTTGCCCGCCTTGATCCCCGCTCGCCTGCAAAATGGCGTTTAGCTGCGTTGCTGCACGATGCGCCTGAATATGTAATTGGAGACATGATTTCACCTGTCAAAGCCGCAGTTGGGCCCGGATATGGTGCGTTAGATGATCGTTTAACCTCAGCAATTCACATTCGGTTTGGGCTGCCCGCCGCAATCCCGGTTGCTATCAAAAGGCAAATCAAAAAAGCTGACAGGATCAGCGCTTGGATGGAGGCAATACAAATTGCAGGTTTCACCGAAGAAGAGTCGAGCAAGCTGTTTGGAAAACCTGATCCTGTGCTGTTGGAGGGGTTAGATATTGTGCTGCGCGCACCTGTTGCGACACGCAATGAATTCACAACGCGACACAATGAATTGTTGGCACAGATGTCATGATCACAGTCAGGCCCCCGATTGCGTTGGACACACCTAACATGGCCCGCTTATTAAACGAAATTATCAAAGCAGGTGGCACCACTGCCCTGACAAGGCCCGTTACAGGACAGGATTTGGCAGAGTGGATCGCCTTTGACCCTGATCACAGCGCCTGGCATGTGGCATTGGATGATGCTGAAAATGTTGTGGGCTTCCAATGGATAGAACCTGCAAAATATTTACCTCCTGTAGCTGCTGAAATCGCTACCTTCGTGCAAATGGGTCAAACTGGTCTAGGCATCGGATCAGCCCTATTTAATGCAACGCGAAAGGCGGCCAAATCATTGGGCTATGTCTGGATAAACGCCAATATCCGCGCTGATAACGAGGGTGGTTTGATATACTATCAAAGCCGCGGCTTTCAGGACTATCGTGTGATTGAAGGATACGAGATGGCAGATGGTCAAATTGTCGACAAACGTCTCAAGCGGTTCGATCTATAATCAAAAACTACTGAGGCGACCGCTTTGCCAAAATCCGCTGCAACGTCCGCCGGTGCATATTCAACCGCCGCGCCGTTTCTGAAACATTACGATCACATAACTCATAAACACGCTGGATGTGTTCCCACCGCACTCGGTCAGCGCTCATTGGGTTTTCTGGGGGCGGGGGCATGTCACCCTCACGCGCCAACAAAGCATTGGTGATGTCGTTGGCGTCCGCTGGTTTTGACAAATAATCTGTAGCACCAATTTTGACCGCCGCGACAGCCGTCGCAATTGCGCCATAACCAGTCAAAACAACAACCCGTGCATCTGCACGTTTCTCGCGCAACACTTCAACAACATCCAAACCATTGCCGTCTTGAAGGCGCAGATCGACAACTGCGTATGCTGGGGGTCGTGCCGTTGCGATCGCACGCCCAGCAGCAACAGATCCAGCTGTTTCAACCGCAAATCCGCGTTTTTCCATAGCTTTCGCCAAACGGCGTAGAAAAGGCTCGTCATCATCAACAAGCAATAACGTCTTGTCGGGTCCCAAGTCTTGCATGTCTTGCGTCACCTTAGGTGCCCCCGCGTTGTTGTGTTGTTATGCTGTAATATGGCGCGCTGCCTACCACAGGTCAAACAATCACATGCTGTCGACAAAGCATCCAACCTTGTCGGCAATACCTTCTGGAGTCACTTCACGCCGAAAGTAATCGACAAAGCCAACTTCTGGCAGAACCAGATAGCTGAAAGTAGAATGATCAACGAGGTATTCATCATCAACAGCCGGGTGCGCGCTATAGTACGTACGATAAGCAGTGCTTGCGGCCTTAACTTGTTCAGGTGTCCCAGTCAGGCCAATCATGCGAGGGTGCATGTTGGACGCGAAGTCGCCCACAACTTCCGGTGTGTCACGCTGCGGATCTATTGAGATGAAAACAGGCGTTACACTTTGTCCACGCTCTTGCAAAATATCCACAGCACTGGCGTTGCGATCCACGTCGAGCGGACAAACATCAGGACAGTAGGTGTATCCAAAATAGATCAGCGTCGGTTCGGTAATTACATCTGCGTCAGTGACCGTCTGACCGTCTTTGTTGAGCAATTCAAAAGGCCCACCCAAATCGCCGCCTGCCACAGTCGAGGATCGGCATTGCGCAAATTGGTCACCATCATCACCCCGTTGGGTAATCACTATGGTTCCGACAATGAAAACCGCCACAACAGCAACGGCAGAAAGAGCAACTAAGCGGTTCATCATGTTCTCCTGCGCCAAATGGCGCTCTTGATCAGGGTTGCGTGCAGACCTACGCTACAGATCGGTCAACGCAATAGCCAACAGATCAAAGGTGCGCTCATGACGCAGGCAAATATCCGACCTTTTGGTGGGCGCACACGCGCAAATTGGATCAGGTTACACACCATGATCCTGTTGCGCTGGGTGGCGATCATCGGTCAAGTTGTGGCCATTACTGTTGCTCAAGTTTTCTATGGACTGCAACTGGAACTTGGGCTGTGTTATTTGGCGGTTGGATTATCCGTCATTGGCAATCTGATCGCGACTTTTATCTTTCCCAGAAACAAGCGTCTGACCGAATTAGAGAACTTAGCAATGGTCTTGTTCGACCTGCTGCAGCTGGCGGTGTTGCTGTATCTAACAGGAGGCCTGCATAATCCGTTCGCATTATTGCTACTTGGCCCTGTAACAATCTCTGCAACCGCACTTAGTTTACAATCCACGCTTGTGATGTGCGCAATCGCAATCATTTCAGTTTCAGTGTTAGCAATCAGTCATCTGCCGCTGGTGACGAACACAGGCGAAGTATTAAAAATTCCACAGATTTTTGTGTTTGGCCATTGGACGGCGTTGTTGATTGCTATCGTTTTCACCAGCGCCTATTCGCGCCGTGTCACAACAGAAATTCATTCAATGGGTGATGCGCTGGCCGCTACTCAAATGGCTTTGGCGCGGGAACAAAAACTAACCGATCTAGGCGGCGTCATCGCAGCAGCAGCCCATGAATTGGGAACACCGCTCGCAACGATAAAATTGACCAGCACCGAGTTGCTGAATGACTTAGGAGATCAACCCGAATTGGCCGAGGACGCCGCGTTGATCCGTGATCAGGTTGATCGGTGTCGTGACATCCTGCGTGACATGGGCCGTAGCGGAAAAGACGATCTGCATTTGCGCCACGCCCCGCTAGAGTCTGTTGTAGAAGAAGCTGGCGAACCGCATCTGGATCGCGGAAAAGTCGTGCACTTTACACGTCACCCCGACGGCGAAAACCTACACAACCCGCCAACTGTTCTACGTAAGCCAGAGATCATCCATGGATTGCGCAATTTAATTCAAAATGGCGTTGATTTCGCAATCGAGAACGTCTGGGTCGAAACCAAATGGACAGATGCGGAAGTGTCTGTCCGCATTCTAGATGATGGGAATGGATTTCCTCAACAAGTTCTTGCGCGCATTGGTGACCCCTTCATGCGCGGGGCAACAGGTATGCGTACATCAGACGCCCGCCCAGAATATCAAGGCATGGGGTTAGGCCTGTTTATTGCCAAGACCCTGCTAGAACGATCTGGGGCGACATTACGCTTTGCAAATGGGTCAGAGGAACAACGCACGCTGAACAAAGTTGGCGCAGTGATCGAAGTGATATGGCCACGCGAGAAAATTGACGCACAGACAGGGAAAGCTGCAAATCTTGTGGGACAAAATCAACACATCACCACGTGATCACCACAGCATATTCAATAAAGTTTTTTGGATTAACTCAGCCTTAACCAAAACCGCCAAACACTCTGACCTGTTCAATTTCATAAAGGTGCGTTGTCTTGGCTCTACCTGACTTTTTCTTGATACTTAGCGTCGCCGTTGCAACAGCGGTTTTTGCGATGTGGTGCATCACACCCTCCAAAATTGCGTTCATACAACCAGGCCAAGACGCAAGCGAAGCAATAACTCTTTTGTTTCAGGATGGCGTTTTGCATCACGCTACGGACGCTGCTTTGAACAAGCTTGCGCTTGAACCCGGCACTCATGTTTGGGACGACATGCGCAACAGCTTGCTGTCGCGTTTCCCAGATTTCCCCGATCGCGCAGGTGCCGGGCAATTGGGCAGTATCACGATGCAAGCCGCGGACGATATGGCACCAGGCGAGGTTAACATCAGATGGCGTGGGCCCTTGTGCTGGGTGACAATGGAACAGCAGGTAACGCAGAATAATGACCGGGGAAAAGATGGGCAATGCATCGAACTGGAGAACCTAAGACGCGCAAGCGCCTCGTCGCCCAATCCTGTTTGGCAGGAAAATGCATCAGGTAAAGTCTGTTGGTACAATCAGGCCTATGCGGGGCTTTTCCAACTAACCAATGGCCGACCCGTTGACCCCAACAAACGTCTGTTCACCCAAGGCGACTATGATGCACCCAAACGTGTATCATTGCAGGCAAACCCAGATGAAAAACCGGATTGGTACGAATTATCAATGGTCCGGCGTGATGATCTAACCATCTATCACGCGACCTGCATCAATGCCGTCGTTGCCGCAGAAGAGGCCCAGCGCAATTTTGTGCAAACGCTTGCCAAAACATTTGCTCAAATCTCAATCGGATTGGCGATTTTCGACAAGAACGGACAGTTAAAATTGTTCAACCCAGCCCTCGTTGATCTAACGGGCCTATCCGCACAATTCCTAAGCGCGCGCCCCACGCTTTTATCGTTTTTTGATCAGTTGCGCGAAAACCGCCGCATGCCAGAACCTAAAAACTATCTGAATTGGCGTCAGGAAATCGCTGACGTAATCGCAGCAGCCACAGATGGACGATATCAAGAAACATGGTCATTAGAATCTGGACAAACCTACTGCGTGCGGGGACGCCCGCATCCTGATGGTGCAACTGCATTTCTCATTGAAGATATCAGTGCAGAGGTAACATTGACCCGTAACTTCCGAGCTGAGTTGGAACTGGGCCAATCTATTCTCGATACGCTGGACGATGGCTTGGCGGTGTTCTCCGCAAGCGGAATTCTAACTTTCAGTAACACCACCTACAGTAATTTATGGCAGCAAGATCCAGAAGCCGCGTTTGCGGATGTCACCATAGCGGACGCTATTTCAGTCTGGAAAGAAAAATCAAATTCGTGCTCTTCTTGGGGCAAAATTGAACGGTTCATTCTTGAGAACCACATCCGTAAGCCGTGGGAAACATCGATATTTATGAAAGATGAGCAGACCTTGAAGTGCCAACTGTTACCCATCGCATCAGGGGCTGTCCTCGTGAGGTTCGTTTTGCCAAAGAACATCAACAGTCCGTCAGTCAAGCTAGAATCACTCGTTACAGACTGACCCACTTTAACCCTATTTTGGCTTGCGGCTGGCGACAGTGCCAGTAAGCATGGGTTATGCCAATTTTGAAAATTACACTGCCCGATCCAGAGGTCACGACACACTACGCAGAAGGCTTGGCAACACAGCTTACGGCAGGTGATGTTATCTTACTTCATGGACACGTCGGCGCGGGTAAAACCCATTTTGCACGCTCCTTGATTCAATCACTCCTAAAGACACCAGAAGACGTCCCATCACCTACATTCACGCTTGTGCAAACATACGACACGCCCAAAGGTGAGATCTGGCATGCCGACCTTTACCGGATCACTTCCCCGGACGAAATTGAAGAGTTGGGGCTGATTGATGCGTTTGAAAATGCGATCTGCCTGATCGAATGGCCGGATAGATTGCGCGCGCTGATCCAAGACACAGAGTTACAGATCACTATAGTGTCAGGCATGGGTGAAAATGAACGTGAGATGATCGTAGAGTGGCACGATACAAAATGGGATGACAAACTAAAGGCATGGCACCCATGACAGATCGCAAATCACTTGCTGACCGCTTTATCATACACTCAGGCTGGGCCGACTGTACCCGCACATTGGTTGCAGGAGATGCCTCAAACCGACGCTATGAACGCCTTGCCAATACACGGGGCGAAACAGTCATTTTCATGGATGCCCCGCCAGAGCGTGGTGAAGACGTCAAACCGTTTGTGAGAATTGCAGGACACTTAATTCAGAACGGTTTGAGTGCGCCGATTATCTATCATCAAGACGACACGGCCGGTTTTCTGCTTATCGAAGACTTGGGCGACGACGTCATTGCACAACTTATGGCGAAAGAACCCAAGGCCAGATCAATCCTGTATCAGGCAGCAACAGATGTATTGGTTGATTTGCACGCCTGTCCAATTTTGCCGCTGCCAGTTTGTGATGCACAATGGTTAACGGAAATGACCGCCCCAGCGTTTGACTGGTACGCGACAAACACAGGCGATGAGGTATTTGCACAGTTTCAATCTGTGTTTCTTCCCATGGCAAAGAAACTAGATGCATCCCAAAAGGTAGTGATTCTGCGCGACTACCATTCCGAAAACCTGCTTTGGCTGCCTGATCGAAGCGGTACAGCCAAGGTCGGCCTTCTTGATTTTCAAGATGCTCTGCTAGGCCATCGCGCTTATGATCTGGTTTCTATCTTGCAGGATGCGCGGCGCGATGTTCCTGAGGAGATCGAAACTGCCATGATCGAACATTATCTAACAGCAACCAACATCGCTCATGCCGAATTTCTAGCGGCGTATGCATTGCTAGGTGCCCAACGAAATTTGCGAATTTTAGGTATTTTTGCCCGCCTGTGTCTGCGTGATGGCAAAGCGCATTATGTCGACCTGATTCCACGGGTATGGGGTTATGTCATACGTAACTTAGAACACCCTTCACTTGCGGCCTTGGCTGATTTTGTCAAAGCCACCCTGCCACAACCCACCCCTGAACATCTGGAGCATTTGAAACGCCAATGCGGGACCATTCCACACCTCTAATGATGTTCGCCGCAGGCTTTGGCACGCGGATGAAACATCTGACCCAAGATCAGCCCAAGCCTATGGTTCCGGTTGCTGGCAAGCCGTTGATTGATCATGCCTTGGAGTTGGTTCGGGATGCCAATTGCGCGCCCGTCGTTGCAAACCTGCATTACAAACCGGATGCATTGGCACAATATCTGCACGATCAAGATGTCCAAACAATACTCGAAATGCCTGATATCTTAGAAACAGGTGGCGGGTTGCGTAATGCGTTGCCCTTGTTGGGAACAGACCCGCTTTTTACAATGAATACAGATGCAATTTGGGCCGGACCAAACCCGTTGAACCTGCTAGCAAAGGCGTGGAATCCGATAACCATGGATGCGCTGCTTATCAGCGTCCCACTTACCAATGCCATTGGCCATCAAGGTAAGGGCGATTTTACCATGGCATCGGACGGGCATCTCAAACGTGGGCCGGGGTTTGTTTATGGCGGTATCCAAATCATCAAAACAGATCAGCTGGATCAAATCAAAGAAGATACGTTTTCACTAAATCTATTGTGGGATCGAATGTTGCAAGACAGTCGACTATTTGGCCTGCCCTACCCCGGACAATGGTGCGACGTCGGCCATCCTGATGGCATCACCCTCGCCGAAAACATGCTGAGGCGCGCAGATGTTTGAACCTTCAGAGCACGCTCGCGTATTTGGCCTTGCCCCCGGTGTCGATTTTCCCCGTGCCTTGGTTTACGGATTACGCAAACGAATGCAAAACCATCCACCCGAAGCGATGGCACGCGTCGATCTAATTGTGAACACCAGCCGCATGGCGCGCCGTTTGCGCGAAATATTTGACGCAGGCGCACCGGGATTTTTGCCCCATATCCGCATGATCACCGACTTAGAGGGTTTGGCACCAGGTATCACATTACCATCCGCAACACCTGCGCTGCGACGGCGGTTAGAATTGGCGCAACTGGTGTCAAAACTGATTGCTGCTGATCCCACACTTGCGCCCAGATCATCACTTTATGCCTTGGCCGATAGCCTTGCGGGTCTCATCGATGAAATGCAGGGTGAAGGCGTCGCAGCAGAGACCGTTGCCGACCTAGATGTAAGTGACCAATCAGGCCATTGGGAACGCGCGCAGCGGTTTTTGGGAATTGCCCATGGGTATTTGGGCCAGACAGTAACCCATCCAGATAATGAGGCACGTCAGCGGCAATTGGTTGAACGGATCATTGCCCATTGGCAAGAAACACCTCCGCAGCATCCGGTTATCCTGGCTGGATCAACTGGGTCACGTGGCACCACATCTATGCTAATGCAGGCATTGGCAAAGCTACCACAAGGTGCAGTCATCTTGCCCGGTTTTGATTTTGACATGCCCGTATCAGTTTGGTCAGAGCTTGATCGAGAGTTACTCTCAGAAGATCACCCGCAATACCGGTTTCGCCATTTGATGCAGGCGTTGAACCTACCCCGTGGCGAAATACAAAAATGGACCGACATGCCGCCCCCATCCGCGACGCGAAACGCGCTTGTATCTCTCTCGCTGCGCCCTGCACCGGTGACGCACGCATGGTTAACAGAGGGACCAAAACTCGACGATTTGGAAAGCGCCACATCTGGTTTGACCTTACTTGAAGCGCCAACGCCTCGCATTGAAGCGCTCACCATCGCAATGCGTCTGCGACAGGCCGCTGAAGACGGGAAAACCGCAGCACTGATAACACCAGACCGGATGTTATCGCGGCAAGTTACCTCAGCTTTGGATCGTTGGAATATATTGCCCGATGACAGCGCAGGAACGCCGCTGCAACTATCACCACCGGGGCGGTTCTTGCGTCATGTTGCTGGCTTGTTTGTGCGCAGGTTGGACGCCGAAGGCCTACTAACTTTACTCAAGCATCCGCTAACCCACAGCGGTACAGATCGTAACATCCATCAATTGAACACGCAGCGTCTGGAAATGCAGATACGTCGTGATGGGCTACCGTTTGTGGACACCGAAGGGGTGCAGCGGATCGCGCAAAAGGTCGCTAGTAAGCTGGTGAACCCTGATGAATTCCTCGCGTGGACCAAATGGGTTGCTACCACTTTCACGGCTCACGATGGGAAAGGTAGCCGCGCATTAACAGATTGGGCCGCGCATCATCTGACACTGTCTAATGCAATCGCATCAGGGCAAACACCAACCAAGGATCATGAACTGTGGAAACGCAAAGCGGGCGAAAAAGCCCGCGAAGTAATGGATGACTTGACCACTCAAGCAGAACATGGCGGAGAAATGTCTGCGGCAGATTATGCAGATTTGATTGGTGCGTTGTTGTCAGGTGGCGAAGTACGCGACCGCGACGCACCTCATCCAGATATCATGATCTGGGGTACACTGGAGGCTCGTGTACAGGGCGCTGATCTGATTATTATGGGCGGTTTAAACGATGGCACATGGCCCGAGGCACCCCCACCTGATCCATGGCTGAACCGCCAGATGCGCTTGAAAGCTGGACTGTTATTACCTGAACGCCGCATCGGCCTTTCGGCGCATGATTATCAGCAAGCAATCGCTGCGCCAGAGGTTTGGCTAACCCGCTCTATTCGATCTGATGAGGCAGAAACAGTTCCCTCACGTTGGCTTAATCGACTTGGTAATTTGCTGAACGGGCTGCCAGAAATCGGCGGCTCAGACGCTTGGAAGGCCATGCAAAAGCGAGGAGTTAAATGGTTGGGTCAGGTGCGTGCGCTTGAAGAAATTACCCGCGTCGAACCCGCCATTCGCCCGTCACCACGACCCCCACGCGCGGCGCGGCCACACGCATTGTCCGTTACTGAAATCAAACGCCTGATACGCGACCCCTATGCGATTTACGCTAAACACACTTTGCGACTTCGCCCGATAAACCCATTGGTGCAATCACCGGATGCACCTGTGCGCGGCATTATCATTCACGAGGTGATGGAACGGTTTGTCAAATCCATATCTGCCAACCCTGCTCTACTAACTAAAGAACATCTGCTGCATGTCGCCGCCGATGTACTGGCTGTCGAAGCACCATGGCCCGCCGCACGTGTGATGTGGTTGGCCCGAATTGAACGGGTCGCTGATTGGTTCATTGCCCAAGAAAAACAACGCCAAGACTACTCCACCCCCGTTGCCTTTGAACAAGCCGCACGTGGTACACATATATTTGCTGACCTTGGCTTTATGCTGACCGGGTACGCCGATCGAATTGATGTGACAGAACATGGCGATGCATTAATCTATGATTATAAAACAGGCACGCCACCCTCGAAAAAAGAACAAAAGATTTTTGATAAACAATTGTTGATTGAGGCCGCGATGGTCGAAGAAGGCGGGTTTGTTGAAGTAGGTACAGCGCCTGTCGCACATGCCGCCTTTATCGGTTTGGGATCAAAACCAACCGAAGTCGCAGCACCTTTGGATGAAGAAACCCCCATCGAAGTCCTGCGTGGACTACATGAGTTAATCTCAAAGTACTTTGATGAAAGTCAGGGCTTCACTGCGCGACGCATTGTCAAAACCGAAGACGCATCAGGGGACTATGATCAACTTGCCCGATTTGGCGAATGGGACGGCACCACTGATGCGACACCCGAGGATTTGACATGAATTTTGATGACGCCACACGCGCACAGATTGATGCCGCCCGTCCTGATGCTTCAACTTGGTTAACTGCCAACGCAGGATCAGGAAAGACTCGTGTTTTAACGGATCGCGTCGCACGGCTTTTACTGGACGACGTTCAGCCACAACAGATTTTATGTCTAACTTATACCAAGGCCGCCGCTTCCGAGATGCAGAACCGCTTGTTTAAACGTCTTGGTGAATGGGCAATGCTGGATAATGCGGCTTTGCGCAAATCATTGGGTGAATTAGGGATCACTGGAGACCTATCACCAGATCAACTTCGCAATGCACGCACGTTGTTTGCCCGCGCCATCGAAACGCCCGGTGGTTTGAAAATTCAGACGATCCACTCGTTCTGTGCATCGCTGCTACGCCGCTTTCCACTGGAGGCTCAAGTCAGCCCTCAGTTCACCGAGATTGAAGATCGTGCTGCCGATCTACTGCGTGCTGAAATTGTTGATGAAATGGCGGATGGGCCTGATGTACACCTAATCACCAATATCGCACAGCATTATACTGGCGAAGATTTTTCCAAACTCACGCGCAGTATTGTCGGCCAACGTGATGCATTTTCAAAGCCCCTTAGCATACCCGACATTTTAACGCTGTTTGATCAACCCAGCACCCTTACTCTTGCCGACATTGAAGACGCGGCATTTGATGGAAACGAAGCAGATTTGATCACTCACATTGTCCCTCATCTTCTGGCAAAGGGCGGGAACGACCTAAAGGCTGGCAATGCACTTTCTGTAATCAAACAGTTTGATTTATCTGCGCTACCTACCCTCGAAAAAATATTTCTGACAGGCGGCACTGCAAAGTCACCGTTTACAGCCAAAATAGGCAGTTTTCCCACCAAGCCGACGCAGGGCGTTATTGCCCACCTGATGCCTGACCTTGAAGCGCTAATGCAGCGTGTCGAAGATGCGCGCGAGGCGCGATTGGCCTTCATGGCTGCACGGAAAACTCATGCGCTGCACCAATTCGCGCAGGCGTTTTTGTCACGTTACGAGATCCAAAAACAGCTGCGTGGCTGGTTGGATTTTGACGATCTCATTCTTAAAGCGCGGGCGTTATTGACTGACAAGGCCGTTGCCGCTTGGGTGTTATATCGGATTGATGGTGGCATTGATCATATTTTGGTGGACGAGGCACAAGATACATCGCCACGCCAATGGGATGTGATCGAAAAGCTAACTGATGAATTTTACAGTGGCGTGGGCGCACGCACCGAAGTACAGCGTACCCTGTTTGTGGTGGGAGACAAAAAGCAATCTATCTATTCGTTCCAAGGCGCTGACCCGCGTGAATTTGATCGTAAAAGTGAAATATTTAACAAAACGATTACGGATGCCGGACAGATGTTCCAGCACCGCAGTCTCGATTATTCCTTTCGTTCTGCTAGTGCAATTTTGCGGATGGTCGACACCGCGCTGGACCCACGTGTTTTAACCATGTTCGACAAGGAAACACTGCACAAACCGTTCAAAGAAGAACTGCCCGGTCGTGTTGATTTGTGGCCTTTGGTTGAAAAAGCCGAAACGCAAGAAGATCACGTTTGGACAGACCCACTGGATCATCGCAGCGCACAGCATCATACCGTTATATTGGCTGAACAAATTGCAGCGCGGATCAAAGAGCTTACGGTTGAGGAAAACTATATTCCTGACGATGGGGCAGAAAAAGGTACGTTTGTAAAACGTCGTATCCAACCCGGTGATTTTCTGATTTTGGTTCAACGCCGGTCAGCATTATTTTCCGAGATTATTCGCGCGTGCAAAGTGGCAGACCTACCTATCGCTGGTGCTGACAGACTGAAGGTTGGTGCAGAGCTCGCGGTCAAAGATTTGGCTGCGCTATTATCATTTCTTGCCACACCTGATGATGATCTCTCACTAGCCACAGCGCTAAAATCCCCTCTGTTTGGCTGGCAAGAACAAGAATTGTTTAGCCTTGCAAATGGCCGAACCGAGGATCGCCTGTGGCAGGCGTTGCGTACTCGGGATGAAGATTACCCCTATACCTTAGCGATGTTGCGCGACTTGCGTTCTCAGGTGGATTTCTTGCGCCCCTATGATCTGGTCGAACGTGTGTTGACTCGGCATGATGGACGTAAAAACCTCCTCGCGCGGTTAGGACCAGAGGCCGAGGATGGCATCAACGCCATGCTAACGCAGGCGCTGGCGTATGAACGAAACAACGTCCCCAGCCTCACAGGTTTCCTTGAGTGGATGCAAACCGACGATCTAGAAATTAAACGTCAAATTGATGCATCGTCTAATCAGATCAGAGTAATGACAGTTCATGGCGCCAAAGGGTTGGAAGCGCCCATTGTGATCCTGCCAGATACGGGGCGTCGCGATATCACCATAAAAGATGAAATCATCAAGATGGATGGCATGCCGGTTTGGAAATCCAGTGCTGATGATATGCCCAGCAGTATGAAAACCGCCGTAGAAGATATGAAGGCGTCACAGTTAGAAGAACGGTTGCGGTTGCTCTATGTGGCGATGACACGTGCAGAAAAGTGGCTGATCGTTGCGGCAGCCGGTGATTTATCAAAGGACGAAAGTTCATGGTATCAAATCACTGCGGCAGCAATGCAGAATATGAATGGCGTACCCCATGGATCCGATGGAGTTATTCGATTTTATGAAGGTGATTGGGATAAACTGCCCGTTGTTGACGTGTCAGAAAGTTTATCGAAAATACCCCTATTAGAGACTATTTTTCGTCGATCTATCGATCCAATTTCAGATCAACTAAAAACTTTATCGCCCTCTGATCTTGGGGGGGCAAAGGCGCTTCCTGGGGATGCCGGTTCTGATCAAGATGCCGCTTTGGCGTATGGATCTCTTGTGCATCTTTTGTTGGAAAATTTGGTAGGCGTGAGGGAAACAGATATGCCCGCTGTTACCACACGCATTGCTCATAATAGTGATCCCGAAATTCAATCAAAAGCACTAACAGAAGTAATGGCGAACCTCTCAGCAGCTGCACTGTCTAATGTTTTCGCTCAAGAAGCATTAGCCGAAGTGTCGATCACAGCTGATATCGAAAAACAGCGATTTCACGGCACAATTGATAGGTTGATCATTTCTGACACCACCATTCTTGCGGTAGACTTCAAAACCAACCGCGTTGTTCCTCAAAGCGTAGAAAGCTGTCCCGAAGGGTTGCTAAGACAGATGGGAGCGTATCAGCACATGCTCGCGCAAATCTATCCTGATCATCAAATTGCAACTGCTATCTTGTGGACAATGACCCAAAATCTGATGGTGCTGCCCCACGATATCGTGACAAGTGCACTCTGGCGTTCGCCATATCTTGACGTTGGGGGTGCAGGTTCTTAGGTTCATGCCTTAACGTATTCCATCCCTGTCAGGAGAGCATCATGGCCACCGTCGCAGTCACGGACGACACATTCGACGCCGAAGTTAAAAATTCCGATATCCCAGTAGTGGTGGATTTCTGGGCCGAATGGTGCGGCCCATGCAAACAGATTGGCCCGTCATTGGAAGAACTGTCTGCGGAAATGGACGGCAAAGTTAAAATCGTCAAAGTGAACGTCGACGAGAACCCAAATTCACCTGCTCAAATGGGTGTACGAGGTATTCCAGCGCTGTTTATTTTTAAAAACGGTGAGGTTGTTTCAAACATGGCAGGCGCTAAGCCCAAAGCCGCGTTGAAAAGCTGGATTGAAGAATCTGTCTAAAAAACCACCCGATAAATAAGAAAAGGCAGCTGAGTTATGGCTGCCTTTTTTATGTATTACCAAACCCATTTTGCGCCAAGACTGTGATCCCCTCATAGCGCGCCTTTTGTCGCCAGCTCCGTCTGGCAGGCAGGGTCGGGATTTGTCGCCAATCGTTCAGCAGCTGAACAAACGGTAAAAACGTCACCCCGGGATCGTTGCGTTTGACCACATCATAGCCATCAAAAAACGCATCAAGCGTTTCACCAGATAAAATAACGCCAGATTTCAAGTCTGCGTTGGGCTGAAACAGCTCTGCATAATCCAACAGGATACGCGCGATATCAAAACCAACGGGTGCGCTGGACAGAGGCTTGAAATCAATTCCCGTTTCACCATTGGGCCCCAACATGATGTTACGCAGATTGAAATCGCCATGTTTGGTCGCAGATACGGTTTTTTGGTCGGATGCGTCTTTTTCCTTATGTCGGATCATACGACAGCATGAGACAAAATATTCGGGGTCAACGACGTCTATCTTTCCTGCTTCAACCTCATTGGCCAACCGTTCGCAATGACGGACCATAAAGCTTGGTTGATACGTTCGTTCTTCTGTTTCAGAGCTTGCATGAAACGCACCCAGCCATGCACCTGTACGTTTCAACATCTTCGAATGTGCCCGGCCCTTTCTAAGATGATCGTCTAATGTCTTTCCCAATGCTTCAGACATCAGCACCAAATCACCTGTCGCGCTGGTAAACAGCACTTCAGGAGCATGTGCGTTTGGATAAGGCTCAAGCCGGGAAGATGCATCCTGTAGAGCAGCAATGGTTAGGTTTGTATCATCTCCGGCTGGCCTTAAAAACGCGCGTTTCATGATCAAAGTGCGTGGGCCACGTAGGCGAACAACGATATGGCTGCGGGTCGGTTCGTCTTTTTGCCAGATTAACTTGGATCGAAACTGGCTTGGGTCCAAGCCAAGGTTGGGCGCGATTTGACCCCATTCGGCCAGCGCCTGTTTCACCCTTGGATCTGCCATACCCAACATCATCCGCCACCTTAATCATATCGATGTCACAGATTGAAGCCTGTCCATGAAACGCCCATATAGGTATGCAACACGCAGGAGGTGCGACATGTCAAAATCTAATTTCCCCGGCTGGCACGGGACGACAATTATCGGTGTGAAAAAGGGAAATGAGGTTGTCATCGCGGGGGACGGTCAAGTCAGCCTTGGCCAGACCGTCATCAAAGGTACTGCTCGCAAAGTGCGGCGGCTATCGCCCGGTGGCTTTGATGTGGTTGCCGGTTTTGCAGGGTCAACGGCAGATGCTTTTACGCTGCTTGAACGTCTAGAAACAAAGCTAGAAGCAACACCCGGTCAATTGGCCCGTGCCAGTGTTGAGCTGGCTAAGGACTGGCGCACCGACAAGTAC
>CALKXT010000175.1 GCA_938003685.1 uncultured Sulfitobacter sp. | reverse complement strand
GATGATTTCATCTATGGCAACCAAGGGGCAACGCGCCTTGATCTGGTGCCAACGCTGGCATGGGAAATGCTGGGTCTGAACGTGGAAAGCGTGATGGGCATCAAGGGTCGTGGTGATGGCCGTTTGATGTTTGAACGCGGTGAAGCGAACATCGATTATCAGACATCGTCGTCTTACCTGTCTGGTGTGACGCCTTTGGTTGAGGCCGGCACTGCCGTACCCATGATGACATGGGGCGCTTTGGATGACGCGGGCAACATCGTGCGTGACCCCACCTTCCCTGACATCCCAACCTTCAAAGAAGTCTGCGAAGCCACAGATGGCTGCGAAACATCAGGTGAAAAGTGGGACGCTTGGAAAGCATTCTTTATCGCAGGTTTCCCAGCGCAAAAAATGGTGTTCTTGCCAGCAGGTGCGTCCAACGATGCGATCGTCACCTACACCAAGGCGTTTGAAGACGTCAAAGCGCGCGCAGATTTTGCAGAAATTTCTGGCAAGCGTTTGGGCAAGTACCCACAGATGACAGGTGATGCTGCGAAGAAAGCCTTGGAAAGCGGCACCAAGGTAACGCCTGAAGCCAAAGACTTCATCGTGAATTGGTTGCAGGAAAAGTACGGCGTATCGCTGAACTAACCTTGTTTCTAGAATGCCCTGCCAAATCGGTGGGGCATTTTTCTAAGCAAGGCAGGGGATAGATTTCATGGATGTGATCATGGAGGCGCTACCGGCACTGGGAAGTGCATGGGGGCTGATTTTGCAGCCCGTCGTGCTGGGGTATCTGGTGATGGGCGTTGTTATGGGCCTATGTATCGGGGTTTTTCCGGGTCTTGGGGGCATCGCAGGTCTGTCGCTGCTCTTGCCCTTCATGTTTGGCATGGACCCGATCCTTGGCCTTGCCTTGATGGTGGGTATGGTCGCGGTTGTGCCCACTTCAGATACATTCGCCTCTGTTCTAATGGGGATCCCTGGGTCTTCGGCCAGTCAGGCAACCGTGCTTGACGGCTTTCCGATGGCCAAGAAAGGTATGGCGGCGCGTGCGCTGTCGGCGGCCTTTGCCTCGTCGCTCTTTGGCGGGCTGGTCGGGGCGACATTTCTGACCGTATTCATCCTTATTGCTCGCCCTATTGTGCTGGAGTTCCGCACACCAGAACTCTTGATGATCACCATCTTTGGATTATCTATGGTGGGCATCCTTGCGGGTCGCGTGGCAATCAAAGGGATCGTAGCGGCAGGTCTCGGCATGTTGATCGGCACTATTGGCGAAGGCGCATCATCGGGTGATCTGCGCATGTCATCTTATGATTTCCCCTATCTCACGGACGGTTTGAAACTGGTCATTGTCGGCCTCGGTATCTTTGCCATCCCTGAAATTATTTCACTGCTGCGCCAAGACCGCGCAATCAGCCAAGAACCGCAGCTTGGTGGCGGCTGGATTGATGGTGTGCGCGATTGGTTTGCCAATATCTGGCTATCAGTGCGTTGTTCGATCATCGGGGTTGTTGTCGGCGTGATCCCTGGCCTTGGCGGATCGGTCGTGGATTGGATCGCCTATGGCCACGCGGTGCAGACCACCAAGGACAAATCCAACTTTGGCAAAGGTGAAGTGCGCGGCGTGATCGGGCCGGAAAGCTCAAACAACGCCAAGGAGGGCGGCGGGTTGGTCCCTACCTTGCTGTTTGGTATTCCCGGCTCTGGGTCGATGGCGATCTTTATCGGTGCGATTGCATTGTTGGGCTCAGGCCAGATCGAAGTCGGCCCTGCCATGCTTAAAAACAACCTAGATATTACCTATTCAATCGTGTGGTTGCTGGCGCTTGCCAATGTGGTTGGCACAGTGATCTGCATCGCAGCCTCTGGCGGTATTGCCAAACTGACCACGATCCGATTTGCGTTACTTGCCCCGTTCCTGTTTATGATCATCAGCTTTGCAGCCTTTCAGTCGGGTCAAAACCTGATGGACCTTGCCGCCCTGTTGGCAATTGGTTTCCTAGGCATCATGATGCGGCGCTTTGATTGGTCACGCCCTGCATTTCTGATCGGCTTTGTCCTGTCAAACCCGGCTGAAACCTATGCAAACCAAGCGGTACAGCTTGCCCAAAGTCAGTTCCGCAAAAGCTTTGGTGCGGGTATGGAATACATCTTTTCCCCGATTGTGATCATCCTTGTGATCATCACCGTGATTTCGGTGGTGTTGGGCCTGCGCCAAGCCAAGAATATTCTGGCCGAGGGCGATGTTGCGTCTGGCTCAAAACGCGCGCCATTGGTGTTCCTGCTGATCATCACCGGTTACATCGCCTATGCCTTCTATGATGCGGCGTCGATCCCCAGCTATAGCCGCGACCGGACTTTCCCGATGTTCGTGGCTGGCGTGGCCCTGTTGGGATGTGCGGCCTTGATCGTGCGGATGATCCTCAAGCCTGAGACCGACACTATCTTTGCCGATCGCGAGTTGAACGGGGATGACGCCAGCGCCACGCATGGTCTTTGGCCGACGCTCGCATGGTTCGCAGCCCTTTTGGTTTTGACATCCTTGCTTGGATTTATCCTTGCCCTTGCAGTGTTCCTCTTCAGCTTTATGCGGTTTCGTGCAGCGGTCAGCCTACAGTTTGCGGCCCTCTACACTGTGATTGGGATTGCGTTCATGTGTGCGATGGCATGGCTTTTGAACCGCGATTTTCCGCCCGGTGTATTGCAGGAATATTCAAACCTGCCTTGGCCGCTGAATTGAGGGGCTGTCATGAGCCAGACCGCTATTCCCTATCTTTTTATGCGCGGCGGCACGTCGCGTGGTCCTTATCTGAACCGTGCAGACCTGCCCGAAGACCTTGATACCCTCGCCAAAGTTCTGATTGCGATGCTCGGGTCAGGTCATCCGCTGAACATCGATGGCATTGGCGGCGGTGCAGCGGTTACCACCAAGGTCGCAATGTTGTCGCGTTCAGATGATGATTGGGCTGATGTTGATTATTTTTTCGCTCAGGTCAGTGTGGAGGATCGTATGGTTGATTTCAAACCGACCTGCGGGAACATCTTGTCCGGTGTTGGACCAGCAGCGATTGAAATGGGTCTGATTGCGGGCGACGAGGTTGAAACCAAAGTGAACATTCGCGCAGTGAACACCGGGGCCAAGGTCACGGCGATTGTACAGACCCCAGACAGGGTCGTGTCCTATGAAGGGGCAGCGCAGATCGATGGTGTGCCGGGGACATCCGCCCCCGTCGCGTTGCAATTCATGGAGACCGTTGGCGGTATGACGGGATCATTCCTGCCAACTGGTAACTTAGTCGATACAATTGACGGGATCGAGGTCACGTGCATGGACGTGGCGATGCCGATGGTGATCGCCAAGGCTACAAGCTTTGGCCTGACGGGGTATGAAAGTGCCGCTGAATTGGATGATAACACCGAATTCTACGGTCAAATGGAGGCAATCCGCCTGAAGGCCGGAGAGTTCATGGGCATGGGCGACGTTTCCAAATCAGTGGCCCCAAAGTTCGGACTGTTGGCCCCTGCCCGCGATGGTGGCACCATCACGACACGCTATTTCATGCCGTGGAATTGTCACCCGACAATGGCCGTGACAGGCGCACAATGCCTCGCTTCTTGTGTGCTGACACCCGGGACCGTGGCCGAAGGGTTGGCAATACGCCCAAATGAAACCCCTGCGAAAATCACGCTTGAACATGCGTCGGGCGTAATCGACGTGGTTGTGGATTTTGAGAATACGTTAGGTGGATTTGTTGTAAATTCAGCAGGTTTGGTACGCACTGCGCGCAAAATTGCAGCGGGCAAAGTTTTTGTGCCTGTGTCTGTTTGGGATAAGAATTGACGGATCATTGATTTGGTATACAATGGTATACAATTAATGGAGATAACACATGCCAGAACAATTTGAAGACTGTATCGTAGTCGCCCGGTCAGAACTGACCATTGCCCGCCAACTTTTGAATGACGATATCTCACGTTACCCCACGCCAATTTCGGGATGTGATGCGCAGTTTAACTATTTGCTGGCAGAGCGCGAAAAAGTTGGTGCTGCTTTGCGCAAACTTGATGAACTGGTGTTTGTTCCCACCCCCCGAACCCCTGACCAATTCGCAGGTGTTGAAAGCCGATGAAAGTTCATATTCTTGATGATTGGTTTGACACGCTGCGGGGGCTGCCCTGCTATGATAAACTTGCCAATCATGACGTGACCGTCTGGACGGATCATCAGCCTGATCCAGCCGTGTTGGCACAACGTGTTAAAGATGCTGAGGCGTTGGTCTTGTTCCGCGAGCGCACCAAAATTAGTGCCGACCTCTTGCAACGCCTGCCCAACCTCAAATTGATTTCACAGCGTAGCGTGTACCCCCATATTGATGTAGATGCCTGCACCGCAAACGATGTGCTGCTATGCTCAAACATGCATTCGGGTACGCCGTCTTATGCCGCCGCTGAACACACATTGGCGCTGATCCTTGCCAGTTATCGACAAATTCCACAGCAAGTCACCTCACTCACGGCTGGACAATGGCAATCTGGTGTGGGGCGAACATTGCGTGGCCGCACGCTGGGACTCTATGGTTTTGGGCGCATTGCGGGCGCGGTTGCAGAATATGCCAAGGCGCTGGGGATGAACGTACAATGGTGGTCTTCTGACGAGGGTCGCGCGCGCGCAGCCGCTGCGGGTGAGACTGTCGCGCCCTCACGCGAGGTATTCTTTGCAACCTCTGATGTCATCAGCCTACATGTCCGCCTAAAACCTACGACCCATGGGCTGATAACCGCAACCGATTTAGCCGCTATGCAAGCACGGGCATTGTTTGTGAACACCTCGCGGTCAGGCTTGGTCGTAAAAGGCGCGTTAGAAGCTGAAATCGCAAAAGGGCGTATTCATGCCGCTGTCGATGTCTTTGATCATGAACCACTCACAGATGTTCATAACCCTTTGCTTACCCACCCCAACGTACTTGCCACGCCACATATCGGCTATGTCACCGAAGATGAATTTGATCTACAATTTGCGGATATATTTGACCAACTCAATGCCTATGCAAACGGTGAACCCATCCACATGATCAACCCATCTGTCTGGTCCTAAGCATCTAAACCCAGTACCGATGCAACGAAGCCATCTTCAATGGCACGTGCAACAAAATCATCCAGTGCAGTGATCAACGGCGTATCGCGGACCGGCAATGCCATCGCCTGATGAACAGATGTGAGGACCCCCGGCAAGATACGAACTGCTGTGTCATTTCCAAAGAACCCCAGCAACGACTCCCGGACACCCGCAACGGCATCACAGCGACCTGCTTGGAATTCAGCAAAGCTTTCTGGTGGCGTGCCTGAATGTTCAAGCGTTGCATGCTCCAGAGTATTCGTCAGATGCATATCATATGCTGAACCAGTTGAAGTCAGGACATTCAGCCCTGTGCGATCAACGTCTTTGACATCCATGATATCGCACCCAACGCGCACTGCAAAGGTCGCTTCAATCGTAATATAAGGGCGGGTAAAGGCAATCTTTTCAACCCGTTTCGGATCGATGGCAAGAAATCCAACGTCCCATTTATTTTCATGCGCATCCGCGAAGACCTTGCCAGCACCATTATAGATCACGGGCTTATAATCTGCCCCGATTTCTGTAGCCAGCCGTTGGGCCAATGCTGGGCTGATGCCCTGTACTACGTCATTTTTCATCTGAACCAACGCCCGGTTCCCGGTATTGATGGCAACCCGTAGCTCACCGTTCTGGGCCAGTGCTTTTAGATCATCACTCATGTCAAATGCTCCTTTTCTTATTCCCTTGAGGTGGAATTAAAGAAACGCCCAAACAGCGGTGCACCGAGAATAACCACAAAAATCCGCAATACATGATGCGCGACCACAAACGCCATATCAGCCCCGACGATCAATGCCAGTACAGTTAGTTCCGCCTGTCCGCCCGGTGCAAATGCAAGGACGGTTTCCATCGCAGGCGCAAGATCAAGCAAATGAATGGCCTCAGCAAAAATCACAGTAAGCAGCAAGAGTATCACACAAAACCCCAAGGCCGCCGTGACGTAGGTGCGCACCTCGGTTGTTGTAACGCCTGTATATTTCGTACCCACACTCATCCCTATGAAAAACTGTGCGGCCCAAATCGCCTCTGCTGGGGGGCGGTGCTGCAAGATACCACTTAACGCAAACACGGCGGCAAGGATCAGCGGTCCCAAGATAGACGCGCCAAACATGCCAAGCCGCTTTGCAATCTGCCAGCCAGCAATACCGCAGAACACCATCAACGCCAGTTGCCCCATGCCAATTGAAGACACAGGCGCACCCGGAGGATTTGACAGGTCTGCATCCCACGCCCAGCTAAGTAGAAACGGAAGTGCGACCACGATCACCATCACGCGGGTGGCATGGATCAAGGCCAAGGCGCGCACATCCGCTCCCGCCTCTTCACCAAACAGGACCATGTCCTGAAACCCACCGGGCATTGAAGCATAATAGCTGGTGGCAAAATCAAAACCCCATAGCCTTTGAAAATAAGGTACACCTACTGCGCCGATTGCCAGAACCATCAGTGGGATCATCAACAGCGTCGACCACATCCCCATCATCGAAACCAGCAATGTTGTTGTAAAAGTCGCCCCTACAGCAACGCCCAAAATCGTGCGCATCCCATCGTTCAGCACTTTGATCCCGCGCATTTGCACTCGCGCAAGGGAGGCAATCAGGCAAGCAAAGATAGGACCAAGCAACCATGGCAGCGGCAAGCCAAATAATTTAAAGGCTGCAACCCCACCCCCCGCGACACCAATGGCCGTCAGATGCGGGATCATGAGCGTATGGCCTTTAATCTGTGTCGTAACGACGTCTGCAAATGGGTTTGTGCAGCATTACCCGCGCGCTCGACGTCACCATCGCGGATTGCCTCGATAATCACACCATGCTGTTCACAGACCACTTTTATCCGCGCGTCATCCACCAATGTGGTGGGCCCAAGCAACATCAAAGCATTGTTTAAGGCACGCGCAGATTCCAATAAAAACCGATTCCGGGTCGCAAGGTAAATGCAACGATGAAAGTCTTGGTTCAGCGCCGATGCCGCCTGCATATCATCACGGACCGCGCGTATCTGCGTGTTCATATCCTCAAGCACATCAATCTCTGCGGGGCTGGCATGTTTTGCCGCCATCTCTGCTGCGGTGCGTTCAAGGACAACGCGCATTTCATACAGTTCCACGACTTCGGGATGAGACAAGCTTCGGATAACAGCACCAATCCGGGCACGATGTTCCACGATCCCATCGCTTTCCAATTTGCGCAGCGCCTCGCGCACCGGGGTACGAGACAAAGACAATCGCGCGGCCACATCTGTTTCGCGCAGACGGTCACCGGGTTGAAACTGCCCTGCCTTGATGGCTGCATGAAGGCGCAGATAGGCAATCTCACCTTGTGAAAAATCTTGGGAATCTACTTGAGTCATTTTCAGAACTTTTTTGTATCCTTACGGATACAATGCAACTTCGCATACAGAATACCAACGCCTGATTATTGCATCCATGTATGAGGCGCTAATTTGACAACAGAATGACACACTCCGCTCGGGGCTGCGCTTGCAACACCCCGTCATAGTAAAACCAAAGTGTGTAATGCGCGATACTGGTTGCGTTCATCGCTAAGATACTTGAGCGTATCACAGAAGAGCACAAGGAGATTGCCACGTGATACTGTATGGATTGAGCACCTGCGCGGTGTGCCAAAAAGCCCAAAAGGCGCTGGAGGCGCATGGCACGAAAGTGGATTTTCGCGACGTCCGTGCGGACCCTTTAAGTGAAGCCGAATTGGCCGAATTGATTGTAGAGTTTGGCGATCGACTGGTGGATCAAAGCTCAAACGACTACCGCGCGCTCAACGACTGGCTCAAGAACTCAGAGGCTGACGCACAAATTGCCGCTAAGCCCAAAGTGATGGCCCGGCCCGTGTTTCGCCATGGGGATGCGTTTTACCTAGGTTGGGATCAGGCCGTTCAGGATGTCCTACTTGGCGGAGATTGATTTCGGGTGCTGTAAGCTACGATAAAAGATACTGATGATAATCGCTGACCAGCAAGTGATCGGGTTTGGTATCTTCATCAATGGTTGAAAAGCGGCCAATGTTTTCGCGAAAAATGTTGTCGGTTTCATCATCGTTCACGGTAGATACCTCACCGATTAAAACATCGCCTCCCTCGCCCCAGAACGCGTGCCAATCACCGGGCATCAACGTCACGCTTTGACCGGGTTCAAACTTTAGCTTTTGTCCCGGATCAAAGGGCGTTTCGATCCCGTCACACATCACAACGCCACCGCGCGTTTCATCAAAGCGCCCATGATCATCAGAACCAAATAATTCCACGATCAGTGTCGCGCCACCGCGGTTGATGATATCCTCAGCTTTGATCACATGGGTATGCATAGGCGACAGCTGATCTTGCTTTGAAATCAATAACTTCTCGGCGTAACACATACCACCACCACGGTGCAAATCCGCAAGGCGACCATTGCGCAACGTGAACAAGACCAAACCCATTTTATCAAATTTTCCAGCGCCATAATCGGTAATATCCCAGCCACAACGCGCATCAATAAGCGCCTTGGCTTGGGGGGTGTTGGCGATAAATTCATCCATGCTCCAGTAGGCAAACGACGGCAGACGAAACCCAAAGCTGCGGATCATTTCATCAGATTCTTCAATTATGTCGTTGATACGAGAGCGTTTCATATTTCGGCCATCCATTGTTTGTCTGCTTTGACTTAAATCATCAGAAGTCTGGGGTTCCAATACGCGCTGAGGTTTTACATCTGATTGCGTATGGAAAAAGCCTCCCGGGTGACATGGCTTTCCTCATTCACACTTTAGGATGAGATGCCCGAGAAAGCAGCTTACTTCTTACTGTGAAAACGCCTCAGACAGGTACTCTATCAGAGCGCGCACCCGCCTTGGCTGTACTGCGCCTGCTGGATACACCAACTGCAATGAATTTGGCTGCGGAGCAAATTCATCAAGGATCGAAATCAACCGACCCGCTTTGATATCCGCATGAACATCCCATTCCGATTTCAACGCTATGCCTCTTCCTTCAACGCACCATTTTCTGACCAAATCACCATCATTTGCAGTGCGGTTCCCCCAAACTCGATAGGTGCGCTGTTTGCCTTCAATCGCAAACGACCAATCCTGATATGTCTGTGTCCCAAAGCGCATTACTATGCAGTTGTGGCGTAGAAGGTCTTCTGGATGTTGCGGCGTTCCATTCAATTTCAGGTAATCGGGCGAGGCACATGTCAGGCGGCGGTTGTGATGTAGCTTTTTGGATTTCATAGAACTATCAGCAAGATCCCCATACCGAAGCGCAAGATCAATACCCTGCCCCACCAGATCAATCATGCCATCCGACAAGGTCAGGTCAACGCTGATTTCGCGGTGCTGATCCATGAAGGCATCAAGGAGCGGAACAATTTGATTGCGCCCCAAATCAATTGGTACACTCAGACGGATGGCCCCTGATATTTTCTCAATACCAAGTTTAATTCGGGCTTCGGTCTCTTCTGCTTCTGCCAAAATACGTCGCGCACCCGTCACCAGTTCACGGCCCTCGTCAGTCAGACTGATGGACCGCGTTGTGCGCGTGAGCAACCGTGCGCCGTAATGCGTCTCAAGGGAAGCAAGCCGTTCGGTGACTGAAGCAGGCGCAAGCCCAAATTCGCGTCCAGCGGCGGCTAGCCCTCCCTTTTCAACGATCCGAAGGAACAGGCGAAGGTTATCGAGGAGCATGCCAGATATCCATTGTTTGATTATTTCGAATTATCATTTCGAATATTGGTCAATTATACGCGATCAAAGCAACTGCTATTTGGTGATCAACGAAAGGAGATCATCATGCATCTTGATCACATTACCATCCGCACACGCGACCTGCCGGGCACGAAGGCATTCCTTCTTAGCGTCTTTGACGATCTTGAGGAACGCGAACGCCCAAAGGCCATCCACCGCATCCCCGGTCATTGGCTGTACGCAGATGACAAGCCAATCGTCCACCTGATTGGGGCACATGGAAACGGCTTAGACGGTGCCGCCGAAGCGTTCGATCACATTGGCATTCATCTTGATGGCTATAAAGCCTTCCGAACCAAACTCGTGAATTTGGGCGTCCGCTGTTCAACGATGGATCTACCAGAACTGGAAGAGCGGCGCGTGTTCTTTCGCACACCGTCCGGCCCACTTCTTGAGGCCGTTTTCCACGAACCCCTTCCGACACCATCACAGGAGCAGGTCCAATGACTTTCACATCAGATACTAAATCAATTGTCGTTGGTGGCACATCCGGCATCGGCAAAGCAGTTGTTAACGCAGTGCGCGAACGAGCGGGCACGGTTGTTGCGGTCAGCCGGTCAACGGGTCTGGATGTCTCCGATGATGCAGCAGTTGCTGCGTACTTTGACAATCAAGGTCCAGTTGACCACGTAATTTTCACAGCAGGATCGTTTGCCCCGGGTGGCGCAGTTGCAGAGCTAACGATTGATGATGCGAAACAAGCCTTCGACGTAAAGTTCTGGGGATCCATCGCAACGGCGAAAGCGGCAGCAAAGTACATAAAACCTGGCGGGACAATTACACTGACATCTGGCTTCCTTGCACGCCGCACGGTTCCCGGCACATACGTCAAAACCGCGATGAATGCAGCGATTGAAGCGACAACAAAAATCCTCGCCAAGGAACTCGCTCCAATCCGCGTTAACGTGGTCAGCCCCGGGCTGACAGATACGGACGCCTACGCGGGAATGGATCAACCTGCGCGCACGTCCATGCTTGATCGCGCCGCGGCCACGCTTCCGGCAGGCAAGGTAGGATCGGCTGGCGACCTTGCCCAAGGGTACCTTTTTGCAATCGACAATCCCTTTGTCACCGGTGCCGTGATCGACATCGACGGTGGCGCATTGATCAACTGATCAGCCTGAGTTTCAAGAAAGGAACACATCATGGCACTGAAATCCAAAATGCCGCTACAGGTCTGGATACTGACCTTGGCCGCCTTCGCAATCGGCACCGCAGAGTTCGTAATCGCAGGTATCCTGACTCAAGTTTCCGAAACACTGAACATATCTGAGGGACAAGCAGGCCACCTCATTACCGGATACGCCTTGGCCATCGTCATCGGGGGGCCGATCCTGACCTTGTGGCTAGCTCGCTATGACAAACGCAAAGTGCTGATCGGATTGATGGGCCTGTTCGTCGTCTCAAACTTGATTACAGCATTTTCAACCGACTACTCTGTTTTGATGTTTAGCCGCGTTATGGCGGGCCTGACCCAAGGGCCATTCTACGGGATTGGCGCAGTTGTCGCGACCCGGCTGGTGTCTGACAAAATGGCGGGCCAAGCGGTGGGTCAGATGTTTGCAGGCCTGACACTCGCCAATGTATTAGGCGTGCCAGGTGGTGCTTGGATCGGCAATATCTACGGCTGGAATGTCACCTTTATGGTTGTTGCTGCCCTTGGTGCGCTGGCCGCCGCAGCGATTGCCGCCGCCATCCCAAAGCAGGCTTCTGAGGAACCACGCTCCATTCGCAGTCAGATCGCTGCCTTCAAAAACCCGCAGTTGATTGCGAGTCTCGCAATCACGACGCTGGGCTGGGTTGGGTTCATGACCTTCTACGGCTACATCGCACCGATTGCAGAACAAGTCGCTGGTTTTGAACGGTCATCGTTGACTTGGATTTTGGTCATTGTTGGGCTGGGGCTGGTGGTTGGTAACACCATTGGCGGCAAAACTGCCGACCGTAATCTGTCGGCTTCTTTGATTGGATGGCCTGCCGCGATGATCGTCGCATTGGTTGTTGTCGGCCTTGTTGCCCCACAACCCTACCTGTTCGTCACAGCAGCCTTTGTCTTTGGTATTGTGTCCTTTGCCAACGTGCCGCCGATGCAGATGCGTGTGATGAAACATGGTGGTGATGCGCCTGAGCTTGCGGCAACAGCCAACATCTCGGCTTTCAACATTGCCAACGCCATGGGCGGGATCATCGGGGGCATCGTTGTTGATAGCACGTGGGGGGCAGGATACATCCCCTTCGCCGCGATCATCCTCCCGACATTCGGGTTGCTGTTCATCATCTGGCAGGAACGCAAGCATCCCTCAAAGCAACCAACAGCCGCTGAATAATCAGTGATAATTGGATCGGCCTTCAAATTGGGCCGATCCAACTTAAGACGGCCCGATTTATTCCTACCGAACGTCCACCTTCAGAAGGAAGCTTATTTCAACACATGCGACGAGAGATACGTTGATTGAGCAAATTCAACGCCTCGCTCTCAATCCATCCCATACGGTTCAAGCTAAACTATATCCACTTGGGAAAATGACCTGGCTTTTCCATTCTGGCAACGCATTGGGTTAATAGGGTTAAGGTGAATATACTACTACTGGTTCTTTCAACGCCGCTTTTGACAGCATTCTCATCACAACGATTTCTTACACTTAAAAAGCGTTGCGTTGACCACAGTTAGGGTCAGTCATGATAAAGGGATGCGCTTGTTATCATGATTGAGTTGGGTTCTCGAAACCTTTTGCAAAACACAGCTAACACAAAGCCGATGCAAAATTTGGCTTTCAATCCGGTTTTCACGAAATAAAATCAATGCGTTATATTGATAGATTGGTGCGGTCGGAGAGACTCGAACTCTCACGGGTGTTACCCCACAGCGACCTCAACGCTGCGCGTCTACCATTCCGCCACGACCGCACGCCATGGATGGTTCCAGCCGTTTAGCTAAAGTCTGCGGGCTTGTGAAGAGGCAATCGGCAACAAAAAGCCCCCGAAACGCATTCGCATCGGGGGCTTTGATATGTTTACGTTTATTCGCCCTATTCGCTGATCGAGAAAGTCGGCAATCCAGTGCTAGAAGCGGGCTGTACCAATGGCAGGGTTGCTGCGGCAGGTACACCGTTCGCACGCATTGAGGCCTGACGGATCAATTCTGTGCGTTCTGGTTGACCAGGGACAAATACCGCCGCTGCACCAGAATCAGATGCCGCGAGTCCTGCTTCGTACCAGCTGGCTGCAACGTCTACGCGCTTGGCCGGGCCAAAACCCTGAGACAAGTGGTGCCCCATCAGTTCACCGTAGACCCCTTCACCCATTGCAAAGAGCAAGAGCGCGGAACCAACTGCCACATCCATATTGTCTGTGCGGTAACCAACACCCAAACAAATCTTGGCGGTGCCTTGTAGCTGTGCAGGCGACATACCGGTGGTTAAAATGAAGGACGACACATCCGCAACCACAGCATCACGTGATTTCAAGGACAAAGACGCAACCTTGTCTTTCATCGCAGGACCAAAGCCCGCACATTGCTGGGCAATCTGATCTGGTGTGAAACCTTGGATCTTGCTCACCAATTCTTCAGAGCGCGCGATGGCATAGGTGCGTGCAAGACAGAATTGTTCATTCAACGCTACGTTCGGGTCTGACATGCTGGCAAGTGTCGTAAAGCCGCCGTTGGTGTTGGTAATCAGCGACACAGTATTACAATGCGAGGCAAGTGATGCTTGTGATCCAGCACCAAGGAAGTTTGGCAGACCAACGGTTGGTTCAGGTGCCACCGCTGATGCGAGTGCTGTTACACCAAGTGGGTTTGCCGGCGCAGGTGCGGGCTGGGGTGCGACAACAATCGTTGTTGCGGGTGCCGCTGGCGCTGGGGCGGTTCCGGCCATTTCAGCGCGGTAGGTCTTCAATAACCCACGTGTACCGTCAAAATTTGCCGCCACTTGTTGTTGAACGGCATATCCGCCCGCTTGCGCACGATTGTAACTTGAGATCAGCAGGTTCTGTTCAAACGCTGTCATTTTGCCTGTGACTGGATAGCCCAGATATGCCTGATACTGTGATACGGCGTTGCGAGTCTTACGGCCCAACTGCCCATCAACAGCACCTGCATCAAAACCAAAGTAATTTAGTGATGCTTGAATATTGCGGCCTTCTTGGGACGCAGGAATGCTGGACCGTGTAGATTTTTTGCGCCGTACTGTGCGGCTCCGGGTTGTGCGGCGCTGTTTCTTTGCGTTGGCCCCCACGATGCCACCAATGATGGCCCCCGCGATAAAGTCACCTGCGTCTGCTTCTGCACGTTCTGCCGGAATTATCGCAAGTGACATCGCCACCACAGCCCCAGTCATTACCTTAAATATCATCGTATCGCTCCAAAAATGAATCACCTTATTACAGTCACGCTAACACAAGTTATTTCAGGCGCCAAAATTTGATGCGTGAAAAGTTCATGAACCCCTCTTGTAAAGAGAGGTGTTCACGCCGAAGTTGCATTATCACCCCTATTGAGGAGCCCCCCATGTCCCCGACACCTGTTCAACCCACACAAGATCCTGATGCGCCCGTCGTACAAGTCGATATCGTTTCGGACGTAATGTGCCCTTGGTGCGTTGTTGGCTTTAAGCAATTGGAACAGGCCTTGGCCGAAGTTGGTGTTGGTGCATACATTCGTTGGCATCCGTTTGAATTGAACCCAAACATGCCGCCAGAGGGTCAAAACCTTGGTGAACACATCGCGGAGAAATACGGGCTCCCGCCTGAGCAATCCGTAGCAAACCGCAAGCGGGTTTCGGATTTGGGTGCCGATTTGGGATTTGCGTTTAATTTTGATGCCGACACTCAGGTTGTAAATACTTTTGAAGCCCATCAACTGCTTGACTGGTCGCAGTCAAAAGGCCTGCAACATCCATTGAAATTGGCGTTGTTCAAGGCGCATTTCACGGATGGTAAAGATGTTTCCCAACACGACATCTTAATCGAGATCGCAACCTCTGTTGGTCTTGATACTGATGAGGTCAAAGAGGTCTTGAAGAGTGGCACCCATGCCAAGGAAGTCCGCGAGCGCCAAGAGTTCTGGAGTTCACGCGGCATCACTGGCGTGCCTTCGATGGTGTTTGACGGGAAGTATTTGCTGACTGGCGCACAAGGTGCGCAGAACTACGCCCAGTTGTTGCAAAAGGTATTAAGCGAAAAAGAAACAGCCGCTTAACGCCCCTTCCCTCGCAGCGGGACGCGCGTTAAGTCACTCCCATGGTAGAATGGATTACAACGGACGGTTTGACCGACTATCGCGTTGCTGAGGCGTGGATGGAATCGCGCGCAGCAGAAATTGCGGCAGGCACGGCAGATGAATGTATATGGCTGGTCGAACACCCTGCCCTTTATACTGCTGGCACGTCGGCCAAACCTTCGGACCTGACTGACCCAGATCGTTTCCCTGTTTATGACACCAAACGTGGTGGGCAATATACCTATCACGGCCCGGGACAGCGGGTGGCCTATGTCATGTTAGACGTCGGCAAACGAGGGCGCGATGTGCGGTGTTTTGTACGCGACCTTGAGGCTTGGGTGATTGCAACGCTGGATCAATTCAACCTGCGCGGCGAAATTCGGGATGGACGGGTTGGTGTTTGGGTGCAACGGCCAGAAAAGTCTTTGAATTCAGATGGGTCAATCGCAGAAGACAAGATCGCCGCCATTGGTATTCGTCTGCGCAAGTGGATCAGCTTTCATGGTATCAGCATCAATGTAGAGCCGGACCTGAGTCATTTTGGTGGAATTGTACCCTGCGGAATCACCGAGCATGGGGTCACGTCGTTGGTTGATCTTGGGTTGCCTGTGACAATGGACGATGTGGATGTGGCGCTTAGAACCAGTTTTGACGCAACCTTTGGCGCGTCGTCTTAATTGCGCAGTAGCATCACAGATTCGTAACCACGCAATACACGTCGTGCAGTCGGGTGTGGCTGACCATTCTCCAACTCAGGAAACAGCATCAACAGTTCCGCGCGGGTTTCGGCGTCGTCCACTCCATCAAGTCCAGCTTGAAAACTCTCGCTTGCGATATTTTCGGCCAGTATTATCTCATGCGCATCAAAGACAAGGTGGACATAGACAACATCGGCACACGGACGACGATAAATCGTTTCACCGTTGGTTAGAAAATGTGCCGGAACCAAAACTTCGCTTTCGCCAAACAGCAATTCGGCACGCCAATCTGAGACAAACATGCGGTGCATCGGAGACACCGCCATGTCGCGCTGTGCCCCCCATGTGCCTGCGCTAAACACAATCGGGGCCAATTTGCCTGTGCCCGAGACACGGCTTTGCAGGACGTGGCGAACAGGTTGAAGTCCATTGTCGAGCGTCACAACTTTTTGGCCGGGAACGAGGTCTTCGATCGCAACCAGCCCAACGTCTGTCTTGATCCGTGTTCCCGCGACAAAACATGCGATGTTTACGTTATCTTGGGTCAGATCGCTGCCCGACACGCCTGACAGGACAATCGAACCACCCGCCATCGAGACATTATCGGTGTAATCACCCGTTGATTGGTTCAGAATACCATCGTCAGCTAGGTCCGCACGCAGCTCGAAAATACTTGTATAAAAGTCCGACAGGTCCAAAAAATCGTTGTTGGTTTGATCACCATCGTTGATGTCTTGGCCCGCGCCTGTGTTGAAATCAGTGATCGTGTCATCACCGTCACCCGGCGTGTAGATAAAGGTATCATTTCCGTCACCCCCGGTCAGAGTGTCATCGCCTGCACCACCATCCATCGTATCGTTGCCATCACCACCAACTAGACTGTCATTGCCTGTGCCAGCGTCGATAAAGTCGTTGCCCGTGCCACCTTGGATGGTGTCATTCCCGATGCCGCCGTCAAGCGAGTCATTGCCTGTGCCCCCATCTATACTGTCGTTGTCAGCACCGCCCAAAAGCGTGTCATTGCCACCATCACCAAAGATCGTGTCGTCGCCCGCACCGCCATCAATGCTATCCGCGCCCTCAACGCCAGCAGGCACGCCTGTCACGGAATACTCTGGCCCCGGTGGCATACCGATCATTGGTGAGGTCAACAGATTTTGCGTCGCCCCACCCGTATCCGGCCCGTTGATGGTTGCTGAAAGCGTATCACCGCCACGGTTTTCCCAATATCGGATTTGGATCGTATAGGTTTCGTTTGGATCAAGCGTCACATCGCCAAAGCGTGTTGTCGTGCCTTGGTGAAAATCATTGTTCAAGTAATCAAGCGTGCCACCCGTCTGGTTGGAGAAGCTCACCGGGTTGCCCGCAGAATCGAATATTTGGATGGTCGATCCGTCATCAGACGCAGTGGTTAGACGATAGGTGCCACCAGCGACGGTGTTCAGCGTACTGGTATAGACAACGCCAAAGTCTTCGGGATTGCCCGTCGTGCCGCGCACAGAATTGGTCAGATTGCCTTCGTCAAAGTCGGTAACATAGCCCGACCCAGTGCGCGTGCCGTTTTCGATGTCAAATGCTTGACCCGCTGCAGAACTAAAGTCGTAATCAAATGTCTCGTAATGCCAAGCGCCTTGAACAGCGCCGTCACCACGCAGGATGTCATTGCCAGCACCGCCATTGATGGTGTCACTGCCAAAGCCGCCGGTCAGCGTATCAGTGCCCGCAGTGCCATTGATGACCTGATCACCCTGCGTTGCAGGTGTGCTGCTCGAATTCGTTGCCATAATCACATCCCGTAAATCTGAACCACGGCGCGACCTGCTAGATTACAAGTTTACCCAAGTAGTTGATGGTAAATGTGACCCAGCAGCTGGGCTAAATTGTGATGATCCTTTGGCAATTGAGTGCACCTCATCCCAGTTGATGTTCAAAATGAGGCAAATAAACCCACCCTGCGGCAAACCCGCCCATTGCCCCCGGCGCATGAGCGCACTAAAACGTGAGAGACTCCGCATGCGGCCGGGCAACTGGACAAGTGCGTCAAATCTTTATTCAGGAGGCACCGCATGGCAGACGCAGCCATTCACGGGCAAGACCATCACGACGAACGCGGATTTTTCACGCGTTGGTTTATGTCCACGAACCACAAAGACATCGGGATTTTGTACCTGATTGTCTCAGCCTTTGTTGGCTTTATCTCAGTCGCATTCACCGTTTACATGCGTCTGGAACTGATGAACCCCGGCGTTCAGTACATGTGTATGGAAGGTGCCCGTTTCATCGCGGACAGCAATTCACTTTGTACGCCAAACGGCCACTTGTGGAACGTGTTGATCACGGGTCACGGCATCTTGATGATGTTCTTTGTGGTTATTCCTGCCCTGTTCGGCGGTTTTGGTAACTATTTCATGCCGTTGCAAATCGGTGCGCCGGATATGGCGTTCCCACGTTTGAATAACCTGTCATTCTGGTTGTACGTTTTTGGGACAACATTGGCTGTCTGTTCTATTCTGGCACCGGGCGGCAATGGTCAGCTTGGGTCTGGCGTAGGTTGGGTTCTGTACCCGCCGCTGTCCGTAAAAGAAGCAGGCATGTCGATGGATTTCGCGATCTTTGCGGTTCACGTATCGGGTGCGTCATCGATCCTTGGTGCGATCAACATGATCACAACCTTCCTGAACATGCGTGCCCCCGGCATGACCTTGTTCAAGGTGCCGTTGTTCTCATGGTCAATCTTTGTGACGTCATGGCTAATCTTGCTGTCTTTGCCAGTTCTGGCGGGCGCTATCACCATGCTGTTGATGGACCGTAACTTTGGGTTCGCATTCTTTGACCCAGCAGGCGGCGGTGATCCGGTTCTGTACCAACACATCTTGTGGTTCTTTGGCCACCCAGAAGTGTACATCATCATTTTGCCCGGCTTTGGTATCATTAGCCACGTGATTGCCACGTTCAGCCGCAAACCGATCTTTGGCTACCTGCCAATGGTTTGGGCGATCATTGCGATTGGTGCATTGGGTTTCGTCGTATGGGCGCACCACATGTACACGGTTGGTATGACGTTGAACCAACAGGCGTACTTTATGCTGGCCACGATGGTCATTGCGGTGCCGACAGGGGTCAAGGTCTTTAGTTGGATCGCGACCATGTGGGGCGGCTCAGTTGAGCTGAAAACACCGATGTTGTGGGCGTTTGGGTTCCTGTTCTTGTTCACCGTTGGTGGCGTGACAGGTATCGTTCTTAGCCAAGCAGCCGTGGACCGTTACTACCACGATACTTACTACGTTGTGGCACACTTCCACTACGTTATGTCGCTTGGTGCGGTGTTCGCAATCTTTGCGGGTGTTTACTTCTACTTCCCAAAGATGACCGGCAAAATGTACCCCGAATGGGCAGGCAAACTGCACTTCTGGGCGATGTTCATCGGCGCGAACCTGACATTCTTCCCACAGCACTTCTTGGGCCGTCAGGGCATGCCACGCCGTTACATCGATTATCCAGAGGCATTCGCCTATTGGAACCAATGGTCCTCAATCGGTGCGTTCCTGTCGTTTGCTTCGTTCTTGTTCTTCTTTGGAATCATCGCATACTCACTACTGCGCGGACCAAAGGTTACAGCAAACAACCCATGGAACGAATATGCTGATACACTGGAATGGACATTGTCCTCCCCACCACCAGAGCATACGTTTGAGATCCTTCCAAAACAGGAAGACTGGGATATCAAACACGGTCACTAGACTGGCTGTGATGTGAAAAGAAAAAAGGCTCCAACGGCGGTTGGGGCCTTTTTTGTGAACGGGTGTTTATCGGGAAAGCATATGAGTCGGTTGAAACAAGCCTCTGTAATGACCCTCCTCTATGCACTTACATTACCCGTCATTTTAGGCGGGTTGGCAAAGATGCAGACACTCTCAACCCCGGTAGGCATACCAGCGGATTGGATCACCCAACGCTATTTGGACAACCCGATTGCCAGCTTGCTGCACATTCTTCCCGGGTTACTTTTCCTACTGATCGGGCCACTGCAATTTGCGCCTTATCTGCGACAGCGCTTTCGTGCGCTGCACCGCACGATTGGTCGGCTCTTTATCATTAGTGGCATTATTTCTGCTTTCGCAGTGATCTGGATGGTGTTTGTCTTTCCTGCGGTGGGTGGGGTACTGACGCAGGCCGCAACAACAGTGATCAACCTCACTATGATCGCGTTCTTGCTTCACGCATTTCAAGCAGCCCGAACCAAGAGGTTTTCCCAACATCGCAGCAGCATGATCCGCGCCTATGCCATTGGCCTTTCTGTCTCAACCGCGCGCATCTTTATCAACGCAGCCGACTGGGTCTTTGGCATGCCATTTGAGGCGTCCTTTACAGGCGCGTCCGTGATTGGCGTCGTCCTCAACGTGATCGTGGCAGAGTGGGTCATTCATCGCCGCCCACCCCGCTTAGCCCATCCAAAACCAACAAATTAAACACATCCGGTTTTTCCGCGTGCACCGCATGCGCGCATCCGGGGACCACTGCAAGGCTGGCACTGGGTATCGACCGCCACAAAAGCTGTGTCTGATCCCAAGAATAGGTACGGTCACTATCGCCCCAGATGATCGTTGTCTTAGGTTTGATATCCGCCAAACCATCCGCGCCCGACCACGCCTGCATTGCATCCAAGCCCGCGGGGAGCGCAGCAGATGCAGATTGCTCTGCAAGGGCTGCACAATCCTCATATCCAGACGCCGCTTCGCCCTTTAAAAACCACGTCGCCGCAATGCGCCGTGCCGTAACGCGCAAGCCATCGCGTTCTGCGCGTGCTTTGCTTTCAGCGATGGTTTCAAAGCGGCCCGGCAAGACGCCGATTGCGCCAGTGCCGTACAATATCAGGCTTTCGACATGGCCTTGGTCGCGACGTACCATTTCTTGGACAATCATACCGCCCATTGAATGGCCCAGCAGGTGATACCGCTTAACGCCTTGACGCCGAAGCTCCGCAATCACCCAATCGGCAAAACCGCCTATGGTATTGATGACCGGTAAATGGGTGTTAAGCCCAAACCCCGGCAGATCAACTGCAATGATATCTCGTTGGCCTGACAGCCCCGCAATCTGCGGTAACCACTGTGCGCTGCCCCCCATAAAACCATGCACGAGGACAAGTGGTATCACTTTCGTTTACCTTGCACGATCCGGTCCAAAATCATCGCACAGAACAGAATGGCGAACCCGGCCAAGATACCTTGGCCAACATTGGCGTATTGCAGCGCTTCCAACACGTCTTCGCCCAAGCCTTTGGCCCCGATCAATGATGCAACCACCACCATCGCGAGGGACAACATGATCGTCTGGTTGATCCCTGCCCGGATCGATGGACTGGCCAGCGGGAGGTCAACGCGGGTCAGCAAATACCACTTGGTCGCCCCGAAAGAGATTGCCGCCTCTCTCACGCTGTCCGGCACGCCGCGCAGCCCTAGAACCGTCAAGCGCACAACAGGTGTGCCCCCAAAGATCATTGTGGTCACAACGGCGGCTGGTTTGCCCGTACCAAAAAAGGCAATCACAGGGATCATGAAAACAAAGGCCGGCATGGTTTGCATAAAGTCCATAATTGGCTGGATCACTGCATAAAACCTATGACGCCGCGCACAGAACATGCCCAAGGGAATACCAATCAGGATCGACAGGCACGCAGCCGTGCCAAGCAGCGCCAATGTCGTCATCGCCTTTTCCCAAAAACCCAGTAGCCCGATGTAGGCAAGGAAGGCCCCGGACCAAACTGCGGTGCGCACACCAGCGGTCAACCACGTGAGCAGCACAATCAGGCTGGCGACAACAATCCACGGCGTGCTGACAAACACCAGTTCCAGCGCATCAAGGATCATGCGGATGCCATAGGTAATGAAATCAAACAGCACCTCACCATTGGACACCGCGAGGGCAAAGAATGCCTCAACAGAGGCGATGCTGGTCAGACGATATTCCGGGTTCGTCGGGAATGAGCTAAGCAAGCTAAACTGATCTGGCAAACTGTAATGCAACATAGCGGCAATCGCGATCAGCCCCATAAACACCGCGCTAAAGACGATTTGTGACACAGGCAGGCCTGATCTTACAGATCGATCAGACAACCATTCTGAAAACCGCGCCTCTAGTGCCCAATTGGCGACCGTGGCTTGAACTGCTTTGACGATCAGCAGAATGGCCAGCCCTGTTAGGGCAATGGTAACGCCTTGTTCAGATAGGGCTTCGGCCTCGGCGCGGATACCGCCAATCGCATCTTCCAATGAGTCCACCGTTCGTTTGTAGACATCAACCTTTTCCGACCCACTTTCGATTGCAGCCGCAAGTTGTTGGCGTCGTAGTTCAAGCGTGCCCTCAATCGACGCAATGCGTTTAAAAGCATCCGCAGCCAGATCGCCAAACAGGCCACGTGATATTTGCACAAGCGCCAGTGTTTCAATGATCAAAAACGGCAATGCCCAAGACCACAGCCCCCGCGCGCCGTACCAAATCGGGCCAAAAATCCCCGCAAACAGGTTGAAGGTCGCCGTGAACTTTGAACTCTCGCCAATCTTGTCAAATTGGCTGATATAGTAGTCAGGATGTGTACGCACAAAGGCGCGGATGTTCTCGCGACGCTGTGCTGCATAAGCAAGGGCGGCTTCGGTATCTTTAGCATCCAGCGGGTTCTGCGTTGTTTCAGTCATGACATTTCTGTTCCTTCAACAACGGTCCGCAAGATATCGGATCGGGTGATCACGCCGATGTCTTTGCCGTTTTGGGACACAAGGATCGCGCTTTCGTGGTCAATCGCCAGGTTGATCAGCGTACTCAGCGTTTCGTCCGGCTGGACGCGCGGCGTCTCGCTACCAATCGGGCCGCTGCGTTTCACATAGGCCTCAATGGGCTGCATGATCGCATGGGCATGCACCACCTTGAGACGCGATATGCCCGCAACAAAATCAGCGACATAGTCATCTGCGGGGTTCATCACGATCTCTTCTGCTGTCCCGGTTTGCACCAACCGCCCGTCGCGCATGATGGCGATACGATCCCCAATGCGCACGGCCTCGTCCAAGTCATGGGTGATGAACACAGTGGTTTTTTTAAGGATCTTTGAAAGGCGGATAAATTCATCCTGCAACTGACGCCGTATCAGCGGGTCAAGCGCACTGAAGGGTTCGTCCATTAGCAAAACATCAGGGTTCGCGGCAAGCGCGCGGGCAAGACCGACACGTTGCTGCATCCCGCCAGACAGCTCATGGGCAAACTTTGAACCCCACGCACCAAGATCAACAATATCAAGGATCGCAGCGGCCTGCCGCATCCGGTCATTCTTACTGACCTGACGGATTTCGAGTGGCATCGCGACATTATCCAGAACCGAGCGGTGCGGCATCAAAGCAAAGTTTTGAAACACCATGCCGATTTTACGATTGCGAAAGTTCTGTAATTCTTTGGTGCCCAGCCCCATCACATCGGTACCCTCGACCAAAATCTTGCCCGCAGTAGGTTCAAGCAGACGGTTGAAATGGCGCACCAGTGTCGACTTTCCACTGCCAGACAGACCCATAATGCAGAATATCTCGCCCCGATTGACCGAAAGGCTGACATCTGCAACGCCAACAACGGCATTATGTTTGGCAAGCACCTGCGCCTTATCCAGCCCCTCTTCTCGAATTGCGCGCAACGCAACCTCTGGCTTTGCGCCAAATATTTTCCAGACATTGGAAATTTCAATTAACGGTGCATCGCTCATAAGGTGTATCGTTCCGTGGCCTAGGCGTGATGCCGATTAACGTGCGTTTAGCTGACCCCGAGTCTTGCGGGATCAGCAAATTTCAAGTCGTCAGATTACAGGCCAAGCCATCCATCAACGCGGTCAGTATTGGCCTCGACCCATTCACGCGCCACTTCAGCTGGATCACGGCCCTTGCCACTGATCTCATAGGCAAAACTGCTGACATCATCCGCCGTGAGTGAGAAACGCTCAAAGAACTCAGCGATCGCCGGTGAACGATCCGCCAAAGAATTGGAATACGCGATCTGTACCTTTTTCAGATCATCCTTGGTGGACACGCTGGATTTCTCATACCAATCCGCATCATCAGAGGGTTGGATCATGGTGTATTTCATCGGATCAAATGTGGGCTCTGACAACATCACAACGTCAAACATGTACCAGACCGCGTGGGGTTCATAGCAGTAGAACGCATATCCCTCACCCTTGGCGATCGAATCCTTGATGCGGGCAGTTTTCACACTTTCTTCGGCGCGGATCGGTTCGATGAAATCAAGCAATCCGTAATCGCGCACCTTAACCTCGTTCACATTCGCAGAGGCCCAGCCGGGCGCGCCAATCCACATCTCGCCTTTGCCGTTGCCATCACTGTCCATCAGTGCCGCCACATCCGGGCGGCCCAGATCAGCGATATCTGTGATGTTGTTGGCCGCTGCAAAATCCTTGGAAACGCAGAAGCCCTGATTGCCCGCGTATGAATTGGGGGCCAGCGTGACAGTGCCTTTGCCGTCTACATATTCCTTGGTAAAGCTCTCTTGGTTCGGCAGCCAAACGTCTGGATGCACGTCAATGTCGCCTTTGCCTTGATCCATCGCCTGAAAGATCGTTGCGTTGTTGCCCGGCACATATTCAACCGTGCCACCGATCCGCATCTCAACTACAGCGCCCAGAATATTCGCAATCGCTTGCGCACCTGTCCATGTCGGCACGCCAATTTTGACGTCTTCTGCAAAGGCTGGGGCGCTGATTGCGCTTAGCAAGGTGGCGGTGAGTAGCGTTTTCTTGAGTGACATGTGTTGGTCTCCTTGTTGGTGATTTTTGTTTTTATTCAGTGTAGCCAGGCAAATCGAAGGTATCGGAATAGCCAAACAAGGCCGCACTACCGCCTGTGTGTAAAAACACGACGTTTTCCATGCCATCGAAATAGCCCGCGCGGATTTGATCGATCAGACCATCCAGCCCTTTGCCAGAATAGACAGGATCGAACAAAAGCCCTTCAGTTTCGGCCAGCATTTTCACGGCTTTAACCATGCCGTCCGTCGGCAGCCCGTAGCCCGGCCCGACGTAATTGCAGTTTGCACGCACATCACTGCGTGCAATGTTTAGGCCGGTATTCAGATGTGCTGCGGTCTTGGTTGCGAGGTCAAAAACCATCTGTTCTTGCTTTTCTTGGGGCGCACGCACGCCAATCCCCAACAGATGAATATCACTTTGGATCGCGGCCAATCCGGTGACCAGCCCAGCTTGTGTGCCGGCACTGCCCGTTGCATGGACCAAAGCGTCGATTTTCAGCCCCATGGCAGCGGCTTGTTCGCTCAATTCGCGGGCGCAATTCACGTAACCTAACGCACCAATGGGGTTCGATCCACCACCGGGAATAATATACGGATTTTTACCCTCAGCGCGCAATTTAGCTGCGAGGGCTGACATTTCGTCGTTCATGTCCGTGCCGCCCCCCCGCTTTGAAATGGAGGCCCCATGCAGTTGGTCCAACAAAACATTGCCGTTGAGAATATAGTTAGGGTCGTTTGACCCTGTCCGGTCTTCGAGCAGAATGTGACAGGCCATGCCCATCTTTGCCGCCGCAGCCGTTGTTTGACGCGCGTGATTTGATTGTGTCGCGCCCTGCGTGATGATCGTATCCGCGCCCTGTTGCTGCGCATCCGCCATCAGGAATTCCAATTTGCGCGTCTTGTTCCCGCCCGACGACAACCCCGTACAATCATCACGTTTCACCCACAGGCGCGGCCCACCTAAGATTTCGCTGAGCCGATCCATCGGTTCTAAGGGTGTTGGCAAATGACCCAAGCGCACCTTGGGAAATTTGGCCAAGGCGATTGATAGGTCTTTGCAAAGACTGAGTGTCATCTCAGAAGAAATCGGGGCTTCGGGTTCAGAAATCTGATTGCTTGCGGTCACGCCTGAGAATCCTTTGCTTTCAAGTCACCCAAAGCATCCCCAATAGCGTTTCAGAAAAATAATGCTTTTTTGTTGGTCTACCCATATCATTGCATTGGGCAAAAAGGAGTTCACGATGGATATGCAATGGTTAGACGATGTTCTGGTCTTATTAGAGGAAGATAACCTAACGCGCGCAGCGGCACGACGAAACATCACCCAGCCCGCCTTTTCACGCCGCATCCGCAGCTTTGAGAACTGGTTGGGCGTAGATGTGTTGGAGCGCGGTACAAACAAGGTCGACATCAGTCCCGCGCTGGCCTCCAACGAAGCGGAGATTCGAGCGTTGGTTACCCGCATCCGCGATCTGCGCGGTAAAATTGCGCATTACGACCCTGCCCGTTCCACCGTGTCGATCGCGGCACAACACGCGCCAGTATTTTCAACCTTTCCCGATATGGCGTTGCGGGCAAAGCAGTCTTTTCCAGCCGTCACATTCCGTCTGCGCGCTGCAAACCTGCGCGATTGTGTCACGATGTTTCTGCGCGGCGATACCAGCATGTTGTTGTGTTATGAGGCAGAAAGCGCGCGCCCCTTGCCCTTTGGATCAAGCATTCGGCGTGAATTATGGGGGATCGATTATCTTGTCCCTGTGGTTGGTGGCCCCCTGCGCTATAGCGTCAAGGCCTCCGGCGAGGTTCCCAAACACACGCCAGCCGTTGTTTATCCAGAAGAAAGCTACTTTGGCGAAGTATTAAGCGCGGGCGAGAGACAATTTGGGACACCAAGGCTGTGTTCCAACCCAGTGTGTGAGACCGCTTTTTCCAGCGGTATCAAAAACCTGGTGCTAAAGGGCATCGGCATTGGCTGGCTGCCCTTTAGCATGGCCTACCGCGAGATTGAAAACGGCGATTTGATTTCACTCGGAGAATCCCTTGGTAAAGAGCCATTGAAGGTGACGATCTATGCTGACGTGAAAGACGGGATATCAATGTCCCTGCTCGACATCTGGAAGCTAGATCAAACCTGATGGTGCAGGCTGTCCGTTCAAGCCTGCCAATTCACAAATCAGCACAAAATCTGGCGATCCACACACCTAAAATATCGATCTAATCCGCCCGTCGAACAGGTCATTCCAAGTACATGTAATTTTTTTGCCCATATCCGACATTTACCCCTTGCACGATATCCGCCCAATGGGTATCTCGGCCTCACTAACGGATGCGGGCGTAGCTCAGGGGTAGAGCATAACCTTGCCAAGGTTAGGGTCGGGCGTTCGAATCGCCTCGCCCGCTCCAACTTAACCGATTACCCACGGTTAAACATATCAAGGCCGCCTTCGGGCGGCCTTTGTGTTTTTGGGATGAGTATCTATTCCTGCCCTCTTGCCTCAGATTAAATGCCCCATTCCTCAAGTTTAATCCCATGAGAACATCCGGTTAAGACAATCTGACGTTGTAGACATAGGTTCGATGTGACACTTTTCCTGAAAGTAAAAGTAGCAAGTACGCATGACATCAGAACAATACACGATTCATTACGAGACCGTAGCCAACGTATCGTTCCCATCAAAAAAAGGCATGGAAAAGCACTTAGAGGATGAGAAGGTCATTTGGGGGTCGTTCCTTCACTATATCTCACTTAATCTCAACTACATGTTGTTTAACGGTCATGTTCAGAACGTCGTTAGATCCTTCGATCTTGCCGCTGTATTCGATCTGTTGATTTCAAACCTTGATGATCAATCCGCCTTTAACAAAATATCCAAACGGCATAGCAATAATGTGGCCTTTCCACCCCCACCGTCTACAAGCGTCGAAGGTCTGCTTATTCTAGCGTTGTTTGTAAATGGTAGTGAGCAACGAGCTTTATCCGCATACCTGCATTTCATATTGAAAAATTCTAACATTCGATCTGGCTCACCCTCTGATACCATGCCGGCTGAACGGTCCGGTGGCGCGCTGATCGAAGCAGCGCATGTTGCTCACGCCCTACCCTATCATAAGGTTTCTTCGGAGAGGTTTGTCGAAACGGTAAGTGTCGCGCAGAACCACGTTGACGCGCTGTCTGATCAAGTGTCAAAAGCCAAAGATGTAAATGCAGATCACCAAACGAACTTGGAAACATTTTACTCCACTTATAAAGCCGAAGCCGAACGATTAGACAAAATAATCCGCAAGCTGAACCAGCGCCGAAAAAAGCAGCAAGACGCAGAATTTAAGCGACTTCGTGACCTTTTTGAAAACCAGTTACGCCTGCGTGCGCCTGTAAAACTATGGGAAACGCGTCAAGGTTTGCACACAGATAATTCCAAGAATGCCATGACACGTTTCGTTGTGGCCGTTGCGATCACGATCACCTTTGGCTTAGTCACCCCATTCTGGTTTGGGGATTATATCGCATCTAGTTTCTTTGAAATTGTCTGCATCCCTTCTCAGGTTGACGCGGCGGCGACCGAAACCTGTGAACGCCTGTTTTCGGCCAAAGGGCCACTGACTGTCACCGGACTGTTGTTGGTCACATCCTTACTGATGTGGATTGCGCGCCTACAATATCGCATTCACCTCAGCGAACGTCACCTTGCATTAGATGCCAGTGAAAAGAAGGCCTTTGCCGAAACTTATCTGGCGATGAAGGAAGGCGAAGACGTTGGCAAAGATAACGAAGCGATTGTTTTGGCATCATTATTCCGGCCTACCCAAGATGGGATCATCCGCGATGATGAAACCGGAATGGATATTTCAGCAGCAGCGCTGCTGGCTAAACAGTTCAGCCGGAACTGAGATACATTGCGTGATGTTGGGCTGATGGCACTTCATCGTAGTTTCGCCGCCACCCTGCCCGCCTAATTGATCGGGAACTGCCGCAAGCACCGTGTCGCGTTACGGCGGTAATCCTCAAGTGTATCGGGCACACTGCGCCGGTCACGCATCACGCGCAGGGCGGCTTTTTTCTGCTGCCATGTGCCGCTCACATGTCGCTCTAGGATCAAAACCGTCACGCCCAGCATGACCTCTTTTTCCGGCTCCCCAATCAAATCTGCCGCAGACAGGGCCACTGCGGTCAGCGCAAGGGTGTTGGAACATCGCAATGCGGCGGCTTCGCGGCCTTCATAGATCCGCTGGCCTGCAAGAGATGGCGAACAGATACCCAATGCCAGCAGACCCGCACAGAACGCCACAGCGCGCATTTAAAACACCTTAAAGGTCATCGTGGTCAGAGAGCGTTCGATGCCCTCAATATCCAGCAAATGATCGTTGATGTATTTGCCGACATCCGCTTCGTCAGGGATATAAAGCTTCATCAGAAGATCATATTCACCGGATGTTGAATACAGTTCTGAATGGATTTCGCGCAGCGCGATTTCGTCAGCCACACTATAGGTGGTGCTGGGTTTGCAACGGATTTGGATAAAGACGCATGTGCTCATGGGGCGGCCTCTGATATTGGATGCATGCAGGCTTACATATGGTCGTACGGGCTGCAATGGGTGATCTGGTCACAAACTGGTTTGATCGCCCCCCTTGGCCTGACCGCCGCCCCTGTTATAAGGACGCAAACCCGTCGCCCCGGAGAGCATAACATGCGTACAACCACCCTGACACGGACCACCGCCGAAACCGATGTGAACGTCGAGATTAATCTTGATGGCACAGGTGCCTATGACAACCAAACTGGCGTTGGGTTCTTTGATCACATGCTTGATCAATTGTCGCGTCA
>CALKXT010000174.1 GCA_938003685.1 uncultured Sulfitobacter sp. | reverse complement strand
TGACGTGGGCTTTGGCAAAACCGAAGTTGCCATGCGCGCCGCCTTTGTTGCGGCAATGTCGGGTGTGCAGGTTGCGGTGATTGCACCGACGACCTTACTGGCACGCCAACACTATAAATCGTTTGCAGAGCGTTTTCGGGGCTTTCCAATTGAGGTGCGCCAACTGAGCCGTTTTGTCAGCGCCAAAGACGCCGCCGCCACCCGCGATGGCATATCCCGTGGCACCTGCGATATTGTCATTGGTACGCACGCGCTACTGGCAAAAAACACCCGGTTCAAGAACCTTGGGCTGTTGGTGATCGATGAGGAGCAAAAGTTCGGTGTGACCCACAAAGAACGCCTCAAGTCGATGCGTACCGATATTCATGTGCTGACGCTCACCGCGACACCGATCCCGCGTACTTTGCAGCTGTCGCTGACAGGTGTGCGTGACCTGAGCATCATCGGCACGCCCCCTGTGGACCGCTTGGCGATCCGCACCTATGTCAGTGAATTTGACGCCGTAACCCTGCGCGAGGCATTGCTGCGAGAACATTATCGTGGCGGGCAATCCTTTTATGTGGTGCCGCGCATTTCGGACCTGCCCGAGATTGAGGATTTCCTCAAAGCGCAACTGCCTGAACTCAGCTATATGGTCGCGCACGGTCAGATGGCGGCAGGTGAACTTGATGACCGCATGAACGCATTTTACGATGGGAAATACGACATCCTACTGGCCACCACGATTGTTGAATCTGGCCTTGATATTCCAACGGCAAATACAATGGTCGTACACCGTGCGGATATGTTTGGTCTGGCACAGCTCTACCAAATCAGGGGCCGGGTTGGACGTTCCAAAACCCGTGCTTATGCGTATCTGACCACCAAACCGCGTGCCAAACTGACCACCACCGCAGAAAAACGTCTGCGGGTGTTGGGATCACTTGACACATTGGGGGCCGGGTTCACGCTGGCGAGCCAAGACATGGACATTCGCGGGGCAGGAAATCTGCTGGGCGAAGAGCAATCCGGCCAGATGCGCGATGTTGGCTTTGAAATGTATCAATCGATGCTGGAAGAGGCAATTTCCAAGATCAGGGCGGGCCAGATGGAAGGCGTGCTGGATGATGACGGCCAATGGGCACCGCAGATTAATCTGGGCGTACCTGTCCTGATCCCAGAGGCCTATGTGCCTGATCTCGATGTGCGTTTGGGTTTGTATCGTCGCCTAAGTGGGTTGACCACCAAGGTTGAACTTGAAGGTTTTGCGGCAGAATTGATTGACCGCTTTGGCAAACTGCCGCGCGAGGTGAACACGCTGATGCTGGTCGTGCGCATCAAAGCGATGTGTAAACGCGCCGGGATTGCGAAACTGGATGGGGGGCCAAAGGGCGCAACGATCCAATTCCACAATGATAAATTTGCATCCCCTGAAGGGCTTGTCACGTTCATCCAAGATCAACGCGGATTGGCGAAAGTCAAAGACAACAAGATTGTCGTGCGCCGTGATTGGAAGAGTGACGTCGACAAGATCAAAGGCGCGTTTGCGATTGCGCGTGATCTGGCAGAACACGTGATTGCCAAGGAAAAGAAGAAGCTGGCGAAATCAAAATAGCAAAGGCAGATGATACCATCTACCTTTGCGCCAAACCTTAGACCGGCATATTGTCGAACAGGTCTTCGCCTTCATTGATTGTGCCTGCATCTTTGGTTTTTTCAGGTGCCAGCAAAGCGCGTATGCGCCGCGCGATATTCGCCTTTTCTGCGGCGCTCGCTTGCGACATGTCGCGTTCCAGTTGGGCTAACTGTTGATCAAGTGTTGTTCGTGTCATGTGAAGTGCCCCTTTTTTCAAGATGTGAACGGATGATGTAGACGGTTTTGTGATGCCCATTGGATCGGTCACAAATCCAGATTTCCGCCCAATTAACGATAGCATCTGAGTGACCGGTTCGTATTGATACATATCAAATCAAAAGTGAATCAAATACTAATCCGGCAATTTTTTGCGCAATTAGATCGCCGTTATTTGCCTATTCAGCAGCATTGGGTTGCATGCTCGCGTTGACCCGCGCCATGTAAAGCATCAACAAAAACCCGACAGCTGCCATCACTAAAATGGAGAAAATCAAAGGCTGGGTTGTGCCGTCAAACATGGTTCCGATTGGCGCGGCGATAATGGCGGCGATGACTGTCGAAAACGCACCTGTGACAGAGGCCGCCATGCCCGCAATATGGCCCATAGGTTCCATTGCGATGGCATTTAGGTTGCCTAAAGTTAGCCCAGCCTGAAAGAATAAACATGTCTGCCAAATGACAAAAGCGGCGAAACCGTATGGTTCTGCCACCGCAGTGAGATCAAATAGCAAAATCGTGCCAGACAGGAGAACCTGCAAGCCCAGCGTGATCGTGACAAGCCGCTGCATCCCATAGCGCACAACCAACATTGCGTTCAAGATACTGGCGCTGCCAGCTGCCAAGGCAATACCGCCAAACCAGAACGGAAAGCTGTCTGCGCGGTCATAAATCTGCGCATAAATAGGCTGTACCAACATCAAAGTGATGATCAGCATAGCCATCGCCAAAGTTTGGACAAAGATCGAGATACGCACAGTGCGATGGCTAAAAATCTCCATGACCGCGGCACCCATCAATTTGAGTTTAAGGGGGCGGCGCCGCTCTGGTGGGAGTGTTTCGGGCAAGCGGAACGCCATCCAAACAGCTACGATGACAGCAAATAAAATGAACGCCAAAAAGATACCGCGCCAGCCCATGACGGCGATAATCAATACGCCTAATGCGGGGGCAAGGACGGGTACAAGCGTAAAGACCATCATCACAAACGAGATGATGCGCGCCATTTCACGCCCCTTGAACAAGTCACGGATGATCGCAGCCGATACAACACGCGGCCCAGATGCGCCCAAGCCCTGAAAAACGCGGGCAATCAACATGACCTCCAACGACGAACTGGCCCAGGCTACAGCTGAGGCCGCGATGTAAATTGCAATGCCGATAAACACGACTTTGCGCCGCCCATAGGCATCAGAAAGCGGCCCTGCGATAAAAGTTCCCGCGCCCATGCCAAAGAAAAACATCGTCAAAATCAGTGGTGCGCGGTGCGCCATTTCTGGAGAAAGCTCTGCCGCTAAGACCGGCAAAGCAGGCAACATCGCATCCATTGAAAATGCAATGGTTGCAAACATCATTGCAATCATTGCAACAAATTCGACCCGACTTAGACGAAAATCAATTGGTTTAGATGACACGAAATGCTCCGACTGGTGAGTCGCAACATTTGCATGACGCGACTTGGCGTCAGATTTAACCTAAGGTTGCGCGGGCCACAATCTACAATCGCGTGTATTTTTTGACATCATGCGACTGCGCGCTGTGAAATGGCTTTCCGATTGGGGGTCTGGATCAAACCAGGTATCGGCAAATAATGCACTTGGGTAATATCCTGAAGCGCATCAAATTGGCCCTGCCACTCTGCGCCCATCGCAAAGACGGACACATTGTAATTGACGATATCGGTGTGCTTTTGTTCCCATGTTTCCTCAGGAATCACCCGAGAAACGAAACGGCAGCTTTCCAGCATGGCGCGGCGTTGAGCAAAGGACATGACGCAACGATAGCCTTCCGAAAATGCGTGTTCGTCCGTTGCACAGCCAATAATGAGTTCATCACCCAGAGCCGCAAGTTGACGCAGGCGCATCACGTGATTTTGATTAAATTGATCAAACGCACCATAAGACAGCACAGTGCGGGGCGCTTTGGATAGGGTCATCATACCGGCAAGGTCTTTACCGGGGCACAGGAAAATGCACCTGTTTCATTGCGCCAAACTGCTTTGATACGGGATGTTGGCGCGACATTTTCATCAATGGGACCCGCATAATTGCTAAACGTCCCAACCATGACTTTGCGCCCAATTTCGGATGCACGTTTTTTAACCACCACGTCTGGTGTTGCCTGCTTGTCTGCCATTTTACCCGCTCAATCTAGATCGTTACGGGGGCTTTTGCCCCTCATTGAGTAGTAGGTTAAGTCAACAAACCAGCCGACGCAAAGAGAAACTTTAGATTTTACAGCCCGTTTTGTGTCACCCAGCAGGGGTAGGGCGACTTGTCTAGGACTGTCCCATCAAATCAGCAATCACATTCGCCCACAATTCAGGCGGCTGCGCACCGGGGACCGCATGTTGGTTGGCAACAATAAAAGTTGGTACAGAACTGATGCCCATTTTGCGGCTATGGGAATCGCGATCCCGGATATCTTGGGCGTCTACGTCGGTCTTCAACAGCTTGAGCGTGACCGCCGCGTCCATTTCGATGCCATCTGCGATATCGGCCAGTACTTCGACATCTCCAATGTCGCGCGCATCGACAAAATATGCCTGAAACAACGCGGAAACGGCGGCGATCTGGCGGCCTTCAATGCCAGCCCAATGGATCAAGCGATGCGCATTCAACGTATTTGGCGTTCGCTTCATCGCCTCAAAGTTGATTGTCAGACCAGCGGCCTTGGCGTGTTCGACCACAGGTGCATAGGCTTTTACCGCGGCTTCTTTACCGCCAAATTTGCCTTCCAGATAGGCGCGGCGATCCATGCCGTCGCGCGCCATATCTGGGTTCAGCTGAAAGGGATGCCATTCGATGACAAACGGATGATCTGGATGCGCCATCAATGCCTTATCAAGATGCGCCTTGCCAATATAGCACCACGGGCAAATCGGGTCTGACATAATATCGAGTTTGACGGGGTCACGCATGATTTTGGGCCTCATATGCGGCCCTAAGCGACCGTCGTAACAATTTGCCATTTGCACCCATCGGCAGGGTTGGCAGATGGATATAAAGGCGCGGCTGTTTATAGCGCGCCAACTTGGCTTGGGCATAGCTGTGCAGGGCGTCTTCGTCCAGTGCAGTGGGGGCCGTGTAAAAGGCTGCAATGACAAAAACGTCTGGTTTGACTTCCACCTGACAGACGCCAATCGCATCTATGCCGGGTGCTGCGGCCAGCGCGGCCTCAACCTCCAAGGGCGACACGCGAAACCCGCCTGCGTTCATCATGTCATCATTGCGACCCAGATATGTGACCTGACCCGCAGCATCCATTACGCCCTGATCGCCCGTCATAAACCACTCACCTTGATAACGTGCGGCGCTCATTTCAGGCGCGCCG